>PDRS01000015.1 GCA_002746885.1 Candidatus Saccharimonadota bacterium
CCGATGATAAATTCATAACCGATGAGGATAAGGAGCTGACTGTCGATATTGACAAGCTGCTGACGAACGATATGGATCAGTGCGGTGAACGTGTTACCTTTGCTGAGCTGGGCAAAGCGGAACATGGCACTGTGCGGCTTGACGGGGAGTCGATACTCTTTACCCCTGATGCCGATTATGCCGGTGATAAGGCCGGTTTCTCCTACTCTGTTACCGCCAGTGATAAGGTGGTAACCAGCGGTTTTGTTGCGGTTGCGGTCAATGGCGTTAATGATGCGCCGACGGCGGTAAAAGAGAGCCTTGAAATCGAGGAAGGCCAGCCGCTTATATTTGATCAGGCAACCCTTGGCAGGCTGTTTGCCGATGTCGATAGTGATACGCTGCAGGTAAGGGAGATCAGTACCTCTGCTGGCACCATAAGTGAAAAGGACGGAATCTATACCCTTACCCTGAAGGAGGATTTTCAGGGAGAGACAGAGCTGGAGCTGGTTGTTGCCGATGGCGCGGGCGGAGAGGTTACATCGACAGTTACCTTGCAGACAGTTGCAGCGGAAGAGAGCGATCAGGCTTTAGCAGCAGCTGATAATAACGCGGCCGAAAATAATACGGCTGCCGGAGAGGAGCAGGAGAACAGCGCTGCGAGAACAGCGCTGTCGAGCCGTCTGCTGACAGCGATACTGCTGCTGAGGCTGCCACCATATATACCGCTGATATGCTGGAAGACTCATCACTTACCCTTGCTGTTGACGCCGTTATGGCCGAAGCGTTTGATAAGGATGATTTGCCTCTGTTTTCCACGGTAAAAGAGGCCGCTCATGGCTCGGTACGGGTCGATAACGGCGAGATTATCTTTACCCCTGATGCGGACTATGCAGGGGATGATGCCGGTTTTATGGTTGAAGTGAAAAATAACGGGGAGACAGAGTCTGGCTGGGTGGAAGTCAAGGTGGAAAATGTTGCCGATAAGCTGGAGATTATCGGAGATCGTCTCTATCTGCGGGAAGACCAGAGTATTGTCTTTAATAATGAGCTGGTTAACTCCCTGCTGCGGGATGGGGATGGTACGGCGATTACCCTGAAAGAGATAAACACCACCTCTTCTTCTGGTGAGATTGTGAATAAGGACGGGGTATTCAGTTTTATCCCCAAGGAGAACTGGTATGGCGCCGCCGAGTTTGATTATACGGCGGTTGCTGCTGATGGCGAGGAGTTGTCGGGCCATATTTATGCCAGTTTCGCGCCGGAAAATGACCGGCCCGAAGCAGAGATATTCCGATATGATGATGGGGTTGAAGACAGGGAGGTACAGATAACGGTCAGTGAGCTGATGGCTGGCGCTGATGATGTGGAAGATGGCGACAATATCAGCTTTGGCGGCATCCATAGTGTGGTTAACGGTAATGCCTGGGTGGATGAAAATGATATTATCCATCTGCGGCC
>PDRS01000017.1 GCA_002746885.1 Candidatus Saccharimonadota bacterium
CAAGGCGATACAGTAAGGAGAAAAACAATGAAACAGCTTGGACAATTTTCCATTATCGCCCTGATTATTGCGGCCATCATCATGATTTATGACGGTTTCTTTATCCTGGAAGAGGGCAGGCAGGCAGTTATTACCCAGTTCGGCCGGCCGGTGGGAGATCCGGTGACCAGGGCCGGCGCCCATTTCAAGGTTCCTTTTATCCAGAAAATTCAATTATTTGAAAAAAAGATCCTGGTATGGGACGGCGACCCTAATCAGATACCGACCAACGACAAGACCTATATCTATCTTGATACCACTGCCCGCTGGCGGATCGCCGATGCGCTGAAATTCCTGCAGGCGGTGCATAACCAGCAGCGGGCACAGTCGCTGCTCAGTGATATTATTGACGGTACGGTGCGGGATATGGTCAATAAAAATGATCTGATCGAGATTATCCGCAGCTCCGACTGGTCAACCGATACCATGTCCGCCGGTACTTCGCAGGCGACCATCGGCGTCAAGCCGAAAAATGGCCGTGACAAGATAACAAGACAGATCCGTGAAATTGCGGCAAGGGTTACCCCGCAATATGGCATAGAGCTTATTGATGTGATGATCAAACGGGTTAACTATATCGAATCGGTGCGCCTGAAAGTCTATGACCGGATGATCTCCGAACGGAAACGGATTGCCGCCGAAAAACGCTCACTGGGGGAGGGCGAAAAAGCGAAAATTCTGGGAAAGGTTGAACGAACCCTGCAGGAGATTACCTCCGACGCCAACAAGGAGGCTCTTGAAATAAGAGGTAAGGCGGATGCCGAGGCAACCAATATCTACGGTGCCGCCTACTCTCTTGACCCCGATTTCTATGCCTTCCAGCAGACCCTGGAGAGTTACAGGCGGGTTGTTGGCAAAAACTCTTCGCTTGTCCTCTCCGCGGACTCTGATCTCTATAAATATCTGCAGTCTGTCCGGGGAGACAGGTAGAGTCCAGCTCTTATCTATCCGGTACGCCCAGGGAGT
>PDRS01000002.1 GCA_002746885.1 Candidatus Saccharimonadota bacterium
CACTACTGCTAACGACGGTGTTGATGACACCTACGGCAGCCTCGTGATTGACTCATTCAGCGAAGTTGGCGCCGCCAAACAAGCTGCTCACGTGAACAATACCTACACGTTTGGTGCAGCGGCTTCGTCAACAACTCCAGCCGGTATTTACACACAAGCATTCGTACTTGTTGCAGTTGGTGTATTCTAAACGAGGAGGATAATCCGTGAAAACACAGAGGCGATGGTCAATCAGTATCGCCTCTGTGTTTCTTTTGGCAGTTTTCGGTGTTTCGCTGTTTCATGGTCAGCACGCTACCGCCGCGGAATTCACTACCCGACAGTTGCTTGTTGACTCAAATATTGCCGGCGAAAACGATGTTCGGTATCGGCTCAGTTTTTCTGGCCAAACCATTGCAAATGTGGGGTCTATTCGACTGCAGCTTTGCAGTAACGACCCGTTTCCCGGTCAGCCGTGTGTGGCGCCAACTGGTTTGGATATATCTGCCGCACAACTCGTATCTCAATCCGGCATGACTGGGTTCGCAATACATTCATCTACGACGGCAAATGAGTTGGTTTTGACTCGGGTGCCGTCTCTGGCCGTAGCTGGTACTGTCGAATACGAACTCACCGATGTTGACAACCCAGCCAACCCTGGAACATACTTTGGTCGTCTCGAGGTGTTTGCAAGCGATGACGCTAGCGGGTCGGCGACTGATGCTGCGGGCCTGGCGGTTGCTTATGTAGCCGACACGATTTCGATCCAAACGTTTGTACCGCCATATCTTGCGTTTTGTGTTGCAAACGTGATTGTCGGAGAAGACTGTAGCACCGCAACGGGCAGCTACATCGACTTTGGCGATTTATCACCTGATAGCACCGCAACAGACGAAACAAAGTTGCTTGTCGCAACAAATGCCGACTTTGGATATAGTATTACGGTAAGCGGCACGACTTTGACGTCGGGTGTTAATGTCATTCCGGCTATTGCCTCTCCCGACATATCGCGCCGTGGCACCAGTCAATTTGGCCTAAACTTGCGCGCAAACGCATCTACCGGCTCAGGTCAGGATCCGGCCGGGATTGGCGGAGGATCGCCGACACCGGATTACAACCAGCCGAACGTGTTCAAATACGTATCCGGCGACATTATAGCGAGCTATTTCGACCCGGACTACTACATGAAATACACGGTTAATTACATCGTCAACGTGTCGTCTGACCAACCGCCAGGACTGTACGTTAGTACGCTCACATATATTGCACTCGCAACGTTTTAGCTGCGCCGGCGAACGATGAATTTTGCGTGAATCTTAGCTGCTATAGTAGCGAGCCGTCTGTGCAATTTGGTGGGTTTTTCTTTTTTCTGCATATCGCTCATGCTATTATGGAAGCGAACGAATTATGTAAGTAGAGGCAAAAAGGAAATTATGAAAAAAATAACCGGTTCTTTGTTCGCTGTATCATTAGCAATAGCTTTTGTGATCTTTGGCGCAGTACTGCCAAACCAGTTGTATGCGCAAAATGATACCGCTGGAAACGGCATCAGAGTTTCGCCAGTTCGTACAGATGTGACGATGAATCCGGGTGAATCGCGCGCTGTGACCTTGACCGTCCAAAACATCACTGGAGCGGATGGTGAGTTTCAGGCGGTGGTGAATGATTTTGTTGCGAAAGGCGAAGAAGGGCAGCCAGCACTGATACTTGAAGCTGACGAGTACGCGCCGAGCCATAGCCTCAAACGTTACATTTCAGAAATTCCGAACGTGAGCGTTGGTAAGGGCGAATATAAGGAAGTAAAAGTAAACATCACGATACCAAAAGATACAGCTGCGGGCGGCTACTATGGTGCAGTGCGTTTCGTGACGGCGAACGACGCTATCGACAAAAACGTCACGCTTTCTGCGAGTGTGGCCTCTATCATTCTGGTTCGGGTGAGTGGTGATATTGTCGAAAACGTGACCCTCGAAAGTCTCGATGTCCGAAGCGGCGACGCCATGGAAAATCCTAACTCATTTTTCACATCACACAAAAATCTTTACGTTACGGCGCGTTTCAAAAACGCCGGAACCTCTCACGAGCAGCCATTTGGCAAGGTTGTCGTCAAGAAAGGCGACAAAGTCATTCAGACGACCGAGATCAACAACACAGAGCCAAAGGGCAATGTCCTTCCAGACAGCGTGCGCCGTTTCAATGTCAAGCTGGACAAGATAGGTTCATGGGGCAAGTATACCGTGGAGGGCAATTTCGGCTACGGTAAATCGGGTCAGTTGATCACTGGAAAAACAAGTTTCTTTGTCTTGCCTTTGCCGTTGATCGTAGGGGCTATCGCGCTGGTGGCTGTAGTGATTGCGGCAATCGTCTGGGTACCGCGTGCCATAAAGCGTTACAACGCAAACGTTCTTCGCAAGGCAGGCCGTCGTTAAGTACGTCGAGCTGGCGTAGAAACGTGCTTTCGGGTATGCTTATAGTAATACCATAAGCAAAATAACCCATGAGACGCTTCCACTATAGTCCCCTCATCCCCACTTTTTTACTCGGTGTTATGCTGTGTTTTGGGTCGGTTCCTGAAGTGCGTGCGCAGTTTGGGGGTAATCCCAATCCGCAACAATCAGGCACAACTGGCCTACAGGGTAAAATTCCGAGTCCTCCGCCAACGACTCCTGCGACTATATCGACGCCTGTTTCTGGGCGTACCTTTACCGAAATCCCTATTACGGTCAGCGGTCTTTGTAAGACGGGGTTGCTTGTAAAAATCTTCAGCAACAACATTTTTGTCGGGTCGGCGAATTGCGAAGGGGGCAGCTACAGTCTGCAGGTTGATTTGTTTGGCGGCGACAACGAGCTTGTTGCCAGGGTGTTTGATGCTTTGGATCAGCCAGGACCAGAAAGCAATAAAGTCACTGTGTCTTTTCAGGATGGGCAATTTGCCGCGTTCGGACAGCGAATAAGCCTGACGAGTAATCTCGCAAAACTTGGCGCGCCGGTTGGCAAGCCGCTGACGTGGCCGATTATTCTCAGCGGCGGATCGGGACCATACGCCATAAGTGTCGACTGGGGCGATGGCAGTGCGGCCGATCTCATCAGTCAGCCGTTTGCTGGTACTTTTGAGTTGAGTCATACATACAAAACGGCCGGTATTTATCGCGTCATCGTAAAGGCGACAGACGCCAACGGCGCGACCGCATTTCTGCAGCTGGTTGGTGTTGGGGCAGGCGAGGTGACGCAAAGTGCCACTGGAAGCAAAAACGGCGAAAAAAGCGTTGGCGAAACAAAAATTGTGTATATTTGGTGGCCGCTGCTTCTCATGGTCCCTATCATATTTGCGATGTTTTGGGTTGGTAGGCGCTATGAACTCAACGCTATCCACAAGCAGCTTGAAGAGCAGGCTCGTTTGTACGGAAGCGAGATTCAGAAATAACAAGCGTGAATGGGTGATGCGCATACTGCTGCGCTGCGTATGTTTTTGAAATGCGGCTGGTAAGCCGTTTGAGCACTCGCTTGCGAGTTGCTGCTCAATACTGGATACTATACCTCCATGAATGTGTTTGTTGGAATGAGCGGCGGAGTGGATAGTTCGCTTACGGCGGCGCTGCTAAAAGAGCAAGGGTACGACGTAACAGGCGTGTATATGAAGAACTGGAGCCAAGATCTGCCGGGTATGAAATGTCCTTGGAAAGAAGACTATGAGGATGCTCAGCGGGTCGCGGTGCAACTTGATATTCCGTTCAAGGTCTATGATTTTCAAAAGGAGTATCGCCATCGTGTCGTGGACTACATGATAGACGGCTATCGCAGAGGTCTCACGCCGAACCCTGACATCATGTGTAATCAAGAAGTAAAGTTCAAGCTATTTCTTGAGGCGTCTTTGGCTGATGGTGCTGATATGATAGCCACGGGGCATTACGCCAGGATTCTGACCGATGCTGGCGCCGGCTCCGCGGGTGTGTCATCGCTTCATGTTGCCGCAAATCCCGAAAAAGACCAGACGTACTTTTTGTACCGAGTCACAGAAACGGCACTCAGCCGCAGCCTCATGCCTATCGGCGAATATGAAACAAAAGCAGCCGTGCGCGTAGAGGCAGAGAAGCGAGGACTGTCAACAGCGCACAAAAAAGATAGTCAAGGCATTTGCTTCATCGGAAAGGTCGGCATAAAAGACTTTTTGCTTCATGAGCTTGGCGAACAGCCCCACGGAGCCATTATTGACCAGCATGGCGTACGGGTTGGCGAACACGATGGCGCTATTTTTTATACTATTGGTCAGCGCCAAGGCCTCGGTGTGGGCGGTGGCTTGCCCTACTATGTTACCGGCAAAGATATGGCCACAAATGAAGTTTATGTGACGACCGACCTTCAGGATTCCTCCCTCTGGCGCAATAAACTGGATCTCGCGCAAACGCACTGGATTCATAATCCGCCAGAGCTGGGCAAAACCTATGCTGTGCGAACGCGATATCGAGCCGAACCTGTTCCCGCAACGTTTCGCCAGAGCGGCGCAGTCGATGGGGGTGAGTTGTTGCTAGAACAACCGGTTCGTGCCAGTACTCCTGGTCAATCGGCGGTGCTGTACGATGGCGACACTGTGCTAGGCGGCGGTATCGTCGTGTAAAAAGATGTAGTATCTGCAACGTAGATAAGAAGTTACATTGCCACTTGACGGTCGTTTTTTGGTTTGTTACCATAAGCGTGTACTGCACAAATATCAAAAGTACAAAAAGAAGAAAATATGTCTCTCGCTCACGTTGTTGCGTTTTTGCGCAAATCGATTTCCCTCAAACGTTTCGGCTATGCCGCTATCGCTCTAGCGTGGCTTGGATGCATTGGCATTACCTCAGCTGTTTCCGCGCAAAAAATACGCGAAGACTTGGTTGCAGCAAAACCATTCGTCAGCACGAGTCTGGCGGGTATGGCGGTAACGAAAACCAGACGCGGCACGCCGCTCGCTGTCACGATACCGCAGGGCATCAATACATTGCTAGAAGTGATTGATTTGCGAAAAATGAAACGCACGCTTTTGGCCGAGCAGCGCACGGACGGCAAGCTGGCACTTGGACGCGCCTATGTAACACTGCCGAACCGCCATGTGTTAGTCGGAACGACGCGCGGATATGTGTATGATGTCAATCCCGATACCGGCGCGGTGACAGAGCAAGCGCCGTCAACTGCGCCCGACGCAGCCTTTCAGCAGGCTGTACTGGGCGACGGTCGCATGGTTTATTTCGCAGCTACAACTGGTGAAACGCAGCGTCTTTTTGCGTACAACTACCAGACGACGGCATGGCGCGATCTCGGGACGCTCCCCGACGTGCAGGCTGGCGCTGCCTATGCACAGGGGAAACTATATCTTGGCAACAGAAACGCCGCGAACGTGACGGTCTTTAATGTAGCGACAAAGCGGCAAACATCGTTGCCTCTAGGAGATATACCGGCAGAAACGGGTGGTCTACGAGTTGAGGGTATATACGGTGGGTTGCTGTATCTTTCGACCGCGGCTTCGTCGCCTCAAACGCTGGTGTATAGCTTGACCGAGCAGACGATCATCGACAGAAAGCCATTTTTCGGACAAATATCGGGACCAGCCAATTCGCCAAAAACACAGCGCACCCAAAACGGCCAAACGCCTGCGCCTGCCCCTCCCGCGGCAAATACGAGCGAAACAAACGAAACCGAACAGGGTGACGAGCAACAACAGAGCGGCGAACAGCAAGAGGAAAGCACCACGAGTGAAACAACGTCAGAAGATACGCCAGGCGACACCGCAGGAACGCAAAACGGCACTCAGCAGACACGCACCTCGCCGCAGCAAACGACCCCAGAACAACAAGATTCCGAGTCTGAAGAAACGCAGCCGAACGAGCAAACAGTGTCTCCGCCCGCCTCGCACCCTGAAACACCGGCTCCAGAACCGCCAGTGCCAGATACGCCAGTCTATTTTGGCGGTTTTCGATCATATAGTCCAAAAACTCAGTCGGTGTCGCGTCTTGGTACGGCGCGCGGCATGCAGCCAGTACGCGGTTCGTGCTGGGTGAACGAAACGCAGTGCGTGCTCTATAGCGAAGATGGCAAGTTAGGCGTGATGCGAGGCAGCGGCCGTTGGTACAAAGCGGCAAAGCCATCGCCAATCGTTGGCGGGTATCAGGCGGTTGGCGATATTGTGATGGGCGACGATGATCTTGTCTACGCCTCTGCCCAGGGCGTTACGTCTGCCATTATGCAGATTGACCCTGATGGTTTGAGTAAAATGGTGGCGGCTTTGCCAAGCCCTGTGTCACGTATGTTGCCGCTTGGCCAAACCGTATTGGCCGGTTCTGTAACTGGCGAGCTAGGTCGTTATGATCCTTCGCGCAAGTCAGTGACGCCTAGTTTTGAAGCGGCAATAAAAGTAGGGGACGGATCAATTACTGCGCTGGCATTTACGGGAGACAAAGTGGCTTTTGCGCTGCATACACCCGACGCGAAAGGGGCAGTGGGTATATACAATCCGCTCAGCCGTACGGTCGAACGCCCTGCACAAGCTATCTTAAACGAGAAGATTACAAGCTTGGCGTACCATGATGGCGTTCTGTACGGCGGCGGCTCGGGTCAAGACGCTGCCCTGTTTGCGTATGATGTGAAACGCGCTACTGTGCGCACGCGCAGCGTGCCAGCGCCGCAAGGTGGGTCTATAACCAGTCTTGCGGCTAGCAAAGACGGGCGATTGTATGGCGTGGCTGGGGCGACCCTGTTTGAGGTAGATCCGCATAGCCTTGCTCTCATACGAAAAAAAGCGTTTTATACAACCGGCCAGCCAGGTACTGTCAGTTTACTTGCCGACAAGCTTGCAGTTTCTGCTGGCGGGAAGATTTACGAAGTTGCGTATGGCACATTTGAAGCGGTGCAGGTAGCAAGCGGAGAACAGCTGGCAGTGAACAGCGCGGGCGACTACTACTATAGTCGCGATGGTGCGCTGTATCGGATGCAAACCGTTCGTCCAGCTGCCATCGTAGCGCCGGTCGGCACGACCGCGGCATTTCAGCTCGCTGGCCTTGAGCTACCGCTCAGTATTCTCGGTGTGCTCGTACTATCGGTTATTGCACTCTCGGTGTTCAAAGTCCACCTTCGCCGGCCAACGTACAGCGCCTATCGATAGTAAGATTTCGCAACGAAGCTGCCTCTGTTACAATGGTGGGCATGAATGCACAAGATATCCGAAAAGCTTACCTGTCGTTTTTTGCCGATCGCGGCCATGTGGTGATTCCGCGCGCCCGTTTGGTGCCAGATAATGACCCGACCACACTTTTTACTGGCAGCGGTATGCAGCCGCTTGTACCGTTTTTGCTCGGCGAACCGCATCCTCATGGAACGCGGCTTGTCGATAGTCAAACCTGTTTGCGCGCGCAAGACATCGAAGAGGTGGGCGACAACCGGCATACGACGTTTTTTGAAATGCTTGGCAACTGGAGTTTCGGTGATTATTTTAAGGCCGAACAGTTGCCGTGGTTCTGGGAGTTTTTAACCGACGTGGTTGGACTGGATCCGCAGAAGCTCTATGTGACGGCATTTATAGGCGATGAAGCGCAAAATATCCCGCGGGATAGTGAGTCGGCTGAGACGTGGCAGCGGCTGTTCAGTGAAAAAGGCATTGACGCTAAAACCGTGGCGATCGGCTCGGAGGCAGATGGTGCCGCTAACGGTATGCAGGGCGGCCGAATTTTCTTCTACGATGCGAGCAAGAACTGGTGGTGTCGCGCTGGTGCTATTGCTGACATGCCTGCGGGCGAACCAGGCGGGCCTGACAGCGAAGTTTTTTATGAATTTGATTTTATTCAGCACGACAAAAAATGGGGCGAGCACTGCCATCCCAACTGCGACTGCGGTCGCTTTTTGGAAATAGGCAACGCCGTTTTTATGGAGTACCTGCGCACTGAAACCGGTTTCGAAAAACTACCAGCGCAAAATGTTGACTTTGGCGCTGGGCTAGAACGGATTGCGGCTGCTCGGCTGAACAGTGACGACATGTTTAAGATAAGCGTCATATGGCCGATCATCGAAAAGCTCGAAATAGTGAGCGGCAAGAAGTACGAAAGCCACACCGAAAGCATGCGCGTCATCGCCGATCATTTGCGTGCGGCAACATTTTTGGCAGTAGACGGTGTGACGCCGAGCAATAAAGAACAAGGCTATGTCATGCGCCGCCTGCTGCGCCGCGCTATTCGTTTTGCGTTTGAGTTGGGAATCGAACAGAATTTCCTCGAAGCGGTCGTGCCAGTGATTGCAGATATTTACGAAGCAGATTTTCCAGAAGTAAAAACCAACCGCGAACTGGTAACTGGCGTCCTCGTGAAAGAAGAAAAAGCGTTTCGCCAAACGCTGCGCAAAGGAATCAGAGAGTTAGAACGAATGTTTACGGCGCCGAACCCAGCGCGGGCTAAGGATAATGCAGCGGAACCTCGCCAAAGAAAACAAAGCACTCTCGCTTCGCCCGCGGCTTCGCCCCAGATGACTCACGGCGATATTCTCTTCACGCTGTATGATACCTATGGTTTTCCAGTAGAGTTGAGTGTCGAAGAAGCCTATAAGCGCGATATTCGGCTTGACGAAAACTGGCGTGAACAGTTTGAGGCGAAAATGGCTGAACAGCGCGCTCGGAGCCAAACGGCAGCAAAAGGAGTGTTCAAAGGGGGGCTGGGCGGTCATACTATGCAGCACAAACGTTATCACACGGGGACGCACTTGCTGCAGTCGGCGCTACGCGAGATTTTTGGTCCGGAGTTGCGGCAGCACGGCAGTAATATCACAGAAGAACGCTTACGTTTTGACTTTAACCTTGACCGTAAAATGACACCAGAAGAAATTGCTCGCGCCGAAGCGCTCGTCAATAAATGGATCGCAGAAGATCATCCGGTAAAATATACCGAATATCCTACACAGAAAGCACTCGACATGGGTGCTATCGGACCATTTGGTGAGCGCTATGGTGACACGGTGAAGGTGTACCAAATGGGTACAGACGATGCTATCGTGAGTCTGGAAATCTGCGGCGGCCCGCACGTTGATCACACTGGCCAGCTTGCCCAAGATGACGACGGCACACCAAACGGCAAAACCTACAAAATTCTCAAAGAAGAAGCCTCTAGCGCCGGTATTCGGCGCATCAAAGCGGCCATGGTGTGAGTTTTGCTGGCGCAGCCAATGGTGTCGTAAACCATTTGCGCCGTACGCTTGCCCGCAAATACCGCCAGCTCGTTTCCGAGAAAACTACCCCGCCAAATCGAAAAACCGTGCTACAATAATCCGTATATGCTTGATAGGGTCAAGGTTATTAAAGATAGCGCCAATGCGGTAGCCGCAAAAGCCAAGTCGAGGGTTCGGCGCGGCAAAGAAGCAGCGCCCGCTGAAAAACACCTCGTGGCGTTGGATGTCGGAACAGAATTTGTCAAAGCGCTCATAGCGCGCGTGACTGACACGGGTATAGACATCATTGGTACGGGTCGTGCTCGTCAAAAACTGAGCGATATGCAAGCTGGAGCTATTGCCGACATAGGCGGCGTGGTCGAAAACTGCGACGCAGCGCTCAATGAGGCCGAGCAGCAGGCAGGGGTTAGCGTGCGCAGCGCAGTGATCGGTATAGCGGGAGAGCTCGTGAAGGGGACAACCACAACGGTGCGCGTAGTGCGTAAAACGCCAGAAACCGCTATGGACATGCTAGAAGTCGAACGTATCATAAAGCTCGTTCAGCAGCGCGCCGAAGCAAAGGCGAAGCAGCAGCTTACTTGGGAGCTTGGCGGCAAAGATGTTAGCGTAAAGCTTGTAAACAGCGCACTTGTCGGCATGGAAATAGACGGATACTCCGTTACGAACCCAGTCGGGTTTCAGGGCAAAGACGTGTTAGTGCAGCTCTACACCGCGTTCGCGCCGCTTGTCCATATCGGCGCACTTGAGCGTACGGCTGAACAGCTCGATCTTGATCTTATAGCCGTAGCGGCCGAGCCGTTCGCGGTAGCGCGCTCTGTTATAGGCGACGACCAGTCGGCGACCATGAGCGCCATACTGATGGACGTGGGCGGCGGCACGACTGATATAGCTGTTGTCAATGATGGCGGCGTGCAGGGGACGAAAATGTTTGGTATTGGCGGCCGCGCATTTACTCGGGCGATTGAACGTGACCTTGGCGTGGAGTTTGAGGGGGCCGAACAGCTAAAACTGGGGCTTACAGCCAATAGTGTGCCCGCCAAGCAACTCGAAAATGTCGAAAACGCTCTCTCTAAAGTACTCGATGTCTGGGTGAGCGGGGTTGAACTTGCGCTCAGCGAGTTTACTAAGCTCGATCACTTGCCGCACCGTATCTATCTCTGCGGCGGCGGCTCAAGTCTGCAAATGTTGGTCGATCGCTTGCACGATAGCGATTGGTACAGCAAACTGCCGTTTACCCGAAAGCCGATCATTGAACATATTCATCCCGACCAAGTCATCGGCATCGTCGACCAAAGCGGAAAAGTCAACGACCATACTTTCGTTACTGCCATGGGCTTGCTGCGCGTGGGGCTCGACACGGTACAATATACTGGTACAACGGGCGACACCATAAAAGAAAAGCTAGATAGGATACTCCATGTCTGACGAAGAAAGTAAAATAGTCGTAAACGCGGGAAAGCCCAAGCTGAAGTCACCCAAAACTCCAGTATCAAAAGCGTCAAAGGCAAAAAAGAACAGCAAGCGAGCGGCGGGCAGTGCACCCGTAGCAGCCAATTCGCAATCACCGAAACTGAGTACAGTGAAAGGTACTACCGCAAAAGAAACGCTTTATGTCGATGTTGACGATGAGATAACAGCAATCATCGAACGCGTTACTGCAGCGAAGGGCGGTATTATTGCGCTGGTGCTGCCAAAACGAGCTACTGTGTTACAGAGTATCGTCAATATGCGCTTACTCAAGCGAGCCGCGGACGCCAGTAAAAAACACCTCGTGCTTGTTACTTCTGAAACGAGTTTGTTGCCGCTTGCCGGTCTTGTTGGATTGCATGTGGCTGAAACCCCCTCGAGCAAACCGACTATTCCTCCTCGTCCAGATCTGCCGAGCGATGAGCCAGAAAGCGTCGACGAAACACTGTCTGCGAGCGACGCCAGTGCTGGCTCGGGGGCAGATTTTGACCCTGGCGCAGCTGCCGAAACACCTATTGGCGAGCTTGCTGGTACGTCGCTTGCCCCCGCCGAAACAACTGAAGAGGTGGTGCTTGATGATACTGTTGACGCCCCAGCCGCAGCTGCGGACGTGAAGCCAAATGTTACTCCTGTCAAGAAAAACAAGAAACTGGCCGTGCCGAATTTTAATAAATTCCGTCTGCGCTTAACACTCGCTCTCTTTGGGGTTATGTTGCTTGTCGCCGGTTGGATCGTAGCGACAAAAGTGCTTCCAAAGGCTGCTGTCGCGATAAAAACCAATTCGCAAGTCATAAAAAGCAACCTAGACTTAACGCTTGATGTCAACACGCCAGAACTCGACGAAGAAAACGCTATCGTGCCTGCTGTCGCGGAATCGCAGCAAAAAACACTCGCAGAGCAAGTTCCAGCTACCGGCCAGAAAAATAAAGGCGAAAAAGCTGATGGCACCGTCAAATTCACTATCACAAAGTGCGCTCCCGACGTTGGCGTACCAAGCGACATTCCGACTGGCTCAAGTGTGACGGGTGATGGAAAGACCTTCATTACGCAGGAGCGTGGTGATTATTCTTTCAGCAGCGCTAGCGGCAGTTGCGTAAAATACGTCACCAACAATGTCGATATAGTGGCGCTCAAAGCGGGTACGGACTACAATCTTTCCGCTGGCACAAACATGAGCGGACCAGCTGGCGTAAAGGGTGTTGGATCCACTTCTGGCGGAACCGATAATATCGTCAAAGTAGTGGCACAAGCCGATATCGACGCTGCCAAGGCCAAAATTGCTGCCAAAGATGCTACAGCCGTCAAAGACCAGCTGAAAGCCGCTCTGCAGGGCAAGGGACTGCTGCCTGTTCCTTCGACGTTTGTTGCTGGAGAGCAGAAAATCACCACAAGCGTTGAAGTGAATGAGGAGGCCGACGCGGTAACTGTCACCTCAGTTGTGCCATATACAATGCTTGGGATAAACGAAGCCAGTCTCAAAACTCTTGTGCTTGCCCGCGTGAATGAACAAATCGACACGAAAAAACAGAAGATTCTCGACGATGGCCTCGCAAAAGCTGTCTTTTCGCAGCAAAACCCAGGCAGTGCTACGAGCGCGGTTGTGTCCGTACGAATTGAGTCGGTAGCAGGGCCAGAGCTTGATGTCGAAACCCTAAAGCGGCAAGTGGCAGGTAAAAAAGCGGGCGAAATCAAACAAGCTTTCGGCGAGCTGCCCGGTGTGACAAATGTAGAGGTTAGTTACGGACCGTTCTGGGTAACATCAGCACCGAAAGACACTGGCAAAATCACGATAACCATCGCAAAACCCACCATTGCAAAGTAATATGGCCGCTCACGAATATATCCTTGGAATAGACTACGGTAGCAAGCGTATTGGTTTAGCGCTAGCGCATCAGGTTGCGCGGCTGCCTCGACCGCTAAAGACGCTACCTGCGAGCGATACCCTGTTTGCTGACTTGCAAAAGACCATTACTGCGGAAGACGTTGGGCTGGTGGTCGTCGGCGTACCGCGCAATCTAGATGGCAGTGAAAGCGCTCAGAGCCAAGCCTGCGAAGCATTTGCCCGTTCGCTCGAAAGTCACATTGACTTGCCAGTTGCAACGGCAGATGAAACACTGTCGAGCGAAGAAGCTATATCGGCGCTCAACGCGCTCGGCAAAACATACACAAAAGCAGACATAGATGCCGCTTCGGCCGCGCTGATATTGCAACGCTATTTTGACGAAGGAGAGACCCGTCATGGCGTATAAGCTATCTGGACACCGAACAAATACAGGAGGCACAAAACGGAACGCGTGGAAGACGTTGCTTGCCGTGATTTTGGTGTTGGGCGTACTTGTTACCGTGGCGGGGTGGATACTGTGGCGGGGCTATCAGGCGGATCTACAGCCAGTTGGCGGCAACAGAACAGAGGTCATTGTGATAGAAAAGGGCGAATCGGTGAAAAATATCGCCCAGAAACTCAAAGCGGCAAAACTCATTCGCAGCGAACGTGCCTTTGAATATTATGCGCGAATCCATAAGCTCAGTAGTTTTCTGCAAGCTGGTTCGTATAAGCTCAGTCAGGCGCAGGGTGTTCCAGAGATCGTCAGTATTTTGACGCATGGAAAAGTCACAACAACGCTTGTGACTATCTTGCCTGGTCAGCGTCTCGATCAGATTCGCCAATCGCTCATCGACCAAGGTTTTTCCGAGTCGGAAGTAGACGCGGCGCTTGAGCCTGCGCAATATGAAGCGGCGCCAGTTTTAGCAAGCAAGCCGGCTGGCGCAAAACTCGAAGGCTATCTCTACCCTGAAACTTTCCAGCGAACCGCGACAACGAACGCGAAAGAAATTATTGAGCAGTCGCTTGCCCAAATGCAGCAACAACTCACGCCGGCGATCACGGACGGCTTTAAGCGTCAGGGGTTAACGGTGTACGAGGGCATTACGCTCGCATCAATCGTTGAACAAGAAGTCGCCAACGTCGATGAACGAGCCCAAGCGGCGCAGGTGTTTATAAAACGTTCGCAGGTTGGTATGCCTCTCGGTAGTGATCCGACGGCTTTTTACGCTTCGATTCCAGCAGGGGCTGGACGAGACGTGACGTATGATTCGCCGTACAATACGCGTCTTTATACGGGCTTCCCGCCCACCCCTATAGGGAATGTTAGCAAAAGCTCGCTTGAAGCGGTTGCGAACCCAGCTGATACAGACTGGCTCTTTTTCGTAAGCGGTGACGATGGCATAACTCGCTTTTCAAAAACACTCCAAGAACACGAAGCGTTGGCGGAGAAATATTGCCACAAACTTTGCGGACGATAACAGGGGTAGCGGAAAAAAACCCTCTTGCATAATGTGTGCTAATTTAGTACAATTAAAGACTGCAATCACCGCCCATTTTACGGGATAGGTGGCTGCATTTTACGTGCAACAGGTCATATGTTCACCGACGCAAGGTGTTTTACGGTGACGTAAAGGGCGCGGAAAATAATTGACTCAAGCACTCATGTGAGAGCGCCGAGTTATAAGGAGAACGATTATTAGTACAAGTACATACAACCCCCGATCGATTGCGGCAAAACGCCTTCAAAAGGGTCGTCAGCTCGCAACCAATCGCTTGCATAAATCGCTTCGCCGCAAAGCTGCCAAGAAGCGTTTAATTCGCTTTGCGCTTGTCAGCGCAAATTTTCTGCTGCTTGGCGGCGTACTGTTTTTTGTGATGACGAGTTCGCATGCTCATACCACAACGGAGCTTTCTGCTCAGACTTCGGCTGAGGCGGTTGCGGTTAGTCCGGTCGACAAGCTAACTTCTTATGATGTGGCTGAAAATATCGCAAAGGCAACCAACCTGCCCGAACGAACGCCCATAGCAAACCAAGCGCAAAGCGCTCATGTTGCTGCGGTAGTGAGCGCAAGCGACACGAGTGTTGCTGCCAAGCCGCAGGTTATTACAGCCGGCCTGAAAAGCTGGCGCGATATTACTGACTACGTTGTAGCCGAAGGCGAAAACGTACCGGCTATTGCGCAGAAGTTTGGTATAACGTCTGAAAGTGTTAGGTGGTCAAACGGTTTGACTGGCGACACTGTTGCGGCTGGTACAAAACTGGTTATTCCGCCGGTCAGTGGCTTAGTTCACACCGTAAAGAATGGCGATACGCCGCAAAGTATTGCAACCAAATATCGCACGTCTGCCGACAAAATCATTCAAGACAACGACGCCGAGAATGGTCTGCAGGTCGGGAAGCGCATTCTTGTGCGCGACGGGCGAATCGTTCCTGTCGTCACGCGACGCAGTAACGTCAATGCAATATCGGTGTATTCGACCAGCTTTTCGCCGCGCTACGGGGCGAATGGTTACGACTGGGGGTGGTGTACCTACTACGCAGCTGCCCGAGGCGGTGCTCCTGGTAACTGGGGTAATGCCAACACATGGGCGTACTATGCTCGACTGAGCGGCTGGCGCGTCAGTTCTGTTCCGACGGCCGGTGCTATTTTTCAGACGCCAGCTGGATGGGCGGGACACGTCGGTATCGTAGAAGAAGTTTACGACAACGGTACAATGAAAATAAGTGACATGAACGGGGTTGCTGGTTTTGGTCGCGTCGGTTCTGCAATAGTCCCTCAAAGTGCATACCCGAACTATATTACGCGGAACTAATCCGCAGCTATTGTCGGCGCATAAACTACGGTACTTTTCCGTTACCTCTCAGGTCATCTTCATCGTCCCAACAGATTAAACCGTAGTTGGTTTGCGTCTGGTGGCGATTGTGTTGCACAGAGGTTATAATACCTAGCGTGAAATTCATTGATACAGCAGTCGTAACCGTATCCGCTGGCGATGGCGGTAATGGGTGTGTTTCGTTTCGCCACGAAAAGTTTGTTGATCGCGGCGGCCCAGACGGCGGCGACGGCGGCAAGGGCGGCGATGTCGTATTTGTGGCCAGTCGCAACCACAGCACGCTCATGGACTTTCGTTACCACAAAGAACTCAGCGCCGAACGCGGCGGTAACGGCAGTAAAGTGCGGCGGCGCGGCAAAAACGGAGCAGATCTTCGTGTACGCGTGCCGGTTGGGACAGTCGTTTCCTGCGGCGATGTCGACCTTGTCGACTTTACGAAAGACGGTCAAGAAGCAGTGATTGCCGCGGGCGGCCGAGGAGGTTTTGGTAATGCGCATTTTACGAGCAGTACGCGTCAAGCGCCGAAATTTGCTGAACCAGGCGGCGAAGGCGAAACGAAAGAACTGCACTTAGAGCTGAAACTCATTGCCGACGTCGGACTTGTCGGTTTGCCGAACGCCGGCAAATCAACATTTCTTTCTGTAGTGAGTAATGCGCGACCAGAAATTGCCGACTACCCATTTACGACCCTGACGCCAAATCTCGGCGTGGCGGAAGTATCTGGCGCGGGCAGCGTACTTATAGCCGACATACCTGGTCTTATTGAGGGGGCTGCTGACGGCAAGGGGCTTGGCGATGAATTTTTACGCCATGTCGAACGTACTGCTGTATTGCTCCATCTCGTCGATGTGACGAGTGATGATATAGTGCGCGATTATCAAACCATCGACGAAGAAGTACGGCGCTATTCCGAAAAACTTGCCGGACGGGCAAAACTCGTTGTGTTGACGAAAACAGACGCCAGTTTGCCGGAGCTTGTCGAGGAGGCTGAAACGCGTTTACGCACCGTTTTACCAAAAACGACGCCTGTTTTTACGATATCGTCGCAAACGCACCGCGGTGTAAAAGAACTTCTGTACGCTGTCTTTAACCGAGTGAAATCTGAACGGCTACGAGCTGCCGAAGAGCAGGCATTGCATGATGCAGAAACCGAAGCCGAAGCCTTGCCAGTTTTGCGCTTGAACGAAACGCCGAGGTGGACGGTAGAAAAAACGGCCGAAGGTTTTCAGGTAAGCGGTGGAAAGATTGATGAATTTGCGGCTCGAACCGACTTTGGCAACACTGAATCAATTGCTCGTTTGCGCGACATTATGCGTAAGCGGGGTGTTCTGCACGAACTTGCCCGCCACGGTGCGCAATCTGGATCAAGCATTATAATCGGCAAAAACTCGTTCAAGCTCTAGCCGCTCGTCGGTACGGTCGCCTAAAGCAGATATAAAACTGGGGATTATCTAGTCCGAAGACTGGCTGATGTAAGCTGCGCTCGAGGCGATTATTTCGGGCGCTGTCTTATTGAGCAGTTTGCCGTATACTACAAAGTATGAGTTTTCGGCAAAGCACGACGCCAGCACTAGCGCCAGCTCTCGGGACGTATGAGCTGTTCGTTCAGTGTTCAGGTGGCCAGAAACAGATAGACGTCATGTGCACAGAAAGAGGAACGCATGCGTGAACCGACATTTTTTTGGTATGACCTCGAAACGAGCGGAATCAACCCGCGCGAAGACCGCATTATGCAATTTGCTGGTCAGCGTACAACGCTTGGACTTGAGCAGATTGGCGAGCCAGTTAATGTCCTGATAAAAATGAGCGATGACGTATTGCCTCAACCCGACGCGGTGCTATTGACGGGCATAACCCCGCAGCAAACGATAGCCGATGGTCTCACAGAACGAGACTTTTTACGTTTGTTTCATGACGAAATCGCACTGCCCGGCACTGTTTTTGTCGGATTTAACAGCGTGCGTTTCGATGATGAGTTCATGCGCTTTTTGCACTACCGCAATTTCTACGATCCGTATGAATGGCAGTGGAAAGATGACCGCGGGCGCTGGGATTTGCTCGATGTTGTTCGGATGACTCGGGCGCTTCGACCAGCGGGCATGAAATGGCCGGTCGTAGACGGAAAGCCAGGAAATCGACTAGAGTCGCTCGCAAAAGCCAATGGTATTGAGCATAGCCAGGCGCACGACGCACTCGCCGATGTGAGAGCAAGTATGGAAATTGCACAGCTGATTCGTACAAACCAGCCAAAACTTTTTGATTGGCTGCTCAACATGCGCAAAAAATCGCAGGTTAAACAACTGGTCGAAAAAAATGAACCGTTTGTATACAGTAGCGGCAAATACGATAATGCCGCCGAAAAAACAACTGTCGCTATTCGCTTAGCCGAGCACCCTAAAAAGCAAGGTGCGCTGGTGTATGATTTGCGCCATGATCCGACGCCGTTTCTCGACATGCCAGCCGAAAAACTGGCTGAGCGCTGGAAATATAACCGCGAGCCAGACGCTCCGCCGCGCCTACCAGTGAAAACGATGCAGTTCAACCGCTGTCCTGCCATTGCGCCTCTGAGCGTGCTCGATGCCGACTCGCAGAAACGGATTCAGCTGACGAAAGCAGTGGTCGATAAACACAAAACCCTGTTGCAGGCAAATCAAACGTTTCCAGAAGTAGTTCTAAAAGCGCTTGCTCTGCTTGACGCGGACCAAGCAGAACGGCGAAACCACCGCGAACTTTCGCCTGACGCTCAGCTATATGATGGTTTTTACGACGATGCTGATGAGCGCTTGCTTGCTGTTGCGCGAACTGCTCAACCGAGCGAACTGACGCCAGATCTTTCGAGCCGCTTTCATGATAAACGGCTCAGCAGCTTATTGCCCTTGTTTAAAGCGCGTAATTTCCCAAGCGCTATGAACGAAGAAGAGCGCACAGCTTGGGAGTCGCATAGGCGGCATATGCTCTTTGACGGCGGCGAACAGAGTCGATTAAGTCAATTTATGCACCGTTTGAGCGAGCTCGCGAAACAAGACCCAAACAACGACAAGCGGTTTTTGCTCGAGGAATTACAACTGTACGCCGAAAGTATTATGCCAGCTTTCGATGTTTGACCAGCGCTTTCAAGATGTGTTGCATTGCTCTCTCCTGAACATAGCAAACGTTTGTGTGCAGCAGCTAGCTGTTGTGATACATAGTGTTTGTCGAGGGCGCGGTGTGTGCGAGGCGAGTTTTGTGCGTCATGCGGTGTATGCGAAAGAGTAATTCCAGCAAAATCCACAGCGCAACAATGCTGCCAGCTACGGTAAACCAAAATATATATGTCGGCTGAAAATCCGTGCCAGGGAATTGGCCTAGCACGACCGTTTCTTCGATAGACATGTGTCCGCCCCGTTCTTTTTTACTGATTGGACTATATCACATAGTAACAAAATACTCAACAGTGTTATATAAAATGTTTATGGTTTATGATTTTAGTTTTCTGACCGCCTGCTAACCGTTCACGGTTCATAAGTACAATAAAAGGAGCTATGACTCCTGTTGGGGTGCTACTTTCATGATAAGATAGTCTCATGAAACAAGCAGTTCATGACGAAGTGGCGCTGGCGCGATGTATGAAAGATAACATCGGTACAGTAGCCGACGGCAGCTCAGTAATTACGCGCCGAGCCGATGTCAGACGTATCGCTAAGAGTACGGTTTCGCTGGCCAAGAAAAAGCAACAGGTGCTTTGTCCAGAGACTGCTGCTACACTAGCACCGCATAATCCAACTCTGGCGATGATCTCTGGGGCTAAAAATAGTAAAATCTATCAGCTTGGCGCCAATTCACTAGATGGCTGGCGTCTAGCAGCTGGGCTTGCCTACCAAAGGATTTGTATTAACTAATGCGCGACTACCTAGATATATTTAAGCGAAATCTTTTAGTGCCGGTAGTTATTGGTATATATCTTTTGGCGGTGGCGCTATTGTTCGTCGAGCAGTATCGTGACGCTTGGTTTGTTTCTGCTGTCATCACCATCAATGTTCTAATCGGTATAGTCCAAGAAATCAGGGCTAAACGGGCGCTTAAAAAACTAGAGTTAATGAGTCAGCCCAAAGCCAGAGTGATGCGTGCTGGCGACGTGGTTGAGCTGGCGTATGATCAATTGGTGGTTGGCGATGAGATATTGCTGCAAGCTGGCGACGAGCTGCCGGCTGATGCTGATCTAATCAGCACGAAAGGCCTAGAGGTTAATGAAAGTATGCTCACCGGTGAGTCGGCTGCGGTTGAAAAGCAGCCTGGCGACACGGTCCTGGCGGCGACAACGGTCCTGGCTGGTTCTGGGCGAGCTAAAGTCACGGCTGTTGGTGATGAGACCAAGGCTGGAATAATCAGTAAGAAATTGAAACGCTATTCGCCGCAGCTAACGCCGTTGCAATCAGTCTTACAGCGAATCATTAGCTGGTTGACCTACGGAGCTGTCATCGTGGCGCTACTGATTTTTGTGACGTATTATTTGATGGATCAAAACGCCGTCGTTATCTTAAAAACCATCACTTCAGCGGCGGTGACTATAGTGCCTGAAGGATTGCTTCTAGCTAGTTCTTTGCTGCTCGCTTTTGGGTCGCTACGACTAGCTCAGGCAAAGGTGTTGCCGCAGAAATTATCGGCCATCGAGGCCATGGCGCTGCTCAGGATACTAGCGGTTGATAAAACCGGCACACTAACAAACGATCAAGTGACCTTAGAAAAGGTTGTTTCATATGGCGATGTATCAGAAAAAAAACTAGGCCAGCTAGCGGCGTTAGTAGCTCAAGAAACCAGCGGCGGCAACATGACTGGTCAGGCGGTGCTGGACAGTCTATCGGTGCCTAAAAAGTTTACAACCAGCCAAGTCATGGCTTTTTCATCTACCCGTAAAATGGCTGGAGTAAAGGCTAAAGTCGACGGCAAAACATATGCTGTGGTGATGGGTGCACCAGAAATTATCACTAAAATGACCGATGCGAATGCTAGCCTAGATGCGGACATTCACAATTGGACCAACCAAGGCTTGAGGGTGCTTTTGGTAGCGGCTGCTAACGATCCGCGCGCGGATTTAAAAACTTTGGGCGAAAAATCAGCTAAAGTTTTAGGAGCGGTGATTTTACGCAATTCTTTGCGCGAGGGCGTGGTCGACACGGTCGACTTTTTACAAAATCAAGGAGTTGATATTAGGGTGATTAGCGGCGATAATCCGCGCACGGTGCAGTTTATTGCTGGTCAAGCTCAGATCAATGATCACGACAAGGCCATCACTGGTGCGTCGCTGGCTGAACTGAACGACAAACAGTTCGCGGCTGCGGCCGATGAACACACGATTTTTGCCAGAGTCTTGCCAGAACAAAAACAACGTCTGGTGGAGCATTTTAGATCGCGCGGGCTATTTACCGGTATGGTCGGCGATGGCGTTAATGACGCGCTGGCTCTGAAGCAGTCTGATTTGGGTATAGCGATGTTTGCTGGAGCGCCGGCGACTCGGCGAGTAGCAGACCTGGTTTTGCTGAACAATTCGTTTACTTCTCTGCCAATGGGTATGCGCTTGGGCAATAAGATCATGCAAGCTATTGAAGTGATCGCCACGTTGTTTTTCCATAAGATAATTTATGGTTTGATACTGCTATTAACGACGATGGCGCTAGGTATGACGTATCCGTTTTTGCCGCGGCACATCACTTTTATGAATATGTTTTTAGTCAGCATGCCGACGTTGATGTGGACGCTGTTTCCGCCGCTACCATCACACCGAGTTAGTCCGCGCGATTTCTTTAGAGACACCCTAAGAGCGGTGGCGCCGATAGCGTTGATAACTGGTTTGACAGTGGCGTTTACATACTGGAGTATGACGGCAGTGTTCCCAGATAATCCAGTTGAGGTGGCGACCATGACGGTGCTAACGGCGACTTTCTTCGGAGTATATCTGGTGTTTTTGGCTGGGCCGATGCTGGGTGTTAAGGTCGATCAGAAAGCCAAAGTAGCCCGTCTAGCCTACCTAGGGGCAGTCATATTTGTGGCGGTGACTAGTTTTGGCATTGGACCGTTGAGAAAATTCTTTGATTTTAGCGCGCCAAATATTTTGATCTTGTGGCCAGCCATTATCGTCATAGTCTTAGCAGCTGCCATGCAGTGGCAAGTTGCCAAGCAGGCTGGCAAGAAGTTTAAGAATCGTACTAGCTAAGGCTTCTGCCTACCAAAAACGAGCCAAACGTTCCTTTTGAGTTATAGGCCGTTTCGCGGAGCTTTTTGCATAACTATCCTCATGAGCTACGGCGTAGCCGCATGATTTTCTGATCGGTCGAGGGTGAGCATTAACCGGCGTTACACTAGAAAAACGGGGTGTTTTCGCGTATACTGAGTGACCTTATGCATGATGAAATTGTGATAAAAGGAGCGCGCGAGCATAACCTCAAAAACATCGATGTAGTTATCCCGCGCGAAAAACTCGTGGTTATCACGGGTTTGAGCGGATCGGGTAAATCCAGTTTGGCATTTGACACCATCTATGCCGAAGGTCAGCGCCGCTATGTCGAGTCGCTCAGTGCTTATGCGCGGCAATTTTTGGGTCTTATGGAAAAACCCGATGTCGACCAGATTGACGGACTTAGCCCTGCCATATCTATCGATCAGAAATCGACCAGCCGCAACCCGCGCAGCACTGTCGCCACGGTAACGGAGATATATGACTATTTGCGATTGCTTTTTGCGCGTATTGGCGTGCCGCATTGTCCTGTGTGCACTGAACCCGTTGTACGGCAAACAGCTGCCAATGTGATTGAGCAGGTTGCGGCCCTGGCAAATGGCGCGCGACTGATGATATTAGCGCCGATTGTGGTCGACAAAAAGGGGCAGTTCGAGCACATTCCAGAGCAGTATAGGCGCGCTGGATTTGCCCGCGTACGAGTTGACGGCGTCGTATATGCGCTAGATGAATTTCCCGAACTCGACAAAAACCATCGGCACAACATACAGATTGTGGTTGATCGTCTGGTGAACGATGCAGAGTCGCGGACTCGTCTTGCGCAAAGCGTTGAACAGGCGTTGGATATTGCCGAAGGCAAACTTGTCGTACTGAACGCAGATAGCGAGGCGGAGCAGACCTATAGCCTTATGTATGCGTGCGCAAAGCATCCGGAAGTCGCTATTCCCGAGCTGGAGCCGCGCACGTTTAGCTTCAATAGTCCGCACGGCGCTTGCTCGACTTGCACCGGTCTTGGCTCTCGGCTCGTGGTTGATCCAGAGCTCGTTATTCCAAACGGCCGGCTTACTATTGCCGAAGGCGCCATTCGACCATATAACCGCGTCAATATGGATAACTGGTATGTGCGCAAACTGCAAGCCGTAGGCGAGCGCCATGGCTTTTCTCTGCAACAGCCGACGGCGGATATTTCTGAAGCAAACCTGCAACGTATTTTGTACGGAACGGGCAATGAAACATATAAAGTTGCGCTTGGCCGCGATCGCGCGTTCAGTACAACATACGAAGGTGTTATTCCAAACCTCGAGCGTCGGCACAAAGAGACAGAAAGCGACTTTATGCGTCGGGATATAGAGCGGTTCATGCAGGAAAAGCCGTGCGCATCGTGTAAGGGCAGGCGGCTTAAGCCAGAAGTTTTGGCGGTGACGGTTGGCGGTAGTTCGATCATGGACATCTGCGAGCTGTCGATTGATGAAGCGCTGGAGTATTTCAAAACACTCAAACTCAATGAGCTTGAGATGAAAATAGCACGGCTAGTGCTCAAAGAAATATCCGCTCGACTACAGTTTCTCGTCGACGTTGGTCTCAACTACCTGACGCTGCTCCGTTCGGCGACAACTCTGAGCGGCGGCGAAGCGCAGCGGATTCGCCTAGCTACGCAAATTGGTTCTGGACTCATGGGCGTGCTCTACGTGCTAGACGAACCGAGTATTGGTTTGCACCAGCGCGACAACGCCCGTCTCATTGCGACACTCAAACATCTACGCGACCTTGGCAACACGGTGCTTGTGGTGGAGCACGACGAAGAAACAATTCGCACAGCCGACTATTTGCTCGATATCGGTCCTGGCGCTGGCATACACGGCGGTCATATGGTAGCGCATGGTGCTCCGAGCGATGTCGAAAAAGCTCCCCAGAGCATTACCGGCCAATATCTTGCCGGCAAAAAACACATTGCAACACCGAGCAAACGACGCAAAGGCAACGGCAAAGCGATTCGCATTATCGGGGCGCGCGAAAATAACCTGCGAGATGTCACCGTAGACATTCCGCTCGGTCAGCTCGTCGTCGTGAGCGGCGTCAGCGGAAGCGGCAAATCCAGCCTTATAAACGACATTCTTGCAAAAGAATTACAAGCGCGTTTACACCACGCTTCAGCGGTTCCTGGCCGGCACGACGACATCGAGGGTATAGCGCATCTTGACAAAGCTATCATCATTGATCAGTCGCCCATAGGCCGGACGCCTCGGAGCAACCCCGCAACCTATACTGGTCTATTCACGCCCATTCGCGAGCTCTTCGCCAGTATGCCCGAAGCGAAACTGCGCGGATACGCTGCTGGTCGCTTCAGTTTCAATGTCAAAGGCGGCCGCTGCGAAAACTGCACAGGAGATGGCATTATCAAAATAGAAATGCACTTTTTACCTGACGTTTATGTGCCTTGTGAAGTCTGTCATGGTAAGCGCTACAATCGCGAGGCGTTAGAAATTCATTACAAAGGCAAGACAATTTCTGATGTACTGGAAATGACCTGTGAACAAGCATTGGCGTTTTTTGAAAACATTCCTGCCATTGCTCGCAAGCTCCAGACCTTGGTAGATGTGGGGCTTGGCTACATCACTCTGGGGCAGCCAGCGACAACCCTGAGTGGCGGCGAAGCGCAGCGTATCAAGCTTGCGAGCGAACTCTCTCGCCGTCCAACTGGACGTACGCTATATATTCTCGACGAGCCAACGACCGGTTTACACATAGCCGACGTCGAAAAACTCCTCGGCGTCATGCACGCGCTCGTCACGGCGGGCAATAGCATGATTGTGATCGAACACAACCTTGATGTCATAAAAAGCGCCGATTGGCTTATAGACATGGGTCCGGAAGGCGGTAGCGCCGGCGGCCAGATTATTGCAGCAGGTACTCCCGAAAAAATCGCCAAAACTGCCAGCTCGTACACCGGCCAGTATCTCAAAAAGATGTTGTGAAGTCTGGGCTGCGCCAAGCGCCCGAAAACGAGTCGGCATACCCACCGCAACCTCAGAACTACACAAAACCAAACCAGCCAAACAAGCCCAATACATCCCCCACTCCTTCGGGTCAATATAATTGACAAAATATACAAAATAAAATAATATATAATTCAATAAGGATAAATGAGGAGAATATTATGAGTACGCCAGATTCACCAGCTTCTATAAGGGATTTCATGCGACCAGAGTACACGGCGCCGCCATCTCGTACCTGGAGTGTAGAAGATATAGCGAACTGTATAACGGCAGTTTATGTTAAGCTTGATATCTTTGACCCAGAAAAGGCTGAAAAAGCGCCAGAATTGATTGCTTCGCAAATTGAACAACTACACGAAAAAATTTCAGCGAACCACAAAGAATACCCAATAGGCATGACTGAACCGTTTGTAGTGGTAAATTTCACTCGTCTTGGTGGACTTGCGAAGTTGGTGGATAACTTCAGGGAAGAATTCCATACTCCTGTGAGGTACGATTGGGAGTTGGATGAGTGGGACGGCATCGTTGACATTAATCGACGCCGACTTGATGACGGCCCAGAGCCAGAATTTGGAGAGGTGCGTGTTCTCGATCCGTCCCCTTCTAATAGGCGCAAAGAGCCAGGTTTATTTGTCGGCGGCAGGGGTTACTCTGGTAAGACGGTTGCCAAGACGCGCGAATATGCAAAAAATTTGGGTACACTGATAAACGCTGCCGACTTTATTGGCTTGCAGGCGATGCGCATGGAACGCGGGTTGCCTCTCCTGGGAAGCACATCGGACACCACCACTAGCTTTCCCCAGATGAGATTAGGCCTTGGCGGCTCACGGGGCGACAGTGAAGCAAGGTTCATCGTGGATAGTGAAATGCGTTTCCGGTTGGGTCCTGACGGTGCATATCCAGACGTTGGCGTACGTCGTTCGGTAGGTTTATAGCGTCAAATTTCCTGAGCTCTCGGGGCTTGATGATCTAGTCGTTGCTTAGTTGCTTAAAAAAGCGGGTAAGGGGGATGGTTTAGTCCGCTGGATTTTTCTGGGATGAGTTTTTGCGATCTTTCTGTTCATGATTGTTGTTTTTGTTTTTGCGGAGTAGTCGAGCGCGAATTTTGGGGTCTTTAAACGCGTGATAAAGCGTAGGGACAAACGTTACCAAAATGATGCCAATAAGTACCGGTTCTATGTAGTGTTCTACGCCAGGTATGCGACTGCCAATGTAGTAGCCGAGTAGGGTAATACTGGTTGCCCAAGTTATATCGCCGATAGCGTCGTACAGTACAAACTGCCGGTAATCCATTTTTCCTGCACCGGCTGTCACGGGCGCAAAAGAACGTACAATCGGTACAAAGTGCGCGACTAGCATGGTTTTTGTGCCATATTTTTCGTAAAACTTTTCCGCTTTCATGATGAGGTCTTTGCGGAAGATAAGCCCATCTTCTTTTTTGAAAAGTTTTGGGCCGAGATGCTTGCCTATGTGGTAGCCTGTATTGTCGCCGATGATTGCCGCCACGGCGATAACAGCAATAGTTGGCCAAACGGGCAAAACGCCCGAAGCCGCCAATATACCTGCGCTGAATAGCAGTGTGTCGCCCGGAAAAAAGAAACCGACCATCATACCGCTTTCAGCAAAAATAATGAGAAACAGCACAAGCAATCCGCCGGTACGAACAATTTCTACAAAATCTGGCATGATCTTAGTGTACAGGAATTGCTGCGCGACCCATAGCTGTAAATTGGTTGGTGGCAGACAAACTGCTGTTTTTCTAGAGCGTTTCGGTAAAAATGACAAGTATGGTACAATTTCCCTCTGAAACAAAGGAGAAAACGATGTCGGATACTATTACATTACTAGTAGAGCCGCGCGAAACTCTCGGTAGGGGAGTAAAGCGTTTGCGAAAGGCGGGCATTGTGCCAGCTGTCATTCATGACCACGGGAAAGACTCGGTGCATATTCAGGCCGAATACCAGGCTTTAGTGAAAGCTTTCCGAAAGGCTGGGCGCAACCAAACAATTGAGCTCAAATGCAAAGACAAAAAGTACACTGCCATCATTCGTAGTGCTAGCTTTGACCCTCGTCTTGGTACTGTCACGCATGTGGTTTTCAATGCCGTAAAGGCGAACGAAAAGGTCGCGGCGGAAGTACCAGTGCGTCCGCGTTACGACGAAGAAAATGAAAGCACCCCAGCCGAACGAAGCGGCTTGATAGTGTTGGCGCAGGTAGATACAGTGCAAATCAAGGCATTGCCAAAGAACTTGCCGTCAGAACTGTTTTACGACGCCGAAAAACTTGTCGAGGTTGGCGACCAAGTAACCGTAGCTGACTTGCAGGTTCCAGAAGGTGTAGAAATAGAAACAGATCCCGCGCACACGCTCGCTACGGTCTTTGAGCCAAGCGCGCTTGCCGCAGCCAACGAAGAAGCCGCTGGCGATGCTGAAGAGTCTGTCCCAGAAGAAGCGGCAGGTGAAGGCGAATCATCGGATGCCGAACAAGCTGCATCAGATGAATCGCAAGCTGAAGCAGCAGAAAAATAACCGCTCAACGAATCAAAAGAAACTAGGCTCTCGTCCAAATAAATCTCTAGCCTAAACCAGAGATATCATGAAATCACAGATAAGAAATAGTGGAATAAGCAAGGCTGGAGAAATCCTGAAACACCTATATTTCGGCCGTTATTTTGCGGCAGCATAAAGGCTAAATAAAGAGCCGCTTCTCGCATTTCGAAACGTTGGTTTGTGGGATTGGTGAGGTTTATTCATCGATAAATCCGCCGCTTTGGTGGCTCCAAAGTTTTGCATAGGTGCCACCGCGTTTGAGCAAAGAAGCATGTGTGCCGTCTTCTACGATTCGGCCGTTATCGAGTACGACAATACGATCCATTTTCTGAATAGTGCTCAAGCGGTGGGCGATGACGATGGCGGTACGGCCCTCCATAAGTTTCCATAGCGCGTCCTGAATGAACACCTCACTTTCGCTGTCGAGCGCCGAGGTTGCTTCGTCGAGCACTAGCACGGGCGCGTCCTTGAGCATGGCGCGTGCGATGGCGATTCGTTGTCTTTGGCCACCGCTAAGTTTGACGCCGCGCTCACCGACGAGTGTGTCGTAGCCTTTCGGCAGATGTTCTATAAACTCGTGGGCGTGTGCCAGCCGAGCAGCGCGTTCAATGGCTGCGTCGCTTGCCTCCAGGTTACCGTACCCAATATTTTCTCTGACAGAGCGGTGAAACAGAAGCGGTTCTTGCGGCACATAAGCAATTGCGCTGTGTAAATCATCCTGCGTGACGTGCGCAATGTTTTGACCGTCGAGCAGTATAGCACCGCGCTGTATGTCGGAGTAGCGCAGCAGCAGCCGCGTGAAAGTCGTTTTACCCGAACCGCTATGGCCGACGAGGCCGATTTTTTCGCCGTGCCGTATTGTAATATTGAAATCACTGAATATGCTATCGTCGGCACCGTCGTGTCGAAACGTCACATTTTCAAATGTGATAGTGCCGTTTTGTGCGGTGAGTTTTTCTGGTTGAGGCTGGTCGGTAATTTCTGCGGGCTGCTCAAGGATATGCACCATTTCTTTGCCGTCTGACAGTGCGCGGCTGTACGTGCGCATGCTTTGATTGCCAAACTCAAACAGACGATCAACGATGTTTGCGGTGTAGGCAAAAATGAGGAAAGCGGTCGCAATGTCGGCGCCGTAAAACGCGACAGCAGTAATCGCCGCGACAAGGGCAAATATAGAAAGAAGACGCGTCATTCCGCCAAGAGCGTTGATTTGCATTTGTTGGATATGCGCGAAGCGCTGCAAATACTTACGCGTGTTTTCGGTCGCGCGGTGAAACCGCCGTTTTTCGTAAGCTCCGCGCGCGAAGCTCTTTACGACCATGGCGTTGGTGATCATGTCTGCCAGGGCGCCGCTTTGCTTGCTTTCGGCGCGAGCAAAAGCCGTGAGATGTCGGTTGATAGGCTTACTCAAAAGCAGCGACACGACGAGCAAAATCGCGGCAAGGATCGCGAGACCGAACGCATACAGCGGTGCTCTCGTTGAGAGAATGATTACCGCAAAGCCTATGCCGGCGAGCATCGGATATACTTGATAGAGAGTTGTGTCTTGGACTCGAACATAACCGCCCATCAGTTTGCTCGTTTGCGATACGAGCGACCCGCCAAAATGATTGGCGTGAAAATCAGCACTTCTTCCCATGAGATGCGCAAAAACCTCTTCTGCAATATCTTGTTGTACGCGCTGCTCCACGCGCCACATAAAAGCATCGACAATACGCTAAAACCCAAGACTAAAAATCGCCACAAATGCATACAATCCAACGATGCTGCCCAGGCCGCCGAGAAACGCACCCTCCGTGTACTGATGCAACGTTAGTTTTTGAATAATAGACGCAATGATGAGCGGCGGTACGAACGCATTCATGATTGATGCGGCTGGAACGGCCATTAACAGGCCTGCTACATAGAGCGGATAGCGGCGCAGATGCCGCCAGTAGTAACGCATCACAAGTCTTGCGCTTGTTGCGCCAGCTTGTTTTTGTTTAGCTGCTGTATGTTGCTGTGTCATGGTGCGACTATCCTTTATGGTCGGCCGTATTTACTATTAGTGTACCTAAATTCTCATTCAAATCGCAACCCCCAAATAAGGCTTGAGTAGCTCGGCGGGGCTTCTGTAGCCGTGTCGTTTACGTGGTCTAGTATTGAGCAGGT
>PDRS01000007.1 GCA_002746885.1 Candidatus Saccharimonadota bacterium
TCTCGTATTAGTTGCTCTATTGCAAACAACAGGATACGGAGAAACCCTGTGGCTCTTCAAGTTATAGGTGGGGTTGCGTTTTGAGTGTTAATTCGGGGATGGAGTGTTTGCTTTTGTTTTTTTATATGCTAGTACTAGCATATGCTACCCTTAGCAAAATAGCAACAAAGGCCCCTCAAGCATCACCGAAGTTGGCTGTTTTGCGCGGCGCGCCTCGCTTGGAGTTGATTGACGGAACGGCAACAGAGGTGATACAATAGCGGGCAACTGTTTGGGATAAGCCGGACTGCAGGACGCCCGCTGCTAACCCGCCGCCAAGCATACTATCATTACTATTTGAAACGGGTGTTGTGCCGCGCGGTTTTAGGTAAAACAGAAGTGCCTGCGCCAAATCGTCCTAAAGTACGGTGAAGCCAAGCACAAAACGTTATCTTAAATAAAGCGTCGGTTGCAGCAGCCGCCCTGGGCAGAGGAAAAGCCATAATGAAAAAGGATTTACACCCGAAAGATTACCGCTTGGTAGTATTTCAAGATCTCAACAATAACCAAACCTATCTCACGCGCAGCACCGTGAAGACAGATGAAAACATCACGCTCGACGGCGTAGAATATCCGCTCGTAAAAGTTCATATAACTGGCAGTAGTCATCCGTTTTATACCGGCGAAGAGCGCGTTCTTGACATAGAAGGCCGCGTCGATAAGTTCAAAGCACGCGCCGAAGCCGCCGCAAAGGCGAAAAAGGCTCGTATGGCCGCCGCAAAGAAACTCAAAGACCGCGCCGAGAAAAAAGCCGAGAAAACCGAAAAGAAGAAAGCTCGTTAACCCAGATAGGCCAAAAGGTTATAGGCAAAAATTGGTTTTGGCGCACAAACAAAACCTGAGCGCCATAAATAGCGCTATACTATAAAGGCATGGAAGCAAAAGAACATCAGCTACGCACAGAACTTGCAACGCTGCGACAAAAGCTGCAAGATCCCGCCATCTACTCCGATACTTCGTATCCAAAGCTAGCAAAACGTCAAGCAAAACTAGAACATGTCATAAGCCTCTTTGATGACCTCGCCTCAACGCAAAAACACATAGCCGACGCCGAGACACTCGCGCAAGACCCCGACCCAAGCATAGCCGAGATGGCGAAAACAGAGCTGGAAGAGCTGAACGCCAAGCTAGAACCTATTACTGCTCGCCTGTCAGAGGCGCTAACACCCAAAGACCCCAACAACGAAAAAGACGTCATTATTGAAATACGCGCGGGCGCTGGCGGCGATGAATCGTCGCTATTCGCCGCAGAACTATACCGCATGTACGTGCGCTGGGGCGAGCTTCGTGGGTGCAAAACAGAGCTTATGAGCGAAAGCCCAAGCGAAGTCGGCGGCTATAAAGAGATTGTTTTTGCCATGCGCGGCGAGGATATATACAAACACCTCAAATTTGAGGCAGGTGTTCACCGCGTACAGCGCGTCCCCACCACCGAAAGCCAAGGACGTATACACACAAGCACCGTAACCGTAGCCGTCCTGCCAGAGGCCGAAGAATCCGACATCGAAATCAATCAAAATGACCTGAGAATCGACGTCTTTCGCAGCGGCGGCCACGGCGGACAAAGCGTCAACACCACCGACTCGGCCGTGCGCATCACACATCTACCAACTGGACTGGTTGTCGCAAACCAAGACGAAAAATCACAAATAAAAAACAAAGCCAAAGCGCTTTCGGTACTGCGTTCGCGCCTACTGCAACTAAAGATTGACGAAGAAACAAAAGAACTCAGCGAAGCTCGCAGAAAACTCATCGGCACCGGCGACCGCAGCGAAAAAATTCGTACCTATAACTTCCCGCAAGATCGCATAACCGATCACCGCATAGGCTACAGCCGCAGCAACATCCCAGCCGCTATGAACGGCGACATCGACGACCTGATAGAAAAACTATCCGCCTACGAAAAAAACCTCTTGAGCAGCAATCAGTAGGCTAGGACTCATGGAAAACTTTTGCGCAGGCAGTGCGCCTGCTGTATTTCTGAACACTGATCCCCTCGTTTCTTTGCGGTTGCGAAAAATGCAAGCAAACATCATTGAGTATCACCGCGCGCGGTAGCTTCGGGTAGCAGCTGCGCTGCTACCCACTCGACAATAAGCTGCGACGCTAAAAGCGCATTCCCGCCTCCAACTACAGCCATTGCCGCAACACCTAATTGCTCGTGAGGCTGAAGCTCCGCCTTTTCATCATCGCTCAGCAATCCACGATCATACAAAAACGCCGCCCAAGCCACAGGAGCGTCCTCAAGTGTCCTGCACTCAGGTTCATACCTATCTATAGTAAGTCCCTTGACAGCCACTTCTGCTATTCGAAATACTTCTGCTGTTTCTTGTGCCATATCGGCGTTACACGCCCCTACTTGCACCTGAAGCTTGACAAGGTCGTAAAGTGCATCTGTTCCGGCATCAAACAGAGCAAAAGCTCCACCATCCAATTCGGCTGCGCTAGACGGTCGGATACGACCTTCTTTTATGGCCTGATCGTAAACCTCATCAATCGTCGGTTCCTCTAGTAAAAAAGGTGGCAGCCACGTCAACTGGACTGCCTCACCCGTTTCACTGCCCCGAACATTCCCTTCCACGCCTGTCATACCTGTTATACATAACTCATTATCTTTTAACACTACCCTTCGTCCAGACTACGGCATCAAACTCGCCCAGACACTGGTAACCCACCAAGGCAACTATCGCCATAAACAGACCATCAACGCGGTGGGCTCGCAGTCGGAACAACTACCTCTCCTGAGCCATGGTTTTTATTTATGGCGTCCTTGATTGCAAACGCGCAAAACTGCGCGATGCGTACTCCCTGAGGGTAGCTCGATTGGTTATGACGACGTACATTATCTGGATCTGCTCGCATGCTAGCGAAAGTTTTTTCAGCAACAACCCAATCCTCGAGCTGTTTTTCCGTAAAAACACCTGGTGTGGATACTGCAGCAGCACATAACGCCGTTCGCCCATGCGTGGCAGGGTCATACACAAGTCCCTGAGGATATTGTTCACGCATATCTTTCTGTATTATCGACACCACAACGTCACCAGGCGTGCTATCATCACCCTGCGCCCGATAGGCCTTCAAAGTCTCTAGCACTCCAGGCGATTTTCCGCTCAGCATACCCGCCGGTGCCCCTTGCACCTTTGCTATAGCAGCCTCCATCTGCTCTGCTACCCTGATTTTATTTAACGAACCGGCATCAAGCGCCGCAATAGCCTCATCAGCCACGCCATCGTATGCTTCCACCATATCATTAGGCCTGTTCGTGCAACCGCCGAGTATTAAGCCGGTAAGAGCCACGGGCACAATCGCGCCACTCCCGAATCTACATATTTCCGCCACTCCCATGTGCATACACTCCTTATGTATAGCAAGAGAACACAGCTTAAGCGCAATGTGTTAGCGCCGTTCCTCCGTCTCAGCTATTTTATTTGCCGTAAATACCCCGTGAAGGGTCGTTACTATAATAAGACTTTTTTCATTTTATGTCAACTATATCGTCAATCACGCCCCTCATAAAACCGCACGAGAAACACCGAGTATACATTCCGGCCAACTAGACCTGCGCCAAACCATGGTTGAAAAAATAACTGTATTGGCTAGAATAACCACATGATCGCCGCAAACCCGCTTCAAGCAAAAACGAATCACAGCAAATTGCTTAGCACAACAACGTTCACTAGCTATCGGCAAATGGCAAAATACGATGCCTAGCCAGCCTTTGTCCGACTGGCTCGGCGATACTGAAAGCATGCTGCGCGAAGCTGGCATTGAGACAGCTCGACTGGACGCACTCGTATTACTCAGCGACGAGTTAGACCAGGACAAGTCGTGGATTTTGGCACATCCCGAATACGATATACAGGGGTCAGTTGTCGAAAAATTGAACAAAAAAGTTGCGCAACGAACACAACACACCCCCCTCGCATACATACGCGGCAAAGTTGAATTTTACGGCCGCGAATTCACCGTAAACGAGCACGTGCTTGTACCGCGACCAGAAAGCGAGGCGATGATTACGCTACTCAAACAGCTCCCCGCGCCTAAAAATCAATGCTTACTAATCGACGTTGGTACCGGCAGCGGATGCTTGGCTATTACCGCAAAACTAGAGCTGCCGAAAGCCGAGGTCGTTGCACTAGACATAGACGTAGACTGCCTCAAGCTAGCAAAGCAAAATGCTGCCGCGTTGCAAGCAACTATCGCTTTCTTTGAAAGCAACCTCCTTTCTGCCCTACAAGCACCAAACACAAAACAGCAAACATCCGTCATACTGGCCAACCTTCCCTACGTCCCAGAAAACTACAGCATAAACGCAGCAGCCAAACACGAACCAAGACTCGCGCTCTATGGCGGTACAGACGGTCTCGATCTCTACCGCAAACTTTTTACCCAAGTCCAAGCGCTTGCCGCGCCGCCAGCGTGGATTATCACCGAAGCTCTACGCCACCAACACAGTTCGCTTGCTGGCATCGCGAGAGAAAACGGCTACAAACTGCACGCAAGCGACGATCTTGCACAGCTATTTCAGTTCAGCGGTTAGCTCTCTGGCACAGTGCCAAGCTTGACGCGAATTGTCTTTTTATCAGACCCACGGAGTATAGTCATTTTAACCGTATCGCCCGCTTTATGCCTACTCAAGAGCGAAACGGGACTTGATCTTTCGCCTATCTTTACCCCGTCTATTTCGAGGATGATGTCACCCTCTCGTATGCCCGCGCTATCCGCTGGACCGTCTTTTAGAATCGTCGCAGAAGAACCCATTTCCGACGCTTTTGGAATATACGCACCCCGTTTTGCCTTAAGATCATATTCTTCTGCGATATCGTCCGTCAGTATTATATAGATGACTCCGAGAAATGGGCGTTCGATTTTTCCAGTTCGTTTCACATTGTCTATCATGCCTTTTACGTTATTGATAGGTATGGCAAAACCAACCGTTTGCGCACCGCTCGCCATTGCGGTATTTACACCGATAACCTCGCCATCCATGTTTACCAGCGGACCGCCAGAGTTGCCTTGGTTGATTGCCGCATCGGTTTGGAACATGTCGTCCAAGTTTTCGGCTGCACCCCCAGAACCGGCTCTAGCCACGAGACTTCTGCCATAACCAGAAATGATACCGCTCGTAACTGTGTTCTGGAACTGACCAAGCGTATTTCCTATAGCAACCACGCCATCACCAACATTCATCTTGCTCGAATCACCAAGCTTGGCAGCCTGCAGCTTTTTATCTTCTTTGTCTGTGACTTTCAGAAATGCAATATCGAGACTATCGTTCTTACTGGTACGCGCAACAACCTTGACTCTTTCCAAAAGGGTTCCATCACTTAACGTCACGCTCACATCCGTCGTGCCATCAGGAACAACATGCCGATTAGTCAGAATGAGCCCGTCCGACGTCAAAATAATGCCAGTACCAGCGCTTCTCCGCTCGTATCGCCCATAGCCAAAACCAGAAAATTCGCTACCCCTGCCGCGCTCTCGCGACGTAACGGTCACAGACACAACACTGTCTTTTAGATCGTCGGCAATGGAACTCAGTAATTTTGCCGTATCGACAACCGCTGCCTTCTGAGCAACAATGCTTTGCTGATCGTCATCCCCGCCGTAGCTCCGCGCACCAAGCCAGCCGCCGCCAAAACTGATCGCCAAAATAATGAGTCCGATGAGTACTCTTGAAAAAAATGTTGTTTTTTTATAATTTTGCTTCGATGGGCTAGGTGTTACTAGGCCGCCCGCTTGTCCTTGTTCCATATTCTTTCCTTTCACGTTCCCTTCGCTAGAACGAGAGTTACCCTACTATTATACTGTTTTATCGCCCCAATCAGAAAATACAATCACCACAAGCAAGATAGTCGCAAGTATGAAAAGAATTTCTCGGCGAACAAATCGAGATAGCTTATCGAAATGATCAAGATAATAAAGCGTGCCCATGCTAAAGGCCATTGCCGTCAAAATGAGCGTTGGTTGTGCAACCACATCGTAGTAGTACACCAGCCAATGACCGAGTATCCAGGTAAGCGCTGCGCCAAAGTACGCCCATATATACGCCAAAAGCCGAATATGCTCTTCGTCGAAACCATAGAAAAAGTGATGCGCTGCAAAAAAGCATATGAATCCAACGACCGTAACCAAACCAACAAGTGAAATATAATCCCAGGCCGAAAACACCGCCATCAGACCGACTACCTGCCCGAAGAGCGCCTGCATAGACATCCAGAATACATTATGCCTTGGCTTTATAAACATGAGCCACACGATCCACGCCGCAGCATAAGTAGCCTGTAGCCACATGGTGTCGGTGCCATCCATAAGCGCCAAAGCCGACAAACCGACAATGACATCGACCGCATTGGTACGAATGTTGGCCAACCAGAAACGTGGACGCACCGCAAACATGCGCCATTTACTGAGCAATATGACTGCCAGCGCCATCTGAACGAAACCCGCTCGCACCAGCACAAAAACGAGCATAGGCAATAAAACATTGAGTACTACATAGAGCACGTGGGCAAATCCCTTACTCGGCTTCAGTTTTGCGGCAAGCGGTCTCATATCCCTACTAGTATAACAAACTGTACGCCATCTGGAACGTCTACGCCAGACGGAAGACTTCGAGTGGCGGCGCTACCATATCTATCTTGTAGATAATGTAACGTGTACGGCTTCGCGCCGCTCGTTAGATCGACAATGTTCGTCCCAGCCGGCAACTCTTGACCAGCCACAGACCCCGACACTGCGTAACCATAACCGCTGAGCGTCTCTACAGTCGCCAAACGAGCCTGTTCGGTTGCCGCCACCACATACACATTCGCTTTTTCTTTCACGAGGTAGCCATCCTGTAGCTGCGAACGAACGTAGGCTTGAATGTCGCTATACATATCAAATCCAGCCCGCGGCCGCACGACCGATATATTACCCACTCGATCCGTCGTAACGAGACTATCTGGCGCCGTCAGGCTTAATGACGCGATATCGTCATCATCGATGCTACGCATAATGGTAGCCAGCCTGGTTGCCGCCTTTGTAGTTAGGTCGGTTCGCACGTTTTCACGAAAAGTACGCAGCAGACTGTCAATCTTTGCTGGACTACTCAACGTATCAAGCGAGATAACTTTTTGCTTGAGCGCAAAGAGTAGCTGGCGCTGGCGCTCAGAGCGGTCAAAATCGGAACTCGTTTTACGAGAACGGGCATACATAAGCGCTCGCTTCCCGTCCATCGTTTGCACGCCAACTGGAGCAAGCACGGGATTATTCGCGTTTTCCCACGCCATTGTCGGATCATAGAGCTGCTCTTTGACGTCCAAGGTAACACCGTTTACCGTATCGACCGCTTGCGAGAACGCCTGAAAATCAACAACAACGTGGTAGTTTATGCGTATACCCAAAACCATGCTCACCGCTTTACTGATAGACGCAAAACCAGCCTCTACCGCTGCTTGGTTTGTATTTGCCAAATCGCTTTTACCAAGATATTTGTATTTACCGCTGCTATACGCAGCATTGATCTTCTGGTAGGCACCGAAATAATTTACTGGCATTTTAACCCATAAATCACGGGGTATGCTGAGCATGGCCGCTTTGTTGTTGACCGGATCTACACTGAGCACCATGATAGTGTCCGTCAGGTCCCCGCCGTCGTGGTTTTGCCCTCCTACTCCAAGCAGCAGAACATTGACACGCCCATCGCCTTCGCCCTCAAGCAGCTCTGGCGGAACTTTGTCCCCGCTCAGCGCTGCAACCGTATGAGTTCCCTGAAAAACCTTCTGAATACTAATGTAGCCGCGCCAAAACAGCACGCCGCCCACAAGTAGCACACAACTCGTCGCTACCGCAGAAAAGCGCACAAAACGCTGTCGCCACAGACGTTTTTTCCGCACAACGGCACGAGGACGCTTTGGTGCAGTATATGCAGGCAGGTCAAAATGCAGCTGGCCAGAAGACCCCCTGTCAGCCGTAGGAACAGGCGGCGATGGCGGCCCGGGGACGCTAGTGCGGCCAATAGCCTCTGGCTGAGATTGCGGCAGTGACTGCTCAGACACTCCAGGGACGTCTTTGTAGTAATACTGGCATGCGTAGTCTTTCCGCGCGCCAATAAAACCATCTATGGAAACACGAGAAACACCAGCTTTTTGTCTTGTCTTTGTATTCATAGGCGTAACTAAGGCGTTATTATACTGCTTATACTAATACCCGTAAACCTTTTTTAGTTACTCATTTGAAATCTATTTTGCGGCAACTCAGCCGTGCCGTATAGTATGTACTGCATGGAAAACCAACCTTCCGAATCCTTCATCGGCGGACCGGTCGTAAACAAGAAACCGCCCGAACCTAGCCGCCTACGCACTACGCTTTCGACCGTAGGCATACTCATGCTTGCTCCAATTATCGCTATCCTGCTCACTCTGTTCGTCTTTCAGTCGTACCAAGTTGACGGTCCCAGCATGGAAACCACTCTCCATAACAACGATCGACTGATCGTCTGGAAACTTCCGCGCACATGGGCGCGCATAACCGGCCACCAGTACGTACCGAAACGAGGTGACATCGTCATATTAAACGCCTCTGGTTTCACGAACCTGAGCGGTGAAAGCGAGACAAAGCAACTAGTAAAACGTGTTGTCGCGCTCCCTGGCGAGCGTGTTGTCGTAAAAGATAACGTGCTCACCGTCTACAACAACGAACACCCGAATGGTTTCCAGCCAGACGCGACTCTTCCTTACGGCCAGGAAACAGCTATTCCACCAACGCCCGACAATCTGGATGTTACACTTTCTGACACCGAGCTGTACGTGTGTGGCGATAACCGCCCCCAGTCGCATGACTCTCGCCGTTTCGGCCCTATCCAGACAAGCCAAATCGTCGGTAAACTCGTACTCAAAATACTGCCGCTCAGCGATATAAAGAAGTTCTAGCTCACGCCTAGACTACCGTAAGCTACTAGGCGGACGACGCGCACATTTTCGTCTTACAACAGTAGTGTACGCAGCAAACGCCTTTACCGTTCAACCAGACAACTCATCAGTGAGACGCTGTAATTCTTCGTCAGAAGTAAAGTACAATTCAAGACGCCCGCCTTTTGCCGTGCGATATATTTTAACTGGCGTTTTAAACTGCTTGCTGAGCCGTTTCGTCTCTGGTGTTTCCGTAGCAACTCGGCTCTGAGCGCTTTTCTTTTCCTGCGCCCCCTGCTTGACCGAGTTAACATAGCGTTCAGCTTGGCGCACATTCCAGCGCTGACTAACAATAAGACGCAGTAGTTCTTTTTGCTGCTGCGGATCGTCTTTCAGCGCAAGTATTTGCCGTGCATGACCTTCGGTAATATCCGCCTGCTGCAACGCCTGTTTCGCCTCGGGCGGTAGCTGCAAAAGACGAACAATGTTACTGAGAGCAGACTCCGATTTACTAAGCCGGCGAGCAATATCGCTATAAGTAAGGTTAAATTGTTGATGCAAACGCTCTATAGACACGGCTTGTTCAAGCGGCCCAAGATCGACTCGCTGAACATTTTCGATAAGCGCCACCTCAAGCTGTTCTTGCTTTTTCATTGTTCGCACAATAGCTGGCACTGTCTGCAACCCCGCCATTTCAGCAGCACGCCAACGACGTTCGCCAGCAATAATGACATAGCCTTTGCCGGCTCGGGCAATAACAAGCGGCTGCACAATCCCATAGCGGCGAATACTCGCCGCCAGTTCGGCTAGCGATTCTTCCTGAAATACCGTTCTCGGCTGCTGGGGGTTTGGTTGCAACAGCGACACACTTACCTGTTCAATCCGCTCACCTTGCGCGAGCAATGCGTCTGCGTCAAAATCCTCCGGTATGAGCGCCTGAAGACCTCGGCCAAGTCCTGATTTTACCGCCATACTACCTCCATCGCGACAACAAGGTTTTGTCGCTTCCTACTCGATCGATACTTAAAATCCACCACGTGCCGCTACCTCCTGTGCCAAAGCCTTATAGGCCCGCGCACCTTTACTCCATTTATCATGCTCGAAGATCGTTTTTCCGTAACTCGGCGCTTCGGCCAAGCGAATATTGCGCGGAATAACTGTACGAAACAGCCTATCGCCAAAATATTTCGTCACCTCTTGCTTCACCTGCTCGCTCAATACAGTCCGCTTCGTATACATTGTCAGAACAACCCCGAAAATACGCAGGTCTGGGTTCAAACCCTTTCGAACAAGCTGCGTCGTCTGCATAAGCTGCGTCAGTCCTTCAAGCGCAAAGTATTCTGCCTGTACCGGTATTATCATGCCTTGCGCCGCAGTCAGCGCATTTACCGTCAGTAGACCGAGCGCCGGCGGACAATCCACGATAACAACTTCCGCATCAACGCTAGCAAGTGCTCGCTGTAAACAAAACTCACGGTTCTTACGACCGACGAGCTCCACCTCCGCCTGCGCGAGCTGTGCGTTCGCCGGCAAAACAAACAGGTGCTCTGTTTTTGTCAATTGTACAATATCGGCCGCCGTCGCTTTCCCGAGAAGCACATCGTATAGTGTCTGCTCTAGCTCGCCACCATCCAACCCAAGCGCACTTGTTGAGTTGCCCTGCGGGTCAAGATCAACAAGAAGCACTCGGCGCTTCTCATTTGCCAGTTGCGCCGCTATATTGACTGCGGTTGTTGTTTTTCCAACACCGCCCTTTTGATTCGTTACAGCCAGTACATAGGCCATAGAGCATTAACCCTCTTTCTTTTTACAGCTTAGCAGATTTTCACCTCTAGGTAAAACTTTGTTTCATCAAAAAAGAGTATCATACGGCTAGTATGAAAAAGCTTTTTCTCCCCGTTATGACGCTTCGCTCATCCCGTAAAACACAATCAACCTCGCGACTCGCAACACCAACACACACCAGAAGTGACGCATACCACTATACGGAAAAGTCTGGCTACCCGGCGCTGGCGATAAGTTTCACTTTTCAGAGACAACTCAACACCGCCTAAACTACCTATTCAAGCACTGCTGAAATCACGCGGCCACCACCACCCATCCTCAGCCGTTTTTCCATGTAGTCATAGTACAGAAAGCAACCGCTGCCGTACGAGGCTCGAGGCAGAAAACGATTTACAGCATGGCAAAAAATACACAAAAAATGCCCGACTGGTCAGCGAAACGCAGCAATAAATTCAATAGCGTTACAGCAAACGCTCACGCCCCACGCCACACAACCCAACACATAGCACTACTCCGCAAATATAAACGAAATGCAGAAAAATGAAAAAGCAGGCCTTGCGAGACTGCCTGCTTTTTCCTTCTGGATCGTTTTTGTTTTTGTTTGGTTTGAAGTTTTGTGATTTCACCGCAAAGTACACGATGAAATCCGTATACAAGTATGCGCTTATGTTCGCAAAAAAGCAAGTATTTTGTGCACATTTTTTACTCAAGTTGTGGATATTTACCCCAGTTATCCACATATATCCCAGCAGCTGACCTGAGCGCCCTGCATTCGCCCTGGAACAACCGTCATAATAAAATCAAAACCGCGTTCACATTCACCATTCAGCAACTCCAGCGTCAGCGAGATAGCATCGCCGTAAAGCTTTTGTCTGCGTCATCGCAGTAAAACCACCGATGCAACATTTCGTTACTATGATGGCTGATCGTACAGAACGCTCGAATCGCCGTCCTGGCCAAAACCGCCAGTACCATCGCCTGCTGGAGCAAGTGCCAGCTGCCACTGCGCGGCATTGCCAAAACGACGGCCCGCATCGGCCACATAATACAAGTTCGTTCCCGTGTATGGCGCCGGCAGCTGAAATACCTGGTAATCATACTGGCCATCCCAGCGAAACGGATAGTTGGCATAATTGACCGAAGCCGCCGACTGAAGCAGCGGATCACTGTTGCCAGAGGCAACGCTAGCTGGCAAGTGATAATAGTTTTGCGACCACTGCAACGTGTAGGTGTACGACCCAGGGTCGCCATAGTCAGTATCTGTGCGCAGTACCCAGCCCGCGATCTTACCAGAAGGTTGATCGTCATACGTGCCATAATCTTGCGTAACAATAGCGCGCCAGCCCGCCGCATTACCATGAGCAGGCGTCCGAATAGTAATGCTGTTATTGACCACCTGCGCACCCGAACACGTCGCACGCAAGCCAGCATAAGTACCTGATGGCGATGGATCACCCGTACCCTGAGCGTACGGGTGCACACCGCCGCGCTCTTGCTCCTGGAAGAAAATTGCACCCCAACCGTTCATTTTGGTGTCGAAATAGTTATCATGTATCGACGCATTGCGGCTATTGTAGCCAAAAAGCTGGCCAGAACAGTAATTCGCGGCATAATCGGGGTCGGTCAAGCTATCTGTATAACTAATTGTTGCATTTCCCAGAAACTGACAGTGATGCACTTCAGTACCTTCACTCATCTCGATATCAATCCCAGGACCTTCATTGTCCTCAAAATGACAGTACTCGTATAAATGACCTTCGAACACATAGTCGTTCCATGCTGCGATACCTAGGTTGTTACTAAACGAACAATCTCGCATTGTCGTATTGGCAGTGTTCCACGACTTGAAGCCGCCAGCTTCAACAAACGAGTCGTAATGGGTGTAGTTGTTGTCATCAATAGTACAACGTTCATAGACGATGTTACGGCCCGCTCCTTTGCCGCCGACCTGACCATTCAGACTGATGTCGCTATCTCGTACGATCGTCCCTGGCCCCGCAAAAACCCCCACCGAATGACACAACGTCACCTGGCAGTGATCAATTAACCAACCGCCAAGCACTGGGTCGGTATTGCCTTCTGGAACATTACCTTGATAATCGTAACCATTGGTAACAGTATTCATCGGGAAAACCGTATCTGTACCAATGCCGCCGCCTGCGTCGAGACACTTGATCGCCGCATCCTGATTGCTGGTCGCATAGTGACGAATAACGAGATTTTGCAACACCACGCGCTCAGCCTGACCACTCTGCGACCACATGAAGTAATTGAGACCAAGATCAAACGACACCTCAATACTATGTCCCGTTGGGTCTTGACCGAGATAGATCGTTTTCGTTGCCGAATCATATGACCACTGTCCTGCGCCAGGCGTCGTCGTAAACCCAGCCGCACCAGCATCGCCGCCAGACCCAAGCCGCTGGAGCGGAACCAGGTCAACCGTTAGATCTTCGCGTTGACGTCCTGCTTCCCAGCCTGGATTGAATTGACCTGGACCGACACCGCCATCGGATGTCGCCGGCCAACTAGCGTTGGTCTTGTGCCAGACTGAGCCCACCTGCGTCCAGCCAGTGTCGCCGATATCCTCAGCTCCCGAGACAATCGCGCCTGGCTCGCCGATAAACTGCATACCATCTTTGGGCGCGAGACTATGCGCTGTGCGTCGATGGACGCCAGCCTGAACGCGAAACACTGTGCCTGGAGCATTTGCCGTGATTAGAGCGTCCCAGTCATCGCCGACATTAATCATTGTTTCGCTGCCGCTAAATGTTGGCGATATTGTCGCGCCGACCGATGCCAGAGACACTCGCGGACCAGTACTAGCAAGCGTCGGTTCACCGTCCGAAGGCACCGCCACCTGCGCAACACGCTGTAATCTTCTCGCAAAACCGCTCATGCCTCTAGTGTAACACCTTACTAAACGACCCCGCAATGAACCTCATTCATGTTTTTGAGCATAGACCAATCCGTGGACCTTTTTAAGCTAGCTTATCCCTGTTATCGACAATATAACCAATATCCTTAGGCATTAGTTCGTTGTGTTTTGTATCACATCCCACCCGAAAAACGGCAAGACTAAACAAGTCGCACAAATTGTCCTCACGTTAGACGATCTTCGCTATAACGTTTGACGTTATCTACACCCTAACAGCACTACTCAAGATCCTGAATATAGGCAACCCAATCAGCGTTCGAGAAAGCTTTTGTGCTCTGTATGAACATGAGCATTTTGTTGTTGACCAACATCAAACGTTGACCAGCAGCGTCTTCTGACGATGAGAGATAAAGCGTGCCCAAGCTAGTAGCGACTTGCTCGTCTGCTCCAATATTTCGCGCCAACTCGCGTACTGCCGCTTTATTGTCTTTGAGTTTTTCTGGCACCGGCTGCTGGTCAACAGTAATGTGTGCGCCCTTGAACGTATGGTAAAACGTGTACAGTTTTCGCTCCTCATCATATGCCGGACGCTTTGCGTTTGAAGAATCATCGGACGCCCCTAGTACAGCAAGCGGACGAAAACCTAGCTCCGCCTGAACTATAGTGGGCACCTTTTCCTTAACAGGCTGTTGCTGTGTTAATGATAACAACATTTTACCGCCGATAATTCCAACTCCTAGTAAGGTTATTGCTATAACCCAAGGACGAAGCCTTCGCCACGGGATGGCAAGCTTTGGCGGACGAAATGACGGCATACTGATCTGGATCGAGACTGCAGGTGCTTCCCTTGGCTGCTCCTGAACCTTCTGAGCCCGCTCCGCCTTATTGTGCGGTACCTTCTCTGACCGAAACGAAACAAAATCTTCCGTCGGCTTTGTGCGCGTTTGTTTTTTACGAGGAGATTTTCCGTGCCTTGATGGCGCCGAATTGGTATCGCGCAGCCATTCCGGCAGACCGTTTTCGTCATCCAAATCGACATGCTTAAAGTTACGAATATCCATAGCTACACCTCATCATGGCAATGCACAGTTATAATTAGGGTCACCTGGCACTGCCGAACCTCTCCGGCACGGCGTATCAAGCGGTTGCTGTAAGCCTTGCGTAAAGGTTTTTCCGTGCAACATCCGTTTCGAAGGATCTGCTGTATAGAAAAGACTGATGTCGGCTATTGTCGGCCCCCTGTTAACATCTTCTGGATAGCCGAATGTTCGAGAAGCGTCAATCGATATATACATATAGAAAAACCGTGAGCAATGCACGTTCGCACCGCTTCCGTCGAGCGCTTCATAGACTCCAACATTACCAAGCGTTACGTCGCCAGCGTTTGTTTCCTGCCCCCACGTACTCATGCCTGTACCGCCGCACGGTGCAGCTGCGCCTGGGTTATTCATGGAACGATAGCGCATACTCCAGCGCGCCCCTATGGAGTTATCAAGCCCATTCATCAACCACCCTGTCGGGAAGACATCTGTGTCAGTGTCAATCATTCGCGAATACTGCGCGACTTGAGGCTGTGAATATAGTGTTGTTTGCAGCGTACGATTAGCGCCAGTCAGCATCATTGACGCCGAACCAACAATAATCACAACACGTCCAGGCGTCCCTGGTCCTCCATTAGCAGTAGTACTCCCCCCGGCACCGCCACCGCCAGCACCGCCGCGATCAGTATCTCCGCTATGTGCCGGGACAGAGCCAACCCCTTGACCGTTAATCTGCGATGAGCCTGTTAGATAATTTGAACCGCCGCCGCCACCGCCGCCGCCGGCATTTCCTGACTGAGAACTACTTCCGCCGCCGCCGCCATACAGTCCGCCACCACCACCGCCACCACCACCCCAACCGCTGGTATGCGCAGTGCCGCCATCACCATCATCGGCAATACCACCGTTGTTTTGACCGCCAAGACCAGACGTCCCGTTAGCACCATCGCCAGCCGACTCAAAACCACCGCCAGAACCGTTATTCTGGCCACCAGTACCGCCCGCGCCGCCGCTAACATTAGTACCAGCGCCGCCGCCGCCAGCATTACTAGAGTTACCGCCGGCTACACCGACGCTACCGCCACCAGCACCGCCAGTACCGCCTGGCGTCGAAGACGAGTTATCGCCACCACCGCCGCCACCGCCGCCAGCAGCAATGACAAGGTTTGTACCCGCCCGATTAATTTCCGAGTGACCACCGCCGCCGCCAGCACCGCCAGAAGTGGCCGGATACGTTCCTGCACCACCAGCACCGCCCACGTACACATTCAGCGTCTCCCCTGGAGTGACCGCCAAAACCGACTGCACAAAGCCAGCACCACCACCAGCACCGCCAGCACCATTGGTACCACCCGCGCCGCCACCGCCGCCGCCACCCCAGAGCTTGACAGTAAGAGAATTTACGCCCGCTGGAACGGTATATGTTGCCGCACCGGGCGAACTAAATACCGTCGAGTTGTCTGCGATACAGCCGCCGCCAAGCAAATAAAGCCGCCCCTCATTATATGCAACCGCATTCCCGAACCGCTGGCCACTATAACGCTGGTTCGTTTCATACCATTCTCCGACGCCAGTTGGATTATTGCCCGTTGCAATTGTCGTATTTGCGCTAATAGGCGCAATGTAAGTACTGTTTTGACAACGCATATCTTCCGAGCGACCACCAACGACATACATATAGCCATTAGCTGCGAAACCCTCCGCCTGCCGCGTAACATTGGGTAGAGGGGTCGTAAAGGTCCACGCGTCAAGAGAGCCATCGCTATTTATTTGAGTGAATTGAGAATCGAGCAAATAATTTGCTCCGTCATATCCGCCAAAGCTATAAAGGTTATTGGCATACGCCACTACCGTATTCCCCGAGCGGGCAACGTCAGGCACATTTGTCGATATTGTTGTCCATGCAGTTGTAATATTTCCGCCGTTTGTTAACTGGGGCGAAACGTAGACAGTATTGGTCGGGTTACCGCTATCATCATTACCTGCAACAACAAAGAGTCGGTCATTCCAACTCGCCGCCCCAAACTGGGTACGATCTGCTGGTAAACCATTTGAAGCTATCGCCCAGCTTGCAATATCTCCCGTGGAGGCGTTTGGTGTTGCATAATATACCTCACTTTTTTCATCACCTGTGTTATCCTGACCACCTATCCAGTACAATGTTCCCCCCGCTTCGCGTAGCTTACCCCACCCTCGGGCGGCGGGCAGGCCTCCCGCCGTAGACGCCCAACTTCCTATATTTCCCTCTGGTGAAAGCGTAGCAAATTGCACATCACTAAGCGCCGAACTACAATCCCCTGCGGCATCATTGCACCCCCCCGCGATATAAATGCGCCCGTTATGCACAACCGAACTGGCGGCATACCTGTCGATACCAAATTGGTTTGCAGCGGCAGTGTAACCAACTGGCGTTCCGCTATCGTTGTTGTAAACCTGAAAGGTTTGGATTGTGTCCGTTCTAGTATTGCAGTTTGAAGGAGCCTGCCCAGACACACAGCCACCAATAACATAAGCGTATGAATTTGAAACCACTGTCGATAACGCCCATCTCTTTTGAATCGTCACCGTAGAGGTATCGAAAAATTCCCAACTACCATCGCTTACATTTATTTTGGCAAATTCAATATCGGCAATCGCATCATTGCCATCATACCCACCCAGAACATACAGATAGCCATTATATCCGAAGCCCGCACCGCGCCGGCGCCCCGTATTCATCAGCTCGCCGCCCTCTACCCAATCGCTACCGCTCACAGCAACAATATTGTTGTTGTCGTCAAATCGAGCATAACGAACGTGTCGAAGATCAGTACCATTACCCGAACCGCCAGCCGACCTCGACAGCCCGCCCATGAGATAAATGTAATTAGCATAAACCGCACCAGCAAACGCACCCAAACCGCCACTCGTAGGCTGACCGTCATTGCCAGTCACAGCACCAATCTGCTGCTGATTGCTCGTACTGCAGCCTGTTACCATACCCACGGTGGTTATATTGCACTTATACACTTCCGACGAATACCCCGAACAGCCGATATTGTTTATAGAGCCACCATTGTCGGTGCTGCACCCACCGATAATGAAGAGATTGCCAGGATTTGTGCTAGCTGAAGCAGGGTTCGCCCGTGCATAGGCATAGGTGTACGACACGTGATCAGCGTCGATGTTTATGCCAGTGTTTGCGTTGTTATCTTGCCAAGAGCCGAGACTACCGTCGTTATTGACGGACACATAATAGATATTACTGACGGTCGGAAACCCGCCGACAACGTAAATACGGTTATTGAACACCGCCACACCTGGTGCGCCGAGCGACACCGGAAGAGAAGAACTACTCACGCAATACGAATCAACGAACGTACCTATGCACGTTGCTGGACGCACAAGCGCCCCACTGCTATCAATCGCCTGATATGTTACGCCATTCGAGTAACTTGTACATGCGTTATTCCGACACCCGCCCATGATATAAAGGTAGCCATTAACGATGGCTGTGGCATTAAGCATATTACCGACCGACGAGGCTGGCAGATTACAGCTCGACGGCGTCGAGTCGTTACAAGGAGCCGATGAACTATCTGTTGATGTCGCAACAGTGCTAGCATCCCCTGGCGGATTGATAACCCCATAGTCAACATCAAACACCGTGCTATTACACACCCCTGTCGTTAAATTTTGCGCTCGACAGCCGCCCAACCGGTACAGTCCTCCCTGCCAAGCAATGAGCGTATGCGCAAAACGATCTGTGGTTAAGCCGAGCATTTGATTCCAGAGGCCGATACTACCGTCGGCATTTAAGCTAGCGAGCTGGACATCCGTCGCAACACCTGTACAGTAGCCGTTCGCGTTTACCGTTTGGCAACCGCCCGAAACATATATATACCCGCCAAAGATCGCGCTAAAGCTCCCGCCGCTGTTCATACGCCCCGTATTCAGCATGCTGTTTGCTGCCACCCACGGGTTCATAGTACCGTCGGTATTAAGCTTTGCATACTGCACAGTCTGCATGGGGGCACCGCCGAGAGAAGTACTACCCCCCAGTACATACAGTGTTCCGTTGTACACTTGCGCACTCAAGCCGTGCCGAGCAGGAGAAAGTGGCTGCATACCGCTTGCGCTCCACGCCGATAAGGTGCCGTTTGGATTAAGGCTCGCCGACTGCACTGTATCGGTCGCAAGTACCGTACTGCCCGTCGTAAGACCGCCAAAAATATAGAGACGATTATTTGTCGCAACCGCGGCAAAATTACTCCGCGCCTGCGGCAATGACGCTGCACTATACCAATAAACCCAGTTGTTTTTGTTCGTATCAGTCGGATGCCAGAGCTGCGGCTCGCCATTCGCACCAAGCTTAGAAACATACACACTCGTTTGAGGCGTACCGCTCGCATCTTCTCCGCCAATTGCATAGAGGTAACCATTGTAGGTGACAAGCGAAAGACCTTTGAGCGCGACTGGCAAATCATACACAGACTCAGTGCACCAACCAACGCACACACCATCACCTGGGTTCGGGCTTTCAAGAGCATTTGTTGTCGGATTAAAATGCGCCCAAGAAACCGTCGCAACAGGGTCAGTTGAGTTGCTCGTGTTGTAAGAAATGACAACCCCACCATCCGTACCGCTATTGCCGCTTGTCGCATTGGTTTCCGCCCCACCTTCGCCAGCGCCATTCCTATCAGCATCGCCGCTGTTCCCTGGCGATGCTCCAGAACCTTGCGTGGATACTGTACTGGAGCCAGTCACTAAACCGCTACCGCCTCCGCCACCACCAGCACCACGGTTGTTGGAATTCACACTACCGCCTCCGCCTCCGCCATAGCGACCGCCGCCTCCTCCGCCGCCTCCTTCGCAGCTCGAGGAGTCATTTCCGCCGAGACCGCCTCCGCCAATACCGCCAGCACCGCCAGTACCAGTAATAGATGCGTTGCACGTGCCTGTCGAACCGCCGGCGTTACCGCCAGCATTTGCGACGCCAGCTGCACCAGCTGCACCACCCCATCCACCGCCACCGCCATTCCCGCCAGAACCAGCAGAACCGCCCTGACCAGGCCAACCAGCCCCCCATCCGCCACCTCTCAACCCCACCGCTCCCGAAGTGCCACCACCAGCACCGCCATCGCCACCATAGCCACTACTGGTTCCCTCGGCACCGCCGCCTCCACCGCCGCCGCCTGCCTGTAAGAGAAAAGTGCTGTTGCGCAATACCGCCGAATAACCGCCGCCGTCACCGCCTCGCCTATTACCACCCGCTCCAGCTCCTCCAGAGCCAATACGCACTGTCAAGTTTTCGGAAGGAGTCACCGCAAGAACCGATTTGACGTATCCACCGCCACCGCCAGCACCGCCACGTCCACTTTGATTATTTCCTGCACCAGAGCCGCCGCCAGCTCCCCACACTTTTACCGTAAGCGAAGTGACACCGGCGGGCACCGTATAGGTTGTATCGCCTGGCGAATAGTATGTTTGCGTATTCGTCGCATCGCCGCCGCTGCCGCCAACAGAGTAAATATATCCACCCGCCACCGCAGTCCCCTGTCCCCATACCGCACTCGAGAGATTGCTCGTGCTCGACCAAGCATCAATACGCGCACCAGTTGTTTGGCTCTTCTGGATTAATTCATTATCTACATCAAAATCGATGTTCGTTTCGTTATTTCCCAGCATAAGTTTTTGCGCTGTCTCAACATACACCGTTGGGTCGATGGAAAGTGGATACTGCGCTTCAAGCAAGTTTTTCGCATGTACAGTAAGCACGTCATCGGACAGGCTATACCACACCTTTACAGTGGTTGCTCCGCTGCGACCCGACTCGCGTACAACTGGCTTCGGTATACGGAATAGTAGTTCAGTTTTACTCCCCGATTCTCTCGCATCCTGAAGTAGTTTCGCGTCCGCCTCGGTTGCGGTACTTACATTACCCAGCAGTGCTGGATTCACGCCGTACACACCGACGCTGCCGTCGTGTTCCATGCGCGCTTGAATACCCTTTTCGAACTCAAGACGATACCGAAATGACATATCGTCAACCTGCGGTGTATTGAGAACAATATCTTCCTTTACTCCCGAACCGCCAAATGTATAGATCTTGACCGCATCACGACCAACAAGCGGATAGAGCAGCTGGTTTTGATTTTGCTGCGCCGCGCGAGTTGAAAACAACGGAGTAAACCGCATAGCCACTTTTGAAAACGGGTCAATGATTTGAATACCTTTTTCGCGTAAATAATAGCCTGCGGTTGCGCTTATTTTCGGCCCAGGAGACACACCACCTATGTTTCCCGCGCCCGAGTAGCCTTTGTTGTATTCATACTCTTGTTCGGCTGCGTTATATTTCAGTGATTCTGCTCGAATACTACTCGGCTTCGGCACGATGGCTTGCGCTCGAGAGCTCAGTGCATAGACGTCAACCTGTCGCTGGATATTGGTACTTTCTATAAAAATAGTACTCAACATAAGCAAGGCCAAAAATCCCCACCCCAATCGAGCAAGCCGCGGATGCGCCCGTCGCCTCGGTCGCATGCGATACAAAAGCTTTGCCATGGGCTTCGGTAACTTGAGTAAAACTATCCGCTCAAGGCGATTAAACATGCGCCAGAACTGCTTCCAGAACACTCGCACGCGCGCAGCAAAGCGACCCCACCAACGGTAGAGGACACGGAAAAAAGACAGCCGGAATTGCAGCGTTACAGTACGCGTCATCTTACCCCCAGCCTGAACCTTGTTCCGGTTTATTTGTTGTTTTCTATCTTCCACTATCTACCCGTTCACGCCCGCGGCGCTCTCTTTCCGCTACTGCTTTACAGTGTACCATTTTCTGTACATTTCTCCACCCTAAGCCAGCTTGCACGCGTCTTTTGTCCCAAAGCTTATGGTTACACCCTGTACTTTCGTCTCACATGATTTTCATCTACAATAATCATTATTCTATCAGAGGCGATAATTCCATGAGAGCAGCCAGTAAACTAATCGACAAGACGGCTTTAAGTCACAATATAAAGGCCTTATCTGCTATTGCGCCAGCATCGAAAATGATCGCCGTCATAAAAGCTAATGCGTACGGCCACGAAGCAACCGCCGTTTATGATGCGCTTGACGAAGCCGGCCTATTTGCCGTTGCCAGCGCAGAAGAAGCACTTGCGCTCAGAAGAGCCGGCTCGAAAAAACAGATCGTCTTATTGGAAGGTGCTTTTGAGCCCAGTGATGTACAGCTGGCTTTTGCAAACAATTTCGAACTAGTAATCGCAACCCCCGAGCAGCTAACTTGGTTATTGGCTTTTCCACATACCTTTTCTCGCGTTTGGTTTAAATTAGATACCGGTATGGGACGACTAGGCTTTCAAGCTCACGACGCCGATCAGGCAATGCAAAAACTATTGACAAGGTACTCGCAACACCAAACGGTGATTATGACTCACTTTGCCAGCGCCGATTCGCCCGACCGCGGGTATACCGAAAAACAGATTTCTTCCTTTGATGAATTTGCCAAAAATTACCCTGATTGCGAACAAAGTTTGTGCAACTCAGCGGGAACCTTATCGTACCCCCAAGCACATCGTAGTTATGTACGCTGCGGCATATCGTTATATGGTGTTTCGCCGCTTGAAAATCACCACGGCACCGATCATGGTTTAGCACCAGCAATGACCCTAAAAACACGTGTCATGTCGGTAAAAAAGTATCTTACAGGTGAAAAAATAGGCTACGGCTGCACCTATCAGATGCCTGCACCTGGTCACATCGCCATTTGCGAAGTTGGCTATGCCGATGGTTATTTATGTTTTATCCCAAACGGCACGCCAGTTATCATCGGCGGACGCCGCTATCAACTGGCAGGACGCGTTTCCATGGATATGATCGCCGTATCAGTCGATCAGCACGTTGCTGCAGGAGACGAAGTCATCTGCTGGGGAAAGACGCTACCGATCGAAATCATCGCGGATCGCGCAGGCACCGTCCCCCATCAACTATTAACGGCGGTAACGGAACGCCCAAAAATGGTGCTTACATAGAATGCTCGCTTAGTATCTCTGCACGCAACAAGAAAAGAAGCAGTTCCGCACCTTTGCCTATCGCTCACGAAACTCCGCACCAAACCAGCGATTGTACATTCACGAGAGGACAGGGGCAAACCAAGTAATCAGGTCGCGTGCACGCCTACGTCGCATCGCAACGAATAAACACTGGTTGGCCTTTGCGCGCTGGGTCTGTTACACCCGGTGATGTCGCCGACCAGTGGTTACCGTGTACATCGTATGTTGCACCGCTCGTCGCAAACGGACCAATGCCATTTATTGTCATTTCGTCATCGGTGCGAATTGGGTAAAAGTGCCAAGTATAACCATAATCTCGCTGATTGTCATCCATCCAAATATTGTTCACGTTTTCAACGTCGTAGCCATAGCGATGATTATGCCCAGATATCGCACAGCGCGACGCATACTTAAGACAATTCGCGCCACCCCAGATGAAATTATTACGTACATGAATATCGCCCACGTGGTAGTAGGCTGCCGTCTGCGTGAGAATGATCTGTCCAACCTGTGGGTGCCGATTATCAGCCGAACCATCTAAAGCGGGCGTACCGAGAACGTTGTATTTGTAACCATAAAACGCATTCCCTACCACTTCCAGACCTGTTCCAGAGTGCATCTGTATACAGTCGTTGTGCGTACCATCCGCATGTGCACCACGATCATCGGCATACCACGAAAGATTACCGATCCAGTTACCAAGTACTCTCACGTTAACCGCTGCTGCATGCTGGTTAACAACAGCCAGTCCATCAACCGTATGCTCGATATGACAACGTTCAATGGTGTAATCATGCCCATACACTGCGTCGCGCCGATCACTACACGTCGATGGTATAAATGTACAGCGGTAAAATCGTATATTACTGCAGTTTGCCGTCTTACAATCAACCATACCGCCATGATTTAAATCCCCTCCAGCAGAAAAATAACAGTTGCGAAACGTCACGTCTGGCGCATTGACAGTGATGTATTGAGTGATGTCTTTATCTTCAACCACAGTGCCTGGAGTAGTGATAGTGGTCGGACCAGTGTACGCGGTACGTGCTACGGTCGGATAGACCCCCACATTGACGTTTGGTTCCGGGACGGTGACACCAAGAATAAACTTGTCACCACTTGATCTGACTAATCGACGTGCTGCTATGCTCATACATAACCATTAAAGCAGGTTCGGCGGTTAACTGCCAAGCACAAAAATCTCATAATAAATGCAAAAACTAGCGATGCCTACTTTTCCGCCAAAAAAGAGCGGCACCATAACCCTGCCCTTGCGGTCATACCGAAAAAATAACCGCTCCCTCAAATTACATAAACTCAATAACAAACCTACATAAAGCAGCCCAAATAAATATTACTGGTGCACAGCTGCTTTTTGCATACCTTTCTCTCGGCGCATTTTCAATACAATAGCGACGAAACCTAGGGATGTGCCTAGGTTTCGTCACATTGTTTTTGTTTTTTTCGCACGAATCACAATCCGCATCTCGCGATTCTTGACGCTGCTTTATCTATACCAACGCGAAGAATTCGTCGTTGACAATTTGTCGACGCAGGCGCACTTGCTTTCGCCGCTCATTTTGCGGCAACCGCTTCAGTACACGATCGTCTTGCTTCTTTCTTTCCTTTTTCATATTACGTTCCCTTAATATTTTTGATTTTGGTTTTACGGTCTGGTTGTTTGATTTTTGTGTTTATTAGGTTGCTACGTGGTACTTTTTGCCGAATCATCACCAATTTCGTTGTTGGGTACCCCGCATGCAGAGCACTCGAGAAAACAAAATCGAAGAGGGCAACTCCCCACTGTTCTGCCGGTCCCGCGCGGGCAGAAACGAGCGTTGGAGCCGGTGTTGTAACGCAAATTTCATGTGCCCGCCTCGCTTTTTTGAGCTCCTCAGGCTTGTTATGTCGTTTTTTTGTCGCATTAATCATAGTCATACCCTCCGTTTTACTTATTGCTATACCTGAATGTTAAGTTTTCGACATAAGCGTTCGCATTGCTGTTAGCCGAAACCGTGATGCGAATAATCATAGTGTCGCCCGCCACAAATGGAGTCGGACCGCTCGCGCCACAGTCACTCGAAGCTATATCCGTCGTCGGAGAAATTGATGTCCACGTGTTAGCCGTACCGATGTTCGCCGTGTCAGCGCTACAGGCAGAAATGGTGCCCGCTTGCGCTTTGCGAAATACCGCGTACTGCACAGCTGCATTTGACGTGTTATCGATCAAGCCCGTAAGACTCATCGTTCCCGCAGCAAATGATTTAAACGTCGAGGGTAACCGATACGTTACATACACGTTATATGATTGTGTTGTTGCCTGAGGCGAGGTCCAGCGGTAGAAGTTCCGAGCTTCGCCGCTTGAACAAAGCGTTCCAACCGTTAACACGCTGGGTTGATTGGCGCAGAAGTCAGCAGTCATAGTACCCACCCCAGAGCCATTGAGAACCGCCCCCGTATATTCAGGCGTCATAGATATGATATCGTCTGGTGCACTACCACAAGCGCCCCAGCCCGAAGTAGCCTGATAGCATTGAATGGCGTTCTTCGTGGTGTCGTAGTACATAGAGCCGTAATACGCTGGATTATCAGTAGTCATCGGAGGTCCCGCAAATTGATCAAGCGTAAAGAGCGTCGGCTGACCGCCGGTAGCACCGCCGCCGATCTGAACATTTGCGGGCGTGGTCGTTGCCGCGTTCGAGATCACACTCAAGTTATCAATATAGAAGTTTGTGTTCGATTGATTAGCTATGAGAATCGCATTGTTAGCCGTCGCACCAGCAGGCACAGTCACGAAACACGATACTTTCGTCCAGCTCGTTGTCACACTAAAATCTTGCGAAATCGCATAGCCGCTGCCAGGAAGCGATGAATCGCACGTTGCCGTCTGAGCAGTACCGTTACTACTGAACCATGCATTAAATGTGTTCGTTCCAGAGGTTGTTTTTGCTGCAAATGAAACAACATATGTCCCAGCAGTAAGTGCCGAAGCAAGCGTGTTTTTCGCACCCTGGTTTGCGCCAGAAGTTGTCACACCAACACCAGCTACCCCCGTTGCATACGTATTTGGTGTTGTAGTTTTAGCAGCGACTCCGCCGTTGTAATTTGTCCAATTCGTAAACGAACTATCTTCAGCCCCACCATTGACAGCATATTCTGTAGTGTTGTTATTGACCGAGAATAAATTGGTTGCAATCGAACTTTGTACCTCAAACAGAGCGCCCGTGATCGGAGTCGCACCATTGTTCCGAATAGTGAGACCGTCCGTCTGTCCGCCAGATGGCCCAAGGATAATTTCCGCACCGCCAGCTGTACTCTGCGTGTTATTGTATGCGGCTTGTAGGTCGGTTGCACTCGACGCGCCCGCCGCCGTCCAGTCGACACCATTCCAGAACATGGTGGCTGTCGTATTTGGCTTCAGTGCAATAGTATTGCCCTGCCCACCGCCGTTGACCGCAAGGATCATATCCTGCGTGCCGCTGTTAGTCACATACAATATACGCCCCGCGGTAGTTATTGTCGGGTCCGCCATGCTCACCGTCGCACCAGCATAGGTGTTATTGATGAGTACGGTACTGTTTGTGTCTACGGTTGCCGCAATAATGCTGCAGTTTGCCGCTGCGCAGCTCTGCGAAGTACCTGTAAATGCTGTTGGATTTAAGGTGACAAGACCCAGCGTTCCAGTTCCGTTACTGCTTCCGCCACTCAGAATGAGATTTCCGCCGTCACCATTCGTCGCACCGCCATTACCGCCGCGAATGGTAACACTGCCACCAGCACCAGTACCGCTGCCTGTCGACCCCTGAATCGTCAACCCAGCACCAGCAGTATCCGTGCTTGTCTGAGCAGCCGCCTGGATGGTCGTGTCAGCGGCAGCTGAGCCAACGTTAATCGTATTAGAGCCAAATGTCGTTGTATTGATGGCGCTTCCGATGGTGACATTGCCGGTGCTTGTGCCAGTTCCAATGTTCACCGCAAAGTTACTGCTATCGTTGAGATTGATTTCCCCGCCAGCAGCGGTAAATGCGCCCCGAACTATCGTAGTAGCCGCAGCATTACCAAGCACAATCGTTTTTGCATTGGTTGTTCCGATATTAATTGCTGGCGCACCAAGTCCAGTCTGAACAACAATATCGTCTATGTACGTAACCGAGCTTCCGTTGCCACCACCGCCATTCTGGAAACTCACAAAAGCATTTGTAGCACCAGCAGGAGCAATAAACGACCCAGACAACTCAACCCAACCGCTTGTAGACGTTTGGGCGCTACCAAATACTGAAACGCTGCCATCATTCCAATGAACCTGCGCATTGATCGTCTGCGGCAGCGTCGTCGCCCTAGCCCAAGCACTGAAGCTATACTGATGACCTTCAATGACAGACAGGGCATTGTACGCTTCCTGCACACCCCAAAAGCCGCCGTTTCCTGACGTTTCGGTCACCGCCAGTACACAACTACCGCCATGAGCCAGCCCACCGACATTTAACCCAGCGATTGTCTCGCCAAACCAGTCACCCATATCATCAACACTACAGCCTTCGAAAGTATCATTCAGGATTGTTGAACTTGAACTAGCTGTACCTGCTCCTGCATCTATTAAAATATTACCAGCCATACCCGCCGATGATGCACCAGTCTGGATAAATATTGCCCCCGTGTCGCCACTAGTGCTTGCCGTCGAGAGCACAGCGCTCGACGCACCTTGCAGACTTAAGTTACCGCCTGTGATACTCGTGTCACCAGTGGCATTACCCATTGTTGTTGTCCCAGTGCCAACGGTTCCGATGTTGATCGCTCCGCTTTCAATATTTGTGGTGTTGGCGCCATTGCCAACCGTGACATTGCCGGTGCTTGTGCCAGTTCCAATGTTCACCGCAAAGTTACTGCTATCGTTGAGATTAATTTCCCCACCAGCAGAGTCTAGCGTGCCCGCTACTTGTAACGTAGCGGTTGGCGCCGCGATACCACTACCAATCCCGACGCGACTGTTCGACGTATCTACGGTTACAATGTCTGCTGTTCCAGCAGCGTCTTGAATGGTAATTGCGGCAGTGCCATCGGTGGCGGCCCGAATAGCCGGAGTGACGAATGCCGTATCCGTACGACCAGTACCAGAAATATAGAAGTTAGAGCTAGCTTGCAGAGTGGTGCTGTTCTGGATAAAGCCAGCGGGATCTGTAACGCCAACACAGTCTGTCCAGGCACCGTTTTCGTAGCAACGGAATTTGTTAAGGTTAGTGTTATAGTACATCGCGCCGTTATAGCCGCCGGCTGGATCAGAACCATCAACACCGTTCTCGAAGCTATCAAGGCCGAGGAATATCGCTGTTGTATCCGTGGTCGTAGAGCCCAGCTGAATACTTGATGTGTTCACCCCCAGGACATTTGCAACATTCAGAGCATACCCATTTGGGTTACTCGCAGTGCCGATAGAAGTGTTTCCCTGAATATAGTTTGGCGCGTTAGAATCATTATATATCGCATAGTTTACGCCCGTACCACTGCTTGCACCATTGCCAGTGAGATAGAGACCATAGTTACTGGTATTGCCACCCGTGCCAGATGACTGATCTATACGAATACCATAGTTGACGACCGTGCCACCTGCGCCCGCTCCTGCACTACTTCCGCGCACGCGCATGCCGTAGTTGCGAGCAGTGCCGCTTGTATTTCCACCGTTACCCGAAACACCCTCTACCTCGATACCATAATAATTCGTAACTTTAGGAACACCTCCAGTAGGTGTGCCTCCTAAGTTTGGCTGACCTATGCGCATGCCATAGCCATTAGTAATCTGACCGGTGTAGCCCGCTGTTGTATCAAATCGATTATAGCCACCATGGACATTGCCAATCGTATAATCACTTCCTGTGATAGTAGGAACATTCACGGAACCATAGAGGTTGAGAAGCGAGCCACCCATAGGGTTAAAGCGCGGTTGGTTCTGAAGACCGACTACACTTGATGTATCAGACGAATTTATAGTCGAATTGATATGCAGTGCGACATCACCCGAAACAGTATCCTGCAGCTTCAGCGCCTCGTGCACAACGACACTTCCGCCATAAAGATCAATGTTCGTCGCACTTGCCGAACCAATAGTAATGCCTGTGCTATTAGCACCCGTCCCGATATGTAAGGTACCGGCAGTAGCACGGTCAAAGGACGGAGCAAGGAAAGAGGTGTCCGCTCGACCATCGCCAGAAATATAGAAGTTGGAGCTAGCCTGCAGGGTCGTCCCGTTCTGAATAAAGTTTGCAGCCGTCGGGGAAAGCATGCTCGTGTCACAGGTGCTCACAACGCCGCCATTCGTACAGAGCAATGTGGTACTGGTAGAGGTTTGCGGATTGACCGTCAAGGAGCCTTGAATAGACGTATTGGACGTAGCAGAGCCGATAGTCGTCGTTGCTGTTCCTGTCGTGTTAATAGTTGTTGCGCCCAATATTGCGTTAGTACCTGTCAAATTGTTTACGGCAGATGCATTACCAATCGTTGTCGTGGCAGAACCAGTGGTGTTTATATTAGTTACGCCCGTTACACCAATCGTACTGCCGCTTTGCAAACTTATATTTCCAGCCGCACTGTTTCCAATCGAAACTGCACCAGTACTTGTGCCGGTGTTTATATTCGTATCGAAATTACTTGAGGTATTAAGACTAATGGTCGCACCCGACACAGCTGCGCCCGCGCTACCCGTAATGAGACCCGAGAACGTCTTATCGCCAGCAAACGTCTGAACACCAGCGCTTACAAGACCAGGGTTTGAACTGTCCGCTGTTTGTAAATATATACCATTCCCCGAAACGACCGCTCCATCACTGCTTTTTGTTTGCGCATCAAGCGTACCCACGAAAGTCACACCACTACCAGCGCCATCGATGTTGGTCGCTGTCCAGGCTGACCCATCATATATATACGTCTGCGCTTTGTTTGCCTGTATACTGACACCGTGCATAGTGAAGGCCACGCTACCAGTGTTTAACACATATGCCAAACGCCCGACCGTTCCCGTCGTTGGAGCGGGCAGATTGAGCGTCCTGCCGGCTGTCGTCTGCGGTATAGTAAACGTCGTACTTACGTCTACCGTCGAAGATGCAGCTCCGATAGGACCGTTCACTGTAAAGTTACTCAGCGCTACGCCAGTTAGAACAGTCGAGCCGTTATTCGTAAATTGTGAGCCATTTGCAACAAATGGCCCCTGAATAGTTGTCGTTGTTGTTGCGCCGCCAATGGTTATAGACGAAGCATTGGTTGTCCCGATACCGAGCGCCGCAGCCGTTGCCGTGTCAAACAACGGCGCCTGAAGCGCAGTATCTGCCCGCCCCGCTCCATCTATCCAAAAATCCGCTGTCGTTTGCGCAGCGGTGTTTTGGTTTTGAATAAAATCTCCCGCCAACAAAGTAGCGGCATTACCGTCAGTCAAAACATTGTATGTACCGGGTGCGCCCTGATCTTGCAGCACAAAAGTTTGATCCCCGCTGGTTGGAGCATCGATAGAAAGAGTAGCCGTATTACCACTATCGCTGGTTGTGAGGCTGCTCGCTGTTTTAGCATTGAAAGCATATGGTACAGCCGTCAGTTTCAAGCGCGGATTCATTTCACCGTCCCAAACCGGAGAGCCAGCTCCACCCACGTTCATCGTAAGGTACAGCTGCTGATCCCAAGGCATGTCTGCAGGGAAACTGGTCACGTCACCGAGATTTACCGTGAGATATCCATTCACGACCCTAACCGTATTTGCGCCAGTGCGAGTTTCTACCCACAAACAAGCAGTGTCCCCCGCACAAGACCCTTGACCACTTCCCGTACTCGCGCTAGCATCGTACAGCTTAAATTCGACATTGTAGTAGCCGTCTGGAGCAATGGCTCCAGCGCTGGTCTCCAAACGAGCTTGGAAGTTCAGATTATCAGAGGTGGCAGCGTAAACAGCGTCGCTACCTTGCCCCAAAAATGTCCCCACATATGCACCCAAGCGAGTCAGAGAAAGCACAACGAGCAAGAAAAAAACAAAGACAGACGCAACAAAACCCCTAAAGCCAGTCAGGCTCGGAGCATGGGCAAAATACGCCAGCACAGTAGGTTTATGTTTTGTCATTGGTTTTTTAATAGTTTTTGTATTGGTTTCCCTGTTTTTTGGCGAGAGACCAACTGTTTGTTTGGATGAGCTTTTTTGTTTTTGCTTATCCTGCACCAAAGTATGCCTCAGAACAATTCTGTATTTCAAGAGAAAAATCAAAAAAAATTGTGCAAAAAAATATACCCAAAAAGTATTACATAACAGATATTTTATGTAGTTTTTTTATCTACAACATTTATCTACCCCTGTTAAAAGTTGTACGTTTTACAGCTTTTTAGTTATTCGTCAGGGTTATATATTGTAGTTTTATTTACACCTAAAAAGTTATCTCGGAAAAGTTATCCACAAGATCTTTCCAAATCGACAGAATACGTTTCTCTTCTATTCAATAAAAACGGCGAATTGACAAAAGCTATTCGCAGATATAGCGCGACCAATCTCTTAGCTACCGAACACACTGTTCAAATAATCACAAACACAGAGAACATCATCTAGGCCACATAGATGACGCACATCTTTAGGTCGAGAACACATTTTGTTCATTTCTGGCTTACGCAGTATGACGATACCTCGCCATACGTACTTGAAGGTGCACCAAAAAAACGGTTGCAGATGACCTACCAAAAAGAACTACCTATAAACTACCCGATGCTATCTATTTTGACCGTAGTCAACCGCTGTCGGTGTCCACGCACTGTGTGGACGCGCTTTTTTGCTTTGTAGCGTATCGCTGTCACTTTGTCCGCTTTAGCATCAGCGTCAATAACGCTCGCTTTTACAACAACACCTTTCACAAGAGGCGTCCCCACATTTGTTTTTTCGCCGTCTACAACGAGCAACGCATCAAAGCTGACTTTTGTATCGTCACCTTTCAGTCGCTCGATGGAAATTGTTTGACCTTCGGCCACGACATATTGTTTGCCGCCGGTAGCAATTACTGCTTTTTTCATTCCGTCTTCCTTACCACTCTTTGAGAAAGAGTTTTTACTATTACGACAAAACTATACCAAACTCACCCCTGTTTGTAAACCCTCGCTACGTAACGCGTTGCGGCAGAGCGGCAAGGGTCGCCCGCAAACAAGCCCGGTTGCCAATCGTGCGTCCCTCAAGCCTTCTGAAGTGCAATCAGTAAGTCCGAGCCATCAATTTTCGTTTCTACACGAAACATGCCGTCTACAAATGCCCCGAGTTGCTGCGTAAGCGTTTCGGCCCGCAGGCTCGCCGCATGTTCTTTGAGAGCTTTTTGCAGTTCTTGGCTTGCCGTTTGCAAGTGCAGGACTATGCGATCATCCACATTTAGCCCAGCTTGCTTACGCGCATTCTGAATGGCCCGAATTGCCTCTCGTACCATTCCCTCTCTCTGTAATTCAGGTGTTATATTTTTGTCAACATCCGCGGCCAATTGTTTTCCGTCGATAAAATGAACGTTTTTTACATTCACTTCATCGGCAATAATAGCCTCGTAATATGCACCGAGTTTCCTCCCGCTATACGAAAGCTGGGAAAGCGGCTGACGAACTTTTATCTGCTCTTCAGCAGGAGACGTGCGCATACGCGCTGCAAGCCCCTGCTCTATTACTTGTCTTGTTTGTGCCATATCGCGCAGCACCGCTTCATCAACTCCGCCCAACTGAGGCCAATCAAGCAAATGAACACTCTCGTCTCCGGTCAACTTCGTGTACAGCTCTTCCGACAAAAACGGCGTAAATGGCGCCAGAAGCATGCTTAAACGCACGAGAACATAATGCAGTGTTCGATATGCCTCATTTTTATCTGAGTCATCTTCACTTTTCCAAAAGCGTCTCCGGCTTCGACGAACGTACCAGTTGCTAGCGTCGTCCAAGAAAGGCAGCACAGGCTCAAGCGCCTTTTGCAAATCATACGCGTCAACACCCTGCTCAATATGTTGCTGAAGTTGATGTAAACGTGACACCACCCAACGGTCAAGTGGGTTCTCCAACCCTTCTAGAGGATCGTCGAGCGAACCCTTCCACTCCCAGCCGTCTACGGCTGCATACATTGTAAAAAAGTCATACATATTCCATATCATGGCGAGTTTTCGTGACACTTCAACGACATAACGGTCAGCAAGCGCAAAGTTCTCCCCAGTAGTGAGCGGACTAGCGAGCAGCAGAAACCGAAAGCTATCAGCCGACGTTTCGTCCATTAACTTTATAGGATCGGTATAGTTTTTAAGTTTTTTGCTCATTTTCTTGCCATCAGCCGCATTAATAAACCCCGTACAAATGAGGTTTTTCCACGGCGCCTTGCCAAACAAACCGACATTGACCGCCATCAGGCTGTAGAACCAACCGCGCGTCTGATCGATGGCTTCGATGATGAAATCGGCCGGGAACATGCTCTCAAACTTGTCTTTGTTTTCGAACGGATAGTGGAACTGCGCAAACGGCATCGAACCCGATTCAAACCAACAGTCTAGCACCTTGCCGATATGGCGCATCGTCGCACCGTCATGCTCAAACTCGATATCCATCACCTGCGGCAAATGGTAATCGTCCAGCCTCTGGCCAGTCGCCTGCTCGAACTCGTCGTAGCTACCAAATACTTTTATAACCTCCACGCCATCGGCTGTCTCGCCTTTCCAGACCGGAATAGGCGTCGCCCAGTAGCGATCACGGCTCAGATTCCAATCCGGCGCCTGCTCGATGATGTTATGGAAACGCCCTTCTTTGAGCGACTGCGGCGTCCAGTTGGTTCGACCCGAAACGCTTTGCCCCGCCAGCTACCCGTGCCCGAGATAGCGATGACCTTCTTCAGCAGGGCCTCGAACTCAGTGTAGCCGCTAGCGCCGTTTATGTGTCCAGCGCCCGCCAACACGACTGGCCGTACGCCCAGCCCATCAGCCAAATTCTGCAAATACTCCTGACCAACATACGGGTCATTATCACCGTAGTAAACCGCTGCGTTGAACAGTTTTTTTGACGCGTTCTTGAGGTCAATTTGCTTGGCTTTCATGAAATAGTCATTGAGCTCTAGGTTCAACACCTCATAGAAGCCAGAGACGCTGACTAAGCCCAAAACCCTCTCGTCGGCCGTCTCTATAAAGTCCAGCGCCGCTGGGACGCCCAGAGAATGACCGACAAAAATAGTCTTTGACAAGTCTAAGCCTTTTGTCGCCTCACCGACTTTGTCCAACCACGCCTGCCGGTCTGGATGGTCAGCCTGCGGCAGAGTCGGCATAATCACGTTGAAACCACGCTGCTTGAGCTGCTCGCTCAACCAGCCCTGCCAATGCTCGCCAGCCTTACCCTCAATACCGTGCAAGATGACAACATTGACGTCTTTTGGCTCGTTTTTTGGCAAAGACAACTCTTTGGCGATGGTTTTATTGACCTCCCAAATGTTTTCGCCCTCCCACGGGCCTTCGGTGTAATTGCCGTTGCCATCAACCAACGAGACGATCGGTATGCCGTGTTTTTTGCTGATCTCGTAGTCGTCCTCGCCGTAAGCTGGCGCCTGGTGCACAATACCCGTACCATCGGCCGTGGTCACGAAATCAGCCGCTAGCACGCGATGCGCTTCGGGACCGTGATTGATAAATAGCGGCTCGTATTTACGGCCGACCAGGCCTTCACCACTGATTGTCTTTAGCACTTTGTACTCCAGCGGCTGGTGCTTTTCGTCCTGCATGACGCGCCCCAACGCTTCGGTCGCTACATAAAATTTCTTGCCGCCGTGCTCGATCAATGAATACTCTTCGCTCGGGTTGACCGCAGCGGCCGTATTGGCCGGCAACGTCCATGGCGTCGTCGTCCAAGCTAGCAGATATTCACTATCATCTTTAGACAGTTCCTTGACCATTAGACGCAGCTTATAAGGCTTAACGCCTGAGCCGTCTGGATTTGGAAAATAGAGATCATAAGTATCTTTGCCAGCGACCTCTACATATTCATAGCCGTCTCTTTCGTAAAGATCCATAGCCGGCTGGTTCGAAACTTCTACGCCTAGTCCAACTTTTTCAAAACCACGCCGTTTAGCCTCCAGCTCAACTCGTTTCATAAGCCGAGTAGCAACGCCGCCGCGTCGATAATTTTCGTCAACCTCCAAAGCATTCACTTGCGGTAAACCTGGATATTCGTCTTCGATAATCACACCGTTGTTGTCGCGCTGCGCATCATCTGTCCAGTCATAGCGCAAAACAGCTCGACCAACGTAGCGATCCTCGACTTTTGCAGCTACTAGCACCATTTGGTCTTTTTCAGCTAGTTCACGCAGAGTTTTTTCGTAGCTATCAGTGATGTACATATCTTTTTTGAGTTGAGCAAATTCTTTGCTCTCGACATCAACTACGTCAACCGCCATCTGAAACTTATCTTTAGGCTCCTCAGACTCTTCGACCAGCTTAAAGTACACAAACACGCTCGGGTCGGTGTCGGTTTGGTAGCTATTCTCCATAGCTACTTCCGATTTGGAGATCGGCGTGGCGTCTTTTGTACAGTAGATTAGAATCTTTTCGCCTTCGTAGATTTTGCCTTTTTCGTACAGCTCTTTAAACGCCCACCAGATGGATTCCATGTACTCTTTGTCCATGGTCTTGTAGGCGCCCTGAAACTCCACCCAGCGGCCTAGGCGCTCGATCGTGTCTTCCCACTCAGTGCCAGTTTTGACCATCGATTGGCGGCAGGCTGTGACGTATTCGGGAATGCTGATTTTGTCGCCGATTTCTTTTTTGTTTTTGATACCGAGCTCTTTTTCGACGTAGACTTCGGCCGGCAGCCCATGACAATCCCAACCCCACGTGCGCTCGACGCGCTGGCCTTTCATGGTATGGAAACGCCCCATGGCGTCTTTGACGGCGCTGACTAGTAGGTGGCCATGATGCGGCGTGCCAGTCAGAAACGGCGGCCCGTCATAAAACACCCATTTGTTTTCCTGAGGGCGATTTTCGACCGATTTTTCAAATGTGCGATCGGCCTTCCAGCGCTCCACCCAATCCTTTTCATACTCTAACGCCCGACGACGGCTGTTTGATTTGAATTTCACACTAACATCTCCTTCATTGATTTAACTATTTCATCATGTACTACACCGTTACTACAGATTGAGCCCCTTATATCTTGATCGTAGCGCTGTTCGTTGCCGAACAAGTCTGTGACTTTACCGCCAGCCTCCTCGACAATAACTTTAGCAGCCGCGATGTCGACATTTTTGCCTTTTGTGCCTGGAAAAACTGAGGCCACAAACTCACCACGCGCCACCAAGGCTGAGGCGTGAGTCGTACTGCCGATAGAGGTCGCATATGAGCCTTCGCTGTATACAATTTCGCGCACTACTTTTATGACATCATGGTCATTGCTAGCCCACCAGTCAACATTTAATTCAGCCCTATCACTTAGCTTCTTTGAATTAACCTTAATCGGCCGGCCGTTCATAAACGCGCCCTGACCGATGACGGCCGTATACATATGGTCATTAAATGGTGCGTAAATCACGCCAACTTCTGGCTTTCCGTCTATAACCAGCGCCAGCGAGAAAACCGAAACTGGCACCTGAGCCGCAAATTTAGCTGTGCCGTCGATCGGATCGCAGACCCAAACGTATTTTGATCCGTTTTGATTGCTAGCTTCTTCACCGTTTATGTCGTGATCTGGATAGGTTTGCTTGACTCGCCTGATGACTAAATCGTTTATCTCTTCGTCGGCTATGGTGACTACGGAGTTGTCGTGCTTGAACCTAGGGCCTGAATCAGCTCCAAAATATTTATGCATAATTTCACCAGCCTCTAGCGCCAGTGATGTAGCAAACTCTAAGTATTCTTGATATTGCTTCTTAGATTCTGGCACCTAACACTCCTCCTCGCAATGATGTTTGCTAGGATCGAAAGCCGGACCGCAAGGAACGATTAGATCTAAATCACCACCTAAGCGATAGCGCTCTTGCGATTCCAGACATGCAACATCACCTACGTTAAGAGCGACGCGTCTATCTGGTGTTTCAAGCCAGCCTTTGCCGCGTATAACCACCACCATTTCATGGGCTTCCTCGTTGTAGACCCAACCTTTCTCAGGATAGCGTCCGCGTATCGAAATCTTCGCTGCGTCGATCGTGCCACCACTTGGGTTGTACGCTCGCCCATAACACGCATCGCTGTTACGAAACTCCTCGCCGTCTTCATCTCGCCAGTGTTTCATGTACTGCTCTTCTCCTTCTTCCATTTGCGAATTCGGTTTCGGGCGTTTTTGTACGGCGATGAGGTGTTGAATTGGACCAGTCGGCCAAAACTATATTCGCTACCGCTCGAAGCTGTGTACCAGACGTTGCCGTACAGTTCGTCGTTGGTTTTGCCCTCAAGCATTTTCAAAACGTCTTCGACCGTTTTGTCGAACTGGCCTAGAAGCTTTTGGTAGTCTACGCCTTGGTATTTTTCATAAAAACTCTTGGCGATTTCGCCGTAATTGGTGCCGATTTCTGGTATTTGATGATTTTTCTGATAAAAATCATCCCACTCTAGCATTCGCTGCCCCCAGCCATTTAGGTAGCTGACGAGGTTGTGCACCGACATGGTAGTGCCCTTGATTTGGCCCTCCATAGTTTCTTCGAGTGCTAATTTCTCATCAATATCAAACTCCGGACGCAGCTTTTTGTACGTCGTCTCGATGTCTTTGATAAGTTCGTCTTTAGTGGTTAGTACTGGCATTTTATTTCCTTTCGTAAAAACAAAAATCACCTCTCTTGAGCTCGAGAATCCGTTTTCACGGACGGTACCATCTCGATTCCAAAAGAAGTGATTTCTTTTAGCGCTTACTTTTGACTTTGTCGTTAGTCGAAACGTCCAGTTCTACTCAGTTTCCTCGCGGGAAAACCTTTCTTCCGGCAACTCGCGGCTGATAACCGCTCAAACGTCTTGAAATAATTGTAACACTTTTGAATATTTTTGAGCATACCTAAAAGAAGCTAAATCGTAAACGGCTCAACGCCTCTGCAACATCTCTCGGTGTCCGCATCAGTAATCCCAAGCGTACACGCTGATAGTTGCAGTAAAAAGGTAGGCGCCTAGTCTAGCTTGCTGCGTTTGCATGCTCTGTTTCGTATTCCAGTAGTGCCCAATGCCTTCTGTCTGTAAAGTATGGTTAAAGCGCGCAATGTGAGCATTGTCACTCGAACTATGTAAGCGGCTATGACGAACTTAGATACTTTTTGTCAGACCCAACCAACCAAAACCAGTATTCAGCGACGTCTCTTCCAGGCGCTGTTCGCACTAGTCATTTCACCCATTTTCATAACAAATATGTCGCGATTGCGATGTATTTGTTATGAAAATCATGTTTGAGAGCAAAAGTTTGCGGCAAGAATACACCGCGCCCAGTCTCAAGCTGAGCGTCGAATCTATAACACTCTAAGGTTATAGGACCACTGGAGCCACCCAAACGCCCTACCGTTGAGCATAAGCTGCTACGTCACGCATAAGCGGCAATTCTTCGCCAGCCCAACTGCACACATACCCACCATCGTTACTAGTCACTATGATAGCCGGCATCAGCATGACGTCGTATATTCTTGCCACCTCTACGCCTTCTTTGCTATCAACATCCAATATGCGCAAGCTGGACTTATCAACATCGTGTTGCTTTTGCAAATCACGCAGAAATGCTTCGACTTTCCGAGCGTGTTCAGACCTTGGCCTGTATAGCACAATCGTTTTCATGAAGTCAGTGTAGCACTATAGAAAAAGAAGGGACAAGCCCTTCTTTTCAAAACCTTCCTACGCAAGCCAGCGGTAGCGGAAGGTCCATCTCCGTCTACAAGCGACGACTACGAGCAGCCCGTCGTAGAACCGCAGCTCGTGCATACATAGCAGCTTCCTGAACGCTGCGTCTGATTACCGCAGTTGTAGCACAATGGCGCAGTTGAATCATTCACCACCTTCGGAGACGCGGTCGATTCAGACTTTGCCGCTGGCGCCATCGGTTGAGTTTCAGAAACGCTCTCGTTCAGCTCAGCTTGTCTTGTAGCATCCTGATTGGTACGCTCCTTTGAAGCCGTCTCGTCTTCCTCGAGCAACGTTGTCTGTTCGTCTGGCAAATCCTCAAAACTTGCTAAACCGAGCTCAAGCCTGTCATCGAAGCTCAGATAATCAAGCGCGAGACGCCGGACAATGTAGTCAGTTACAGATGTAGCCGTACGTATATCTGGGTCGTCGGTAATCCCAAACGGAGCAAAGCTTGTGCCGCGTAGTGTTTTTACATAACTCTTGAGTGGCACACCGTACTGCAAACCATGACTCACGCTTATAGCAAAGCTATCCATGAGTCCCGCCAAAGTCGATCCCTGTCGGCTAACGCTAATGAAAAGCTCGCCTGGAGCACCATCGGCATATTCGCCTACCGTGAAGAAACCTTCCAAGTCAGCAACAACAAACCGATAGGTACGACTATTGCGAATACGTGGCAACTTGCGCCGTACCGCACCCTTGAGGACAATCTTCCCGTCTTCGGAGAGGTCAGCCGAGGCAGCCTGAGCTTCTTCGGCATCATCATCGTCATCACCGTCTTTTTTAGCCATAGACAGCGGTTGCGCTACTTTGCAGTTATTTCGGTAGATAGCGACCGCTTTCAAGCCCATCTTCCAAGAATCAATATGAAGCTGTTCGACGTCTTCAACCGTTGCAGACTCTGGCATATTTACGGTTTTACTGATAGCCCCAGACAAGAACGGCTGTACGGCAGCCATCATCTTAACGTGGCCGAGGTAGTGAATAGAATTATCCCCCATGGAGCAAGCGAAAACTGCTTCGTGCCCTTTATTTAGATGCGGAGCGCCGACAATAGTTTTTTCGGCATCTATATAAGCCACGATGTCGTTTACCTGCTCGCGAGTGTAGCCAAGTGCAGTTAGTGCACGCGGAACAGTCTGATTAACAATATTCATCGTACCGCCCCCAACGAGCTTCTTCACCTTCACCAGGCCAAGATCTGGCTCTATACCAGTGGTGTCGCAATCCATCATCAGTCCAATCGTGCCAGTTGGCGCGAGTACACTCGCTTGACTATTGCGCACACCATATAGCTCACCAAACTCAACAGCTTCGTCCCACGCAGCGACGGCAGCATCGAGCAAATCTTCCGCAACCATACCAGGGTCAATATGATTCACTGCTTCACGGTGCATCCGCAGCACATTCAGCATGTTCTCTCTGTCTTTATGGAATCCAGCAAACGGTCCTACCTTTCGAGCAAGACGCGCGCTCGTCGCATAGCTATGACCAGTCAAAATGGCAGTGATAGCTGCCGCTTGAGCCCTACCCTCATCGCTATCATAGGGCAGGCCTTGCGCCATCAAAAGCGCACCGAGGTTTGCATAGCCTATACCCAAAGCACGATATGCACGCGCATTCTTTGCGATCCGCTCTGTTGGATACGAACTATACCCGACCAATATTTCCTGCGCAGTAAACATTAACTCAACCGTGTGTTTGAAGCTCTCAATATCAAAACTGAAATCGTCATTCAAGTAATGCAGCAGATTTATACTTGCCAAGTTACAGGCAGAGTTGTCGAGGTGCATATATTCACTACATGGATTAGAGCCGTTTATACGACCCGCATTTGGCGTCGTGTGCCAATGGTTGATGGTAGTATCAAACTGCATACCTGGGTCAGCGCAACGCCAAGCCGCTTCCGCGAACTGCCTGTACAGATGACGAGCTTTTACTGTGCGGACAGTCTTGCCCGTGCTTACTGCTTTGAGATCCCAGTCTGCATCGGCCTCGACAGCTTTCATAAAGTCATCGGTGACTCGCACGGAGTTATTAGCATTCTGGTACTGAACACTGAAGATGTCCTTACCATCGAGGCTCATATCAAACCCAGCTTCCTGCAGCACGCGAGCCTTGTCTTCCTCTATAGATTTACACCAAATAAACTCTTCAATATCGGGGTGATCAACATTCAGAATCACCATTTTGGCCGCTCGACGTGTTTTGCCGCCAGATTTTATTGCACCAGCAGACGCGTCTGCGCCACGCATAAAGCTCAAAGGTCCACTCGCAGTTCCAGCACTCTTCCCGAGCGACTCGACAGAGCTACGAATTGGGCTAATGTTCACGCCGCTCCCTGAACCGCCCTTAAATATCATGCCTTCATCGGTGTACCACTGTAGTATCGCTGGCATGGTATCTTCAACACCAAGAATAAAACAAGCACTTGATTGCTGCGCTCGCTCAGACGCGCCAATATTAAACCACACTGGGCTATTGAAAGCCGCCCGCTGCGTGGCAAGCACGTATTTAAGCTCCTCGCGAAACGTCTCGGCATCTACTGATGAGTCGAAATAACCTTCTTGCTTACCGTGGCGCACAATTGTATCAACCACACGGTTTATCAGCTGTTTCACCGACGTCTCTCGCTCTTTTGTGCCAGGCGTACCGCTAAAGTATTTCTGTGCCACAATATTGAGGGCATTGAGCGACCAAGCTTCTGGAATCTCTATATTCTTTTGCGCAAATACTACTTCGCCCGTAAAAGGGTTTTTTAACTCAGCGTCACGCTGCGCCCAAGCGATTGCATCATACGCTTTTGTACGCGGTGCGGTAAATAACCGTTTCACAGTACTATCAGTTGTTTGGCTCATGGTCTATATTCTCACTTTCTCCTGACGCATATCTGTATAGCTTATGCATCGTATGGTTTTATGCTTTCGTTTTTAACTGTCTGGCTTTTGTTTTTGGAGTCAGTACGCCTACGTCGTCGCTTTTTTCTGCCGGCGAATGTGCGACAGTTCTTTTTCAAAGCTCGCAATATCAGTAAAGCGACGATACACACTCGCAAAGCGCACGTAAGCAACTTCGTCGAGTTTACTCAACCGATCCATCACCATTTCGCCAATCTTACCAGATGGCACCTCGCTATCCGCACAAGCATACAGTTCGTGCTCTATGCTCTGGACAAGCTTCTCAAGCTGCATACTTGTCACCGACGTCTTTTCGCATGCGCGAAAAAGGCCAGCTAATAGCTTCTGTCGATTGAACAGCTGCCGAGTACCATCATTTTTAACAATGATGAGCTGTGGGCGTTCTATTCGCTCGTACGTCGTGAACCGATATCCGCATGCCGCGCATGCGCGGCGGCGGCGGACTGACTCCCCTTCTGCAACGTCGCGACTTTCGATCACTTTTGTATCGTCGTTCGCACATTGGCTGCATTTCATACTCAGTCCTCCCTTGTTTTACAATGTGCGCGCATGTGCTACAGGCAGAAACCGTTCCCCTCCACTTGCTACATATAGCGTTTTGTATACACATCATACCCCTATGTATAGGGAAAGGTAAAGCACAATTATGCTGTATTATTTAGTACGAGAGATGCGCTTTGTATCTGTTATTTCTCTATGTCTTCAGAGTTGACATCATTTTTTGATCGACGGCGTGACAGACGGCGTAAAAACGAAGGCTTTTCAAGTTCGTCGTCATCGTGATCAGCAATAACTGACCTATCCTGTAACTCATTTGTACTCGTTCCAGAGCTATCGTCATCTACCTGAACATCGTCGTCGTGTTTCATTGCCCATATGTTCGGCATGGGAGATTCGTTGGTAAAGTCCGCCATCTCGTCAGACTGTCTAGAGTTTTCATCTTTGATGGACATATCTATCTCGGCCATATCTTTTTCGGTTGTTTCGGCAACCGAGTCAATCGGCTGACCTACAGCGGGCTGATTGTCTGTCACAGAATCGTCCGATGACGTCGCAGCGCTCACCGCCCGCCTATTTGCAAAATACGAAGCATCGAAGCCTGTTGCAACAACCGTTATGATGATTTCGCCGTCTAGCTCCGGACTGATAGTCGCCCCAAAGATGATATTGGCATCTGGATCAGCGGCAGCAGTAATTGCCTCAGCCGCAGTATTAATCTCATGCATAGAGAGATCTTGACCGCCGATGACATTGAACAAGATGCCGCGAGCACCATCTATAGAAACCTCGAGCAGCGGCGATTCTATGGCTTGTTGCGCCGCTTGGATAGCACGGTTTTCACCGCTTGCCCGACCAATTCCCATCAATGCAGAACCAGCGTCATTCATCACTGCTTTGACATCAGCGAAGTCAAGGTTAATAAGACCGTGCACCGTTATAAGATCTGATATACCTTGCACACCTTGGCGCAACACGTCATCAGCTACTTTAAATGCCTCAAGAAGCGGTGTGGCGCGATCAATCGTCTGAAGCAAGCGATCGTTCGGAATAATAATAAGCGTGTCTACGGCGCTTCGAAGCTTCTCTATGGCAACATCGGCATTGCGGCGACGCTTGTCGCCCTCAAACGCAAACGGCTTCGTCGCAAAGCCAACGACAAGCACGCCCATATCTTTCGCAATACTCGCGACGATATGCCCCGCGCCACTCCCCGTACCGCCACCAGCGCCAATGGTTACGAAGACCATGTCGGCACCCCTCAGCGCGTCGCTAATTTCTTCTCGAGACTCACTAGCAGCCTGTTCGCCCACCGCCGGATCCGCTCCAGCACCCAGCCCGCGCGTTGTTTCGCGGCCAATGTGGATTTTTGTACTCGCTTTTGAGTTGTGTAACGCTTGGGCATCGGTATTGACAGCAACAAACTCAACACCCTCAACACCAGCCTCAATCATACGGTTTATGGCCGCGCCGCCTGCGCCACCAACACCAACTACCTTGATTTTTGCGAACGTTTCAATTGCCGGATCAACCGCCTGTGCCATAGTATGTCCCCTCGACTTAGGTTCACTCCACAGTATAACGAAGCTATCATAGGAGTTCAACCATCCTTGGACACAAAAATAATATTAACCTTTTTTTGCCGAATACTTTTCGCGTACTCGCCAGATAACACTGAGTATTTGACGTGTTCGCCGCTGACCAACTCGCCAAATATACAGGCGCAAAGAGTTTTTACCGCTTGAATCGTTTCACAAACCTGCCGAGTGTTGATTGCAGACCACCCCCAAACACATCTGCGGAAGTAACATAATCGTTTGTATACGGCGCGAGAAGGATGTCAAGCAGCATAAGCCCAGTTGCTGTCGCAAAAGAAGGATCGTCTACCGTATCAATCAGGCCCGCTAGTCCACGGATCCTTCCGATGCGCGCTGGTAGCTGCAAACGCTCCTTTGCACACTCTGCCAAACCAGGAAGCAATGCGCTGCCGCCGACAATCACCACGCCTCCTGGAAGTTTGCGAGAGCGATGAATTTTTTGCAGTTCTTTGTCGACATATTCAAACAGCTCATCCACCCGAGCCTCAACGATCATGTTTGTTTCTGCCTGCTCAAAGGTGTAACCAACACCGTCTACGATGATACGGTAGGTTTTATCCGTCGCATCACCGATGTGAACATGTTTGAGCTTAACCTGCTCTGCCACATCTAAGTCAGTTTTCAAGCCGATCGCTAGATCATTCGTGATATGGGTACCCCCCATAGGTATAACGGCCACGTGTTGGATCTCGCCGTCTTCTATAACGGCCAGATTCGTTGTGCCGGCACCAATATCAAGCACAACGGTACCTGCTTCTTTCTGCTTACGGTCAAGCACTGCCTCGGCGGCCGCCAGCGAGGAAACGGTACGATGCTGTGGATGAACTTGCGCCTTTTCGAGCACTAATTCAAGATTCCTGACGTTTGGTGTTGCCGCTGTAATGATGTGACAATCCACCTCAAGCCGCACACCATGCATACCGACCGGATCTTTTAGGTTATCCTGCCCGTCGAGCCGGTAATTTTTAGCAAAAACCTGCAGCATTTCACGATTCGCCGGTAGCTTCACGATTGCCGCCGCTTCTTCCACCCGATCTCGATCTTCTTGAGTTATTTCCCGATTTGGACCGCTGATGGCAATTGTGCCGCGCGAGTTCATACCAGCTACATGCGTTCCGTTGATATTCACGGTAGCATGCTCTACTCGCACACCCGAAATCCGCTCTGCTTCAGTAATTGCCTGAACCACCGCTTCGACCGTTTCATCTACGTGCATAACGACGCCTTTGCGCATACCCTGGTTTGCGCTACTACCATGACCAATCACCGATATCGCAGCTGGATCATTCGCATCACGCGCACCTATGACGCATCGCACCGTAGATGTACCAATGTCAAGGCCGATATAATGTTGTGTATTTTGGTTATCGCGCATAGTGACATCAGTATACCGCTATTGTTTGCTCCAGCGCAACTTTTGTGATGATCCTAGCCTAGATAATGCACTATAGACAATGGTGCCTGTACATACGCAAAAACGCCCAGCTATCCCTACTGGTCGCAGACTACATTTGCAACAAGCCGTTATACCATCCGTTCAGTGAGCCAAGCTCGCAAGTAATGCGCGTAATTACACCTGGGTCAATATTTCGCAACCATCTTTGGTGACCAAAAGCGTGTGCTCAAACTGAGCAGAACGGCTACCGTCTACCGTCAAAAGTGTCCAACCATCATGCGCACTAAATATGCGGTGATCGCCCAGTGTAGTGATGGGCTCTATTGCTATCGTCATACCTGCTTTTAGTATCGGACCCGTTCCGGCACGACCATAATTTGGAATTTCTGGCGGTTCGTGGAGCGCATGCCCCACGCCGTGACCAACCAGCTCGCGTACAATACCAAGATTATACGAGCGCAGCACTTTCTCTATGGTTGCAGATACATCACCGACTCGAACACCATCGCGCACAACATCAATTGCAGCATACAAAGCCTCTTCCGTTCCCTTGAGGAGACGAGCCGCATCAGCATCGGGCTTGCCGCCAATACATACCGTCACGCCCGAATCGGTAATCATACCGTCATACACAATACCAAAATCGAAATTCACTACATCCCCGTTTTTAAACGCCACGTCATTCGGTATGCTGTGCTGTACTTCGTTGTTGTTGGAAATACATATAATGTCAGGATACCCTTCGAACCCCCTGAAAGCCGGTTTACCGCCAAGCCGTTCGCTCTCGGCCGCAGCAAGCGCGGAAATGTCTTTTGGCGTCATGCCCGCCCGTACTTCTCGACGAATTTTCTCAAGTACGCTCCCCAGTATGTGGCCGCTCCGACGTATTGCCACTATTTCACTCTCTGACTTTGGTTTCATAACGACGCACCCCTTTTCAGTCCGCACAGAGCTACTGACCCCGCGTAGGTTTAGTTTAAAACTTTTCTGGCACTCCTAAAGCTTCGACAATGTTTTTATAGACTTGTGTCGGCGTTCCGTCGGCATTAACGTCATACACAACAACACCGCTCTCGCGTAACTGGTTCAAAATAGGATGTGTTTTTTCGGCATACAGACGATATCGTTCGGTAATGGATTCTGATGTATCATCCGGACGACCACGCAAAGCAAGTCGGCGACGAGTTTCTTTTTCGCTTACATCCATATGAACTACAACCGGCACGGGGAATCGTTTATCTTGTACTTGCTTCATGAGCCATGCTACTTGGTTTGACGTACGCGGAAAACCATCTAGTATAAATTCGCCACTCGTGTCGATGATGTCGAACACCTTATCCATCATATCTATCGTTTCTTGATCGCTCATAAGTTTGCCCTCAAGCATCTCCGCACGCCTATGGCCAGTCAAAAACAAACGAAAGATCTCACCTGTCGATATATACGCGTAGCCATGCTCGTCCGCAAGCTTGTGCCCCTGTAAACTCTTCCCAGCACCAGCTGGACCCATCAATAAAATCATCGTACTTCCTCCGATACGGCAAAAAATATAGAAGCCATTACCTGTCGTTTCATGCTTGCAGTTTCTCCTTTACTAGCTTTGCTATCATACTACCATCTGCGGTGTTGCCAACCTGCGATTTTACGCGCCCAATAACTTGACCCATCTGTTGTAGGCCTTCTGGTTTTACTTGGGATATCACTTCATCGATAATCGCACCAAGCTCCTCCTCGCTCAGTTGGGCTGGCAAATACGCTTCTATGATTGCTTTCTCGGCCAGCTCTTTGTCTGCCCGCTCCTGCGAACCACCCTGTACATAAAGCTCAGCGCTTTCCTGCCGTTTTTTTGCTTCTTTCGCAAAGAGAGCAATGATTTCATCATCGTGCAATCCATCTTGACGCTTTCCAGTGGCAACTTCCGCATATAAAATAGCGCTTTTCAGTCCGCGCAAGCACTCCAAACGTTCCGCATCGCCAGACAGCATGGCCGCTTTAATATCATCCTGTAACCGTTGCTTTAACATGTCTTGCAACCTCCATATTTCAGCGATAGCTCAGAAAGCAATGCAGTCCGAGGCGATAAGCGCAGCCCACAAACAAACTGCACCGAGACACGGCGCGCGGGCCAGAGCTCATCGCCCAAAACATACATTATCTAAGCTTCCTACCTCTGACCAAGTTTGATCTTTTTGAGCTTCAAAGCCTTCCGCTGGTTGCGAATAATCGCTTTTCTTCGACGTTCGCGCTTACTCAGCGGCTTTTCAAAATATTGACCTGATTTGACGGCAATGACCAGCCCGCTCTGCTGCACGCGGCGATTAAACCGACGCACAAGATTTTCGGCGCTTTCTTTCCCGTCTTTCTTCGTTACTTCTATCATACCCGGAAGAGTATAACAGGGATGGCACCGCGAAACAAGTGAGCAAATCCAAAACTAGCAAAATCGGTCAGTTTTTTGACATATACAGACAGTAGTCACACCGAAAACACAGCAAAAAACAGAGAAAAGCGGCGCGGCGCATGGTTAAATTAGCTGACGTGGCGTTTTTGCTGGGTGCGCTGGCTTTTGAGCACAATACTCTGAAGTTCTTTAAATATAATGAACTGTTTATTGGTGTGGTATATCTTCGTATTACCCTGCTTTTCACTTATGAGAAATCCGGCTTTTTCGAGGCGTTTTAGCTCGCGCTGAATATTGCCAGCATCTTCTTTAATGAGCTTCGCAAGGCCGCGCACGTGCGTTTTGAAATCTGGGTATTTAGCATAAATAACGATGATCTTGCGGCGAACTCGGCTGGTGATGAAAACGTCTAGCATGATTATTACCCTTACCTTTACTATAAGCCTTTTATTGTCGGAACGACAACGTAGTATTTCTATACTACCAACGATTTGCGGGCATTTCAATACTTTTTCTAAAGACTAGCATATGGAATGCGTAAACAAATCGTCTTTCATACGTTCGCCCCGAAGACAGTACCAAAACGTCGTGAAGCAAGAGCACCGTATACTATAATGCTGTATATGAGGTATTACGAAGTACTCGTTGGAGATATGCAGTACCATGGCAAACACGCCCTAACGTACTCTTTCGAAGCAAACCTTCTGCCTGGTTCTGTTGTAAGAATTGCTTTGCGCAATCGTTCGGTGCTTGGAATCGTCTTACGTGAAGTCCCAAAACCAGGTTTTACCGCAAAACCCATTACCGCTCTCGCGCCAGCGCCAGCGCTTCCTAGCCAATCGCTTGAGCTCATTGACTGGCTACGCGCCTATTATCCCGCCCCGTTCGGGACAATCATTCGACAATTCCTTCCCTCGAAAGTTTCCTTCCCGAAGCACAACACAGCACAAAAACAAGAAGGGCAAACGACGCGCTCACCCAATAGCCATCATACGAAGTCACAAACAGCACCAACCCTCACTACAGAACAAACTGCTGCTCTCCGTGCTATTACATCTTCGGGTTACCATCTCCTCCACGGCGTTACTGGTAGCGGCAAAACGAGGGTGTACGTAGAACTTGCGCGACGCGCACTCAAAAGCGGGCGATCGGCCATCATCCTTACGCCAGAGATCGGCCTCACCGCACAGCTTATTGAGGTATTTGCAGTCACTTTTCCGGGTAAGATACACGTCATACACTCGCGCCAGACGGATGCACAGCGCCGCGATGCTTGGTATGAAATACGGCGTACAACAGAACCAATCATTATTATCGGCCCACGTTCAGCACTATTTGCTCCAGCGCAAGACCTGGGACTCATTGTCCTAGACGAATCTCACGATCAGGCGTACAAAAACGAATCAGCCCCGCGTATGCGCACCGAACGGGTTGCAGCAAAACTAGCCCAACTGCACCGTGCTTGCCTCGTCAGCGGATCAGCCACCCCAAGCGTCGAAGAATACTACATCGCTAAAGCAAAAAACAAACCCATCATAGCACTTCGCGAACTCGCCAGGCGTAATCAATCCACGCCACAAACAACCATCGTTGATCTCCGCGATCGCAGCCAGCTAAGTCGAAGTCCTATTCTTTCGACTCCACTCATCACTGCTATGCAGTACGCTTTGGAGCGTGACGAACAAACTCTACTCTTTCTCAACCGCCGAGGCACAGCTGGAGCGGTGCTGTGCGCAACGTGCGGATGGCGGGCGTTATGTGAATACTGCGACCTGAGTTTCACCTATCACGGCGACACACATATCATGCGCTGCCACGTTTGCGGACGAACTCGGCCATTGCCAGCCGCTTGCCCCGACTGCAACGAAGCCGACATAATCCTCAAAACCATCGGAACAAAAGCAGTGGTTCAAGAGGTAGCGCGCCTATTTCCAGAGTCCCGCATAAACCGCTTCGACACCGACACCGCCAAAGCGGAACAATTAGAAAAACAGCTTGAACGCCTCAAGGCCGGCGACACCGACATCATCATCGGCACGCAGATGATTACAAAAGGACTTGATCTCCCCAGACTTGCTGTTGTCGGGGTGCTCAATGCCGACGCCAGCCTACTTATACCCGATTACACCGCCGCCGAACGAACGTTCCAGCTTCTCACGCAAATCACCGGACGCGCCAATCGCGGGCACCGCGACAGCACCAGCATTATTCAAACTTACAACCCTAGTCATGCGGTCATTCGAGCAGCTCTTGAGAAAGATTGGGCAAGCTTTTATGCAAACGAGTTAACTGAGCGACGCACATTTCGTTTTCCGCCCTTTGTATACATGCTCAAGCTCAGTTGTTTGCGAGCTAGCAATGCAGCAGCAGAAAAAAGCGCAGCACATATGTTGCACCGCATACAGACAACTTTCCCCGAAGTTATCGTCGAAGGCCCATCGCCAGCATTTCACCCGCGCGAAAGCGGCAAATACAAATGGCAAATAATTGCGAAAGCGTCTTCTCGTGAACCGTTAGCCGCCATAGCCCGAGATCTACCAAGCGGCTGGTCGCATGACCTCGACCCCGTACATCTGCTCTGACGAGAGTTATACGTCGTTTATAGGCCAGCAAACCAGCAGATTCAAGAGACCGTGAGCCACTTACGACTTGCGCAGCCCCACAGTTGTTCATTTAACCCCTCAAAAGGTATACTAAGACACATGAACAGACAGTTAATCACCCTGCCGCACGCGGATTTACGGCAGCGAAGTAAACAAGTTGGTTTTGTCGGCGAAGCAGTTAAACAGCTAATAGCCGACATGGAGCAAGCAACCCTAGCGTGGGAAGACGGCCGAGCACACGAAGTCGGCGTCGCGCTCGCTGCTGTACAGATAGACGAGCTGTGGCGCGTAGTCATTATCCGGAATAATTTCGAAAACAAAAGCGATCGAACCTTTCAGGTGTTCATCAATCCAAAAATCACGAAATACGAGGGCGAGATCGTCTCTGATTACGAGGGCTGTCTCAGCATAAAAAATGTATACGGTCTTGTGCCGCGACATAGCAAAGTACGCGTCAAGGCTCTGAACAAAAATGGTAAAGAAATTCGCCTTACTGCAGAAGGTTTCTTGGCGCGCGTATTTCAGCACGAAATCGACCACACCAACGGTATCGTGTTCATTGACCACATAAAAGACGACCCGAACGCATTTTTTACCCTGACTAACGAAGGGAAGCTGGAAGCAAAAAACTATGAGCAAGACATCAAAAACAACCCCGACCTCTGGGATTAAACTTGTTTTCTTCGGAAATGAACGGATTGCGACCTCTGTTTTCACCTCATGCCCCACGCTCCAAAAACTGATTGATGCGGGGCATGAGATAGCAGCAGTCGTAACGCAGCAGCACGAAACTGGGGCGTCCCGAAAGCAACGGAAGCTTGAAATAGCCGACCTGGCTGCCCGCCATGAAATACCATTACTTACGCCCGAGCGTCCGAGCGATATACTCGATGAGTTGCAGGCGATGCGAGCAGATATTGGCGTTTTAGTTGCTTACGGCAAAATCATTCCTCAAGAAATTATCGACATCTTTCCTGGTGGAATAGTAAACATACACCCCTCATTACTCCCACGCCATCGTGGGTCTACCCCCATAGAATCAACGATTCTTGCTGGCGAACAAAAAACCGGCGTATCGCTCATGCAACTCGAAAAACGCATGGATGCTGGCAATGTTTACGCCTACAGCGAAGTCGAACTACTGGGCAACGAATCAAAACAAGCGCTTGCCAGTGAGCTACTCGAGCTCGGTAGCGAGATGCTCGTCACACTTATCCCAAGAATCGTTAGCGGCGAAATAGTTAGCCGACCGCAGGATGAGGCAGACGCAACCTATGACGCACTACTCACAAAAAAAGACAGCGAAATAGATCTCTCGAAATCGGCCATACGGCTAGAGCGCGAGATCCGCGCATACCTTGGATGGCCTGGAAGCCGCACGATTATAGCTGGTAAAGAAGTTGCCATTATCGCCGCTCATGTTTCTAAAAACAGATTAGAAAACGTAGACAAAAAATCAATATTTGTCGCCAACAAGCAATTATGCCTTCAGACGGCCGACGGTATCCTTGTCATCGATGAGCTCAAGCCTGCTGGCAAAAATACTATGCCGACCCACGCTTTTCTTGCCGGCTACGGCACCAATATATAAGCCCCGCTTGACTACCCAGTTTCCTTCCAGCTATGCTTGTATGCACTGGGGGTATTAGCTCAGCTGGCTAGAGCGCGGCATTCGCATTGCCGAGGTCGGCGGTTCGACTCCGCCATACTCCACCATCATGAAAATTCAAACCCCCGCATAACAATACTAACGTGCGGGGGTTTACTGATAGCACCTAAAGAGGTTTATAGCTAGGCTCTGCGTCAAGAGGGCCACGAGCGCGAAGCAAGCGCTTGCCGGCGGCGTCAACTACGACCGCCACATCTTTGTAGCCATGGTCTACGTGAAGTTTAATTTCCTTCTGCTCTTGTTCGGTCGGCTCTACGACAGTATAACTTGCTGAGTCCTGCGCTGCCGTCGGCTGAGGTTGCTGCTGAGGCACCTGAGCAACCTGCGGCTGTTGATATGGCTGCGCAACGGTTTGCGCGGCGGCCGGAGACTGAGCAGTAGACGCCTGAGAAGGCGCGCTAGCCAAAAGCTGTGGCGCCATGCTTTTTATTTCGGTCTTTAGCGCTTCAAAAACTTCGTTAACCACCTGCTTGTAGTTAGGTAGGTTCGTCTCTAACCATCGCAATGCTTGCGCTTGGTCTTGGTCGCCGCCAGCCTCAATAAAGCGCTCAAACTCCTCAAGCTGCTTGTCTGACATTTGGTTCGCAAGCTGTATGCCGACATTTCTTTCAAGTGTTTCATATATGTGCTGCAGCATGGCCTTCTTTTGATCTTCTGGTAGGTCACCCAGCCCAAGTTCCGCTAAAAGGTTATTGTCGAGTTTTAACATACGTGTATTATAACGCCCTTTCCTTTGTTTCAACAACGTAAAACTCAAGCATGTCTCCGAGTTGTAGTTCCAAGCGTGACGTCGTTTCAAGATCAAGACCGCCCAGCTCACCCTCTACGAGATCGTTTGCTGGATTTGGTCCACGTTTGAGACCTTTCAGTTCCGCAGCGCCAATCTGCTCCTTACCTCGTTTCACCCGCACCGACGCAGGCACCGTGAGCTTACCGCTCTGCACTTCACCGCCGCAAATGACTTCAGTTTTGGTTGTCTTGAAAACTCCCTTCACTTCCAAAGTCCCTATTTCTCTCTCGGTAACCTCTGGCGCGAGAAGTTTACTGAGTTCACGTTTTGCGTCATCGAGCAACTCATATATAACGCTATAAAGACGTATCGAAACCTTATCGCGATTGGCAAGGCGTTTTATGTTGTTCGCTACGGTTGTATTAAAACCATATATGGTTGCCCCAGCGCTCCGTGCCAAGTGGACGTCATTGTCGTTCACGGCGCCCACGCCAGAGCTTGCAACGCGCACAGCAACTTCGTCCGTACCAATACTCTTGAGGCTATCAGCTACCGAGGTAAGCGAACCCTGCACATCAGCCTTGATGATAACTGGTAACTCCTGTAGCTTATCGCTACGGCTCATAATACGTAAAAGCTCGCTACCACTCATATCGCTACGATTCGCTCCCTGAGCGCGCTCTGCGGCTGTCGCAGCGGCTTGTTCGCGGGCATCTCGTTCACGAGCTACGACTGCAAACTGATCACCAAACTCAGGTAATGATTTAAAACCGCTTATCACGACCGGACAAGACGCCCCAGCCGATGTAATAGCTTTTCCGTCTGTCGACTCAAGGCTACGCACCTTCGCATAGGCACCGCCTGCCACAATAAACTGCCCCGCGCGTAAGATCCCCTCCTCAACAAGCGCGTGTGCAATTGGACCGCGGCCATGCTCGACGTGCGCCTCAATGATAAGTCCGCGCGCTGGAACAGTCGGATCGGCCTTGAGCTCGTTGATATCCGCCACCAGAAGAATAGTGTCGAGTAGAGCTGGAAGTCCGTCGCCTGACTTAGCACTCACTTCCACCATAGGAACATCCCCGCCCCAAGCTTTGTCATCGGCCACTACTCCCTGCTCGGCTAGCTGCCCCATAACCAGTCCAGGGTTTGCGCCTTCCTTGTCCATTTTGTTTATAGCCACGACTATTTTTGTACCAGCATTTTTTGCGTAACGAATTGCCTCTATGGTTTGCGGTTTGACACCGTCATCGGCTGCTACCACTATAATAACAATATCTGTCAGGTCAGCTCCGTGCTGGCGAATAGCTGCAAACGCCTCGTGCCCAGGCGTATCCAAAAACGTTATTGCGCGCTTATTGTGCTCGATTTGATATGCAGAGATATGCTGGGTAATACCACCCGCCTCGCCATGCGCCACTTGAGCGCCTCGAATTGCATCGAGCAAGCTAGTTTTTCCGTGGTCAACATGCCCCATAACCGCAACAACTGGCGGTCGGTTGATTGATTTTTCACTCAAAACAGGCTTTTTGCGCGGCTGAAACTCCGTCTCGGTCGTTTTACGCGTCAGCTCCACGTCAAGGCCCAGTTCGCCCACAATGATTTGTGCCGTGTCAAAATCGAGCCGTTCATTTATGGTTGCAACTATGCCATTTTTAAACAATTCACCAATAAGCCGCGTCGCAGACAACTGTAACACTTCAGCAAGTTCGCCGACGGTGATACTGTCTGGGACCTGTATGGTTGCTGCCACGAGTCTGCTCCTTTGCTGGTTAGTTTATGGTAGAGGGTTCATTTTTTTGGCGGCTACCCCCGAGGTTCACCAAAAAGCTACACACAACGAACGCTCAGTTTACTTAGCCCCTTTCAGGCTGAGTGAAATCTTACGCGCTTCAGTGTCTATATCGAGTACTTTAAACTGCTTCTTCTCGTTGAGCTGGAAAATTTTCTCAGGGTCAACGCCATCGTCATCACCCATTTCGCTAACATGCACCAGCGCTTCCACGCTCGGGCTTAACTGCACAAACGCACCAAACGGCGTGATACGAGTAATCTTTCCTTCAACCTTTTCGCCCTTTTGAAATGCCTTGACTTCCTTAAGCCACGGATCTTCACTCATTTGCTTAAGGCTGAGGCTAAGACGATCTTTATCTATAGCGATAATTTTCGCCTTAAGCGTTTCGCCAACTTTCACGTAGTCGCGAGGGTTTTCCACACGCTCCCAGCTGATCTCGCTAATATGTATCAGCCCCTCTATGCCGTCTACGTTCATAAATGCGCCGAAATCTATCACGCCGGTAACAACACCTTCCACCTCGTCGCCTACCTTAAGTTCAGCAAACCGAGCCTGCATATCGTCCTTAACCGCTTCTTTCTCTGAGAAAATAAGCTTGTTGTCTTTGCGACTAACGTCAAGAATCCTGACGCGAAGCGGCTTGCTGGTTAGCGCATTAAGCTTCTGCAGTATTTCGTCTTTGTCGGCGCCGCTAACGCGCGGATAATGCCCCGCCGCAAGTTGCGAAACTGGTAGAAAACCGCGAATACCTTCGAGCTCTACAAGTAAACCGCCGCGGTTTGCATCGTAAGCCTGCACTTCTATGATCTCGCCAGCTTCAAACACTCGCTGGAGCTCGTCCCAGCCGCGATCTTTCGCAGCACGGCGCATACTGAGGAGCGCGTAGCCATCTTCCATTTCTGGGTCAATGACGCTCACCGTCACTGGTGCGCCTTCCTCGAGTGCTTGGTTATGACCAACTTCGCGGCGCATAACGATCCCGACACCGCGCGGCCCTAGGTCAACCCATACTTGATGCTTGCGCACCGCACTGATGGTCCCCTCTACGACACTACCCGCCTCGAGCTGCTGAAGCTCCGAACTGGCGAGTAAATCGTCCATTGTTACGTTTGTCGTTGATTTTGGCATATACGTTTATGCCTCCTTTATAGATGTATTTCTTCAGGATTTTGGCTACAGCGAGCAAGGCTCACAGCCACCTCAACCTGTAAGATTACCCTCCATTATATCTGTTTTTACTCTGGAGGTAAAGAGTGCGCCATAGCCTTGCGGTTTGCGTGTAAACTATCCTATTCTCGTTCAGGCGCATTTGAACAGCAAATTTGGTGCCGCCTCCACAAGATTGCAGCCGTAATAAGCGCAGCCGCCCCTAAGGCAGCAACTGGAACGACTTCTGGGCAGCGCTGCAACAGTACTCGACTTTCATAATTCACACAAAAAACTATACACCAGTCATTCATGACTTTGCGTCCAGCCGCATGGTACACTAAACGCATACGTAAGAGTAAAGCAAAAAGCGTGGAGGGTTCATCGGTGTACATCTGTATTGATATCGGCGGAACAAAGACTTTGGTGGCAAGCCTTACGGACGATGGCGTCATCGATGAATCCGTCAAGTTCCCAACTCCCGATGTATACGAAGATTTTTTGCCGCGGTTTCGCGAAGCTGTGGAGAGCTTTACTACCGATGATTGGCGCGCTGGAGCAGTCGCTGTACCCGGGGTGGTCGATCGAAAGCGCGGCATCATTTTACGGCTCGGCAACAAAGCAAACTGGCAAAATATTCATATCCTGAGGGACATCGAACGCATCACACACTGCCCCATGCACGTCGAAAACGACGCCAAGCTCGCTGGACTCAGCGAAGCCATGCTGCTCAAAGACCAATACAAACGCGTTCTGTATGTCACCGTAAGCACCGGTATAGGCATTGGTCTTACCGTAAATGGACGAATCGATCCAAACATCGGCGACGGCGGCGGACGTTCTATGCTACTAGCTCACAACGACAAGCTCATGCCGTGGGAAGATTTTGCTTCTGGTAAAGCCATAGTGAAAAAGTATGGCAAAATGGCTTCAGAGATACATGATGACAAAACTTGGGCTGAAATCGCCCGCCAGCTGACGCCAGGGCTACTGGAGCTTATTGCCATATTAAATCCAGAAGTTATCGTCATAGGGGGCGGCGCTGGACACCACCTCGGTAAACGCATACACATCCTCGCCGACGATCTAAAGACATACGAAACACCTATGCTACATATGCCACCGATATTGGCCGCAAAAAGACCCGAAGAAGCCGTTGTCTATGGATGCTACGACTATGCCCGCCAACACCACACCTAAGCCAGACGCCCTGCTTCGACAGCTACAGCGGGATTTTCCGGCGCTAGCTTTCGTAGCATCGTCACGTTTTGCCTGGAGTTCCGAAAACCAGCATATCTCATACGAAAAAGAGCGCCTTAGCGATGTGCGCGGTGTGTGGGCAATATTTCACGAACTCGGTCATGCGCTCTCCGGTCATACCGACTACGAAAGCGACGTACAGTTGCTTCATATGGAGATAGCGGCGTGGGAAAAAGCTCATGAACTCGCAGCGCGCTATCATGCTCCGCTCGACCAAAATTACGTCGAGGATTGCCTCGATAGCTACCGAAACTGGCTGCACGTACGCGCCACCTGCCCCACCTGCTTTGAGCAATCATTACAGACAGATCACCGAACCTACCGCTGTCACAATTGCGGCACAGAGTGGCACGTCACTCGTGCGCGTCTCTGTCGCCCGTATCGCCGCAAGAAGTAGTCTTCATATTCGGCAACACAAAAGAGCTAGGCACGTAGCCTAACTCTTTGTTTATCTAAGCCGTTGTTTCGTAAACTTTTACGTTCTCTTACGCCTTCTTTGTGCGGCGAGAGATACGACCGCCGATTGCGCCGTACACGCGAGCGCGTTCACGACCAGCTTCGCCGGCTGCAAAACCGCCAGTTTTGCCTTTCTTTCCACCTTTGGCACCGATTTTTGCATAAAAATCTGAACCATACTTTTTCTTGTTCGTTGCAGCAGCCGCCTGGCCGCCGATTTTCGTTCCAGCCATAGGAACACCTCCTAAAAATTATGTTGCTTCAAAAGAAAAGGGCCTCGCCTGCCCCTCACGAGCAGATGAAACCCTCTTATCCTTTCGAATTATGCTTATACTATCAAATAAAATTGCTTATGTCAACAATATTGTTTATAAATAATTTAACCTTCTTTATTCAGCTGGACGTTAGCGTAATGGTCATATCCAAACCGTATGTACCTGGGGGCTGCTCGGCTGGTATAGTCTGCGAAAGATCAATACCCTCTATATCCCAATAACAGCCGTTTGCGGCGCTCCCTCCTGCTCTCGCGAGCGTGATGTCGTCTGCAATATCCTGATGAAATGCAGCGGATGTGCCAAGCGAGACGCCATCTGTCGTACAGCCCGCACCTGCCGAAATCGTCGCCGTAGCAAAACCGACACTCAGCATACCTGAGTATGTATCACTGTCTGTTCCATCCGAACAGCCCGGCTGAGCATCTCCGGGATCGTTAAAATCAAAACTGTGCGTTCCGTCCGTCCAAGAGCCAGTACTCCCAGATGTTGCCGCCATACTGAGCGTCCATAACACACCCGCACTGCGATTTGTCACCCGCATGCTTTGCGTTGGCGTACCAAGCGTTCCCGAAGTTTGGTCGCAGGCAAACTTCATCACCCCTGTACCTAGCGCCACGTCCGGATCGCTCACAGCCTGACCGACGTCATCAACAATTTCTACGTTAAATACTCCGTCTGAAGTCGTAATCTGCGGATAGTGCGAGTACGTATTCAGAGGGGTGCCATCTGCATATACCGCACGAAAACAGTAGGAAGAGTTAGCAGGCGCTCCATTATCGACCAAAGAAAAGTCCCACTCGCCGTCTTCCCCTGGCGACAATATTGATTCCGAATTTCGAAAGTTGTTTGAGGCAACGTAGGTTTGCGTTTCTGTGATATTGGTGCCATCAACAGGGTCATTGGTATTTGCGACTAGTGGCGAACCATCGTTTAGTTCATTAAAGTCGCGGTACGCAATTGTACTACTCGCACTGATGTCGCTATACGTACTGGCTGAACATGTGCCGCTCAGCGGCGCATATTGCAGCTTGAACGAGGTATTTTGTCCGACCGTCGCGTCGCTTACACCAAGCAACATACGCAGGCGAAAAGGCCTGCTTGCCGACCGCAGCGTCGCGGGAGTATTTTCATTCGCGAGCGGATCACCAACCTCCGCCTCAATCGAAGCAAACTCAACGACCTGCCAATAATGTGTACCAGATCCATAGATGCTACCACGCCAATATGAAGTCTGTAGGGTATTTGTGTTTGTCAATTCATAAATCCATGAATTCCGCGGAAATGCCGTCCCAGTCCCCCTCGTAGTATTTGTGATAAATGGATATGCTTTCGTTACCGAATCAACAGCAGTCGGAAGCGTAATATCTATATCGTAGCGCGCATTATCTGAAGAGCCGCCATCGTCAGTTACGGAACCGCGATGAACCGTAACGCCACTTACCGGAAATGTTACAACATACCAGCGAATACGGTTGTTATATGAGCCAGTCCCATAACGACTAAACGTGAGCGTTGTCGCATCTGTCAGATCACAACCTACTGCCGTTTGCCGCAGACCGTTACTGTCGGCATCATACGTACAGTAAAGAAACGAATGACCAGTATCGACTGAGCTAATCCCTGCTGTTTGCGAAACGACGCTAGACCCGAGCATTGTTTCGCCAGTCTGAACACTTGCACCTGACAAGTCGGAAAATGTCACAACTTGCCAAGCAATCGTGTCGATTACGCTTGGCGAACTGTGACGGCGCAGCAACACGGTCGAACTGTCCTGTAGCTCACCGGTCGCCAGACCCGTTTGCTGGTTTGCAGCATTCTCGTCATCATAGCTAGAAACAATCACCATCGACTTATCGACGTCTACACTGCTGATCGAAGCTGTATTAGAATTCGCGCCAGATGCAATTGTTGTCACGCCGCGCTGAACACTAAATTCATTCAAAAAACACTCAACCAGCGAATAGCTAATATGTGTTTGCGCATTGGGTGAGGCGCCGCGCGTAAAGGTCAGTGTCGACGCATTCGTAATCTCGCCAGCTACCATGTGGTCGTTACCGCCAGCAATGCTACTTGTACCACTTGCCCTCGTCAACAAATACGCTTGCGCCATGTCTGAAATAGATTTCGATAGCGTAACATCGCTGTTTGTTGAGCCATTTGGGATTGTTGTCGTTCCGCTTTCGGTACGACACCCGCTCCACGGCGTACCCCCAATATCATCTGGATTTTCAAACAAACGATAATCAGCCTGAGTGATAAATGGGTCAACTGCAGGCTCATAGGTAATAACGAGAATGCCCTGTCCACCCGTGCCGCCGCCCGAAACATGCGAGCCAGACATGCCGCCACCACCGCCGCCACCGCCGTAGAACCCGCCATCACCACCGACCGCACTACCACTGCGCGCTGTTCCGTTCGCGCCGCCGCCACCACCGCCGCCGCCTGAAGGGCCTTGTCCGCTACTCCATAAACTTTGGACACTACCATTGCCGCCATCTGCCGTATGAATACCGGTAGAAGTACTTGCGCCACCACCGCCACCACCGTCTACACCGGACTGCGCGTTTGCGGTATTTCGACCAGTACCACCCGCACCGCCGCCTGAGCCAGTCGTACTATGACCACCAGCACCGCCAGTTTGACTACCTGACGAAGGTGTCACGCCAACAGTCGAAGAAGCGCCGTTACTGCCGCCGCCACCGCCGCCACCCTGTCGAGTGTCAGATTGACCGAGACCGCCCGCCCTACCGATGCCAGATGGGCCAGCTGAACCACCGCCACCGCCAGCTGATGCCGTATTACTCGCCGTTGCGCCATCTCCGCCATCTCCGCCACTGTAACCCGCGTCGCTCCCGGTACCGCCCGCACCCCCGGCGCCAGCTGTTTGCTGGGACGCGTTACCACCGTTCTTTGCTTCAATTAAAATAGTACCGCTCCCATTTTTAAGCAAAGCCCCATCGGCCGCAGAACCAGCGCCAGCACTTGGAATATTGATATCGACTGTCGCGTTCGGAGTCAGAGTCACGTTTCTAACCCTGCGGTATTCACCACCTCCGCCTCCGCCGCCGCTACTTGTTGAGCCAAGGGCGGCGGCGCCATTTCCACCAGCGCCAATCGCCTCAATAGTGTTATTCGTATTGTCCCATGCTGGTGGCACCGTCCAAGAGTTCCCTGCCGTTAAGATAACTTGCACTGGAGCCGCCTGCGCTCTCGGGACAAACGGCCACAAAAGCACTTGTTGTAAAACGAGCAAAAAAACAAAACCAAGCGCCCACAGCGCGCGCATGCGAACTACGGTAACGCGCATAAAAAACCCTAAACTATACGCTTGAAATGATGCACTATATTTCATATTTTTCTTTTGGGCGCGAAAGCGTTTTATTATCGTAAGCATTATAACAAATAAGTCGCCCCGCTACACGCTTTCTCGGAGCATAAGCGTAAAAAGCACCGCGAGCACGTCTTATCGGCTCGCCTTGCCGTCCTTTGCTTTAGATTTTGCGGCTTTGCGTTTTCGAATAGTTTTATGTCGTTTCGATGCCCGCTTCGATGTCGCCTCTTCAACGTGCTTTGTGATTTTTTCGGCGCTCTGCGCATCACCGTCCGAGGAGTAGCTCGTTTGGCGCCGCGGCGCCTCCCGCGGCGATTCAAACTCTAATCGCTGTGGCGCTGGCCGTCTTTCGGGTACAGCAGCGTCTTGGTCTGCTTCTATTTTGCTCTGATTATGAGGGGCTGTGTTTGCTAACATAGACTTTACACTAGTATCTTGCGTCGCATCATCAACTAGCCACTGAGCTACTTTTTTATTCCCGTGCGGCGCTGGAGCCGAAGGAACGCGCAACTCCGCACCTTCTTTGAGTATGTATGGTGCTTTAATACGATTCGCCCGCGCAAGCTGTTTCCAGCCAATGCCATACTCTGCCGCGATAGACATGACGGTATCTGTGTCAGCTACGGTATATTTTTGCCACTTTTTGTACACCTTTCGCTGCTGGCGTTTTCTGTGCCGCGAAATCACAAACATCAACAAAAGAACGACCAGTACGCCCAACTCAATAAGTAACGCAAGCGGATCAGGCATCATAATAAAATAACCCGTATCCTGACGTTTTTTCTTTTGATCAGCCGACACTCTGCCTAGACCATAGTTCGGATCGGCGTCATAGCTGACCGATGTATAAGCTTTGTATAAACCACCCCAAAACGGACGCTCAAACTCAAACGCCCAGCTAGTTGTTGCATCTCGTATAACCGGAAAATTCGCTTCCTTGAGAGCCGACTTTCCGCCGAATATGCTTTTCAGTTGTACGCGTGCGGTCACGTCAAGCGATACATTTCCTTCGTTTTTGACTACTGGTGAAACCGTATAATTACCGTTTTCGAGCCTTACAATATCCACGCGTTCATAAGACAGTTTTTTTACAAGCTCACCAGGTACCGTAATGGCTAGACGTATTGCGTTTCGAAACCCCAATAAAACACCCCGTCCGCTCTTTGGGGCAAAATTCCTAGTGTCTTGTGCTGTAATACACCCGCCGTGCTCTCCCGGACCAGCGTCTTTCGGTACAGTTACCGTAAAATTCACCGTTTTGTTCGATTGCGCTGGAACGACTACCTTGTCTTCGGAAAGCTTTACCCAACTACCGACCGCAGCTCGTTCTTCAGTATTTTGTTTACACGAGAAAGAGCCGTCAGACGCAGCAATACTGTCGACAGCGCCCAGCACGACAGTTCTGTCTTCGTCCGTGTAGTTGAATATCTTAACCCCATCCTCCACCGAATCACCGCCATCCAGCGTGTGTATAAATATTCCCTTAGACCGTTCGTTGCCGCTCTGCGGATTGGCCGGTATGATACCAATGGAACCCGATGCCGCCAACAAGGTCGGCGTACAGACAGAGAGCAAGAGAGTCAACGTGAGCACATAACCCATCTTTTGCACGTGTTTTCTCATCGTGCCCTCTACTGTACATGCATTTGTACCGTTTGGCTAGAAACTTCTTATGCCTATTTACTGCGAAACCGCGGTAATAGTCATAGAGAGACTATAGGTACCATCAGCCTGCTCGGCAGGAATCTGCTGACTCAGCGTGTAGCCGGTCAGTTCACCTTCCCAGGCCGTATTGCTGGTGTTGTTCATCAGCGTAACTGGGTTCGTAGCAGTAAAAGCACCGCCAGGAAGTGTATAGTCAGATCCAGAAGACAGAATATTTGCACCGCTCGTCTGAGCAAAAGAGCCGCCACTGATAGTCATTTGACCATTGTCGCAACCAGCTGTCGTACCGGCTGGATCGTTATAGGCATAGGTATGACTGTTACCATCATCCCAAGTATCCACACCAGGGTTAGTTGCGTTGATGTCAAGCTTTACGCCAGACAGAAGCGGGTTGCTAATTTGAACTTTCTCGGTAGGAGTACCGAATGTGGCAGTCTGAGTCTGACATGCAAAGTCAAACGTCGTAGCCGCAAAGGCCACCGATGGGTTGGCGACCGAAGAACCGCTGCCGTCGACAATGTCGTACGTCAGTGACCCCGAGTTAATCACCTGCGAAAGGCTGGTAGTAGTTGCCGCCGAAGCCGCCATTGGAAGCACCAAGACAGCAACACCAAGCACAGCCGCAAATGAACGTAGTTTGTTACGCATATGCGTAGCTCCTTTTGTTTTATGTTTGTATTGTTGTATTTTTGTTTGTAACGCCTCCGCACATGGAGGCATTCACGTCTCTATCTTACCGATTTCGAGAGATCGAAGTCAATAACCAGAAAAATGCTTTTGCTGCTTTATATACTACATTTCGTATCTGTTATTCGATTAATGTTGTAATTATTTCACGCAACAAGTCTAGCTAGTGCGTATTTATTACAACATAAGTACCTTTTACGGTGTTGTAACAACTTCACGCCAGTTGAGAATTTCATATCCTCCCGTCACAGGGTAGCTAGGCGGCGGTGCATAGTATAAGTGATAGTCGTACTCAGTCGTGGTTTGTTTCACGCCGGAAATATAGTAGCCCGTCGCTGGGTCATATGCCGAATCAGCGCAATACCCACCGCGTCTATAGTTCCATGTCCAATATTGTCTCGTTGCAACCGAACCATAGTATAGAAACTCCTGGTTTGGAGCTGTCCAGCCGGGAGTACAACGCCAAGAATTAACTTTATAGGTTGACGGATACCGAACAGAACCACTCTGTGCGAGTGTTGCCGCATCTATCTCGAACGTGAACGCCCCCGTCTGCGGAATGGCGTACGGCGCAATGAAAATATCCCCCTCAGACACAAGCCCGATTGCGTCTTGACCGTTCTTGGTACTGTAAAGTATTTCCCCAACTATATTGATATCTGTCGAATGGGCGTTATTTCCTAGGCGGCCAGACGCAATTGATACTCGGCCAGGAAAACTAGCTGATGTCCTTACCCAAACATTATCTTCAACAAAAATCACCCCTGAAGGCGGCAACGGAACGCCGACCTGTACCACCGAACGTGTCAGCGCTGTCGTGTAATCTGTTTGTCTGTCATTTTCATTGCTCACCCTATAAAGATCGTATGTGCTGTCAGGATTCAGCTGGATATAATACCCTCTCCGAGAGCTAAACGAGCTACTATAGCGCGGAATGTAGGCGTCTGAGCGAGTTGCGGGCGTTAAACTGCACGCATCAGTGTTCATCGCGTAAGCAGCGGTCGCGGCATCGTCGGCAAATGCTACCTTTTTCATCTTACAGAGCGCGCTTGTTACTTGATTAAAATCAATACTCGGCTGAGGATACAGCCAGTTCGATTTATCTCGAGTCGAGCAGTCCGGATCTGTCACCGAGGGAGAACACCAAACGCCATCCTTCACGGTGCCATCACCGCCATAACTGTACGTCGGTACATAACTTGCATTTGCACTGCCTACCGTATCGCTATTTGGACCGTCCATATGGACGCCTTGGTTTGAAAAGACTGGTCCATTGGCAGCTTCTGAGCTCCCGAACCAAAATTCAACATCAGCGAGCAGCCCATAACTCGCAAATGACGACGCACCGATACGCGCCTCCACTGTACGCGAGACACCGCCATTCGTCGTTCCTTTCGAACGAACAGTTGCAACGGTCGAACCGTTACTCTGCGGCTGCACCCAAAGCGTGTACGTTCCTTCTTTGCGCGCGTTTGCGTCGACATAATCGTGCACATACGGACCATACCCAAGCTGCGGATCTGGTGTTGCGGGTGCCGTGTTGCCATCTTTGTAATCAGTTGGATTATGAGCCATGTGCCACAAATAATAGTTCACGCCAGCTTCCGCAATATGCAGTGCCTGCCGCCGCTCAATAATAGCGCCGCTGGACAGTAAATTACCCATCACCACAGTCATAAGCGTGGTTGCAATGACACCCATAACAAGGATAAACGACAGAACCGCCGGAAGCGTAAAACCAGCTTCGACGTAATGTGTTTTTGTTATGGGAACAGCATGTTTCATAGATTATCCTTCTTGTTTCGTAATACTATCTGGATTTGTATAGTCTGCACACCCCCGTCATCAACCCGAGTAAATAAGCTCACCCGCACATTTTTTATCACAGTCAAGTCAGCGACCGGAGTCGACAGTAGCGTTCCATTGGCATTACGATAGGCAAAAAGAGACCCTCCAGGAGCGGCTCCTCCGCTCGGCTGGTAGAAATTATCGATAAGCAATAGAGTCTTTTTGTGCGCCGTGTCGGGCGTTCCGAGGGGTGGATTTGCAGTCATGGGCGTCAAATCGACATACAATCGTTTCACGCCGTCATTCTCTACGATGTAATAGCGAACCTGTGACACAAATTCATCCGACGGATAAAAGTATGCGTAGGCGGTTAATTCGTTATCAGCGGCCGACTCGATACTGGTGGCACCGCGAAGCACATTTGCAATTCTATCCGCTTGAGTGCTCATCTGCCCAAAACTTACCGTCTGCTTTTGTAAACCCAAGTAATTAAAAAGGGTACTTCTAAATGCCACAAGAAACACGACCGAAAGTATGCCAATCAACACAATAACGGCTATAACCTCTACCAAGGTAAAGCCGCTCTCTTTGGCATTCTCACGGCACAACACGAAAGCCTCCTAATGGCGTTACAGGAAGCACCAAGGAACCGCTCCCGTTTTGTACGGTCACCTGCATATCGCCAGCTGTTACGCCACTGAGATCATAGTCACAAGCCAGCTGCGTCGCACTTCCAGTGCAGCCAAGACTCGTATATGTCGTGCCTCCTTGGGTGAGAAATGCACTCGCGCTACCTAAGTTGCTGCCGTCGAAAACTATGCTGACGTTTCGCAAGTCGTCCGCTAAACTAGCGCTGCTCGGGTTCATACTGAAAACACGTGGGAAAGCGCTGTTGGTAGTCAAAATCAGCCTAACCTTCTGAGCATAATCGGTGCCGCCATACAAGAAGCTTGGCGCTGAAGTATCGCTAGACAGCGGAATAGAAACTGGCGCAAGACTGTTCGCGCCACCGTACGGCACCGCCGAAGCCAAATAATAATTTACGCCTCCCGCACTACACCCACCTGCTCCAGCATCCCCACAAAACTCATAACCATTTATGGGCGGCAGATCGTTAAGCGTCGTTATACCATCGGCGCCAGTTACCGGACGAAGATCTGTGGGTGAAAGAGAGTCAAAATAGTACGCGGTATCAGAAGTAGCGGTATATTTTTTATAACCGCCTTTTACCTGAACACTCACATTAGCGAGCGGCGCCCCGGCCGTATCTACGGCCTCAATAATAAGGCTATCCTGATGCATCGGCGCAATAACAAGCGCTAGATATGATGATTGCTGAGAAAGTATTGTTTGACTTGGATACGTTGGCTGCAGCGCCCCAGATGACTGTATGCTCTCAATAGTTGAGTAGCCGCTTTTTTCGACAGTAATAGTGTAATCCTGTTCGCTATCTGGCGGCAGGCCATAAAAAATAGCCGCACCGTTCGTATCGGTGCTGTCGGAAACGCTGACAGTAGGCATGAGCGTTGTGTTCACGACCTTTACGGTGGCGCCCTGAACGGCGTTCCCGCTCGGATCAGTTACGTTAATAAAGAGCGCACCTGTTGTGCTCGCTGTTTCGGCCACCCGAGCAGCTACCTGGCTATCCATAACAGCTAGGCGAGTACCCGAAGCCAAGGATACCTCAACGTGAACAACCTTGTAGTCTGCTGGGTTTGCATCGGCATTATCACCATTACCGCCACTGTTACCAGGTGTCGCATAGTTTCGACAATACAGCTGTTTGAGTTCGGGTGTTGGGTACGGTCCGCAGCCATCATAGGCATCATCAATATATTCAATGTTTGTCTTCGTTTTATATGTCACATTATCAATAACCGTCTCTGTTTCTGCAGGGAGATACGAAGAGGCTATGATGCTACCGCCGCTCACGGCCAGTCTGTCGTATGGGAGCGAACGAAGATACTCCATGTGGTTATTTGCGAGCGCACCGCCAACAGAGCGCTGTTTTGCAAGAACAGCACTGTTCACGAGTGCAGTAAACAAACTAAAAAACCCTAGAGCAATAACCCCAATCACCACCATGGAAACCAGCATTTCCAACAGAGTGAGCCCTTTTTCGGCGCCCCTATTAACCCTTTGTATAGTCACCATATAAGCATAACAGTTTCAGAGAAATACTGGAACGATTACGAAAGAAAAACTAGCATAAAAAGCGAGATATAAAAGCGAATTTCATACTTACCGCACTCGATCTGTTCGTCAAAATAATTTTGACCAAACAAAAACTCCCCTTTCGGGGAGTTTTTGTATAAACGGCACCGTGCTATTTTCCCAGGGCTAGAAGACCCAAGTATTGTAACCGCTGAGAGGCTTGACTGCTGTGTTCGGTATGGGAACAGGTATAACCCTCTCGCTATGGGCACCGAGCTCGAACGGAGTTTAGTGACAAATAGTTTCCAATTCGCAATTTTCAAGAAATTATCGATTGTCAATTGTCAAAACTCCTGCCCAGCTCGACGTCCAAAACGTCGGTGCAAAAGCTAGAAAAGGAACGAGCAATATTTGTCAAACAAACGTTGCTATTGGTATGGTAAAACCACACCAATAACCAGTCAACTTGCACTTTTTTGTAATGAACCAGACCCATCAATGACGAGCTAATCTCTACCCTTTCCCCGACTGGGAAAAGAGCAGCCACGGTTCGGACATAGTCCGAATGCGAATTTACTTCGCGAGCGGCGCTGAGAAAAACCCATGACAATGGGTTTGTCTCATTACATGTAAAAAGTCAATGGGACGATTAGTACGCTTCGGCTAAACACATTACTATGCGTACACCTTGCGCCTATCAACGTGATCGTCTTTCACGGTCCTCATAGGGAAATCTTATCTTGAGGCTAGTTTCGCGCTTAATATGCTTTCAGCGCTTATCTATTCCGCACGATAGCTACTCAGCAATGCCCTTGGTAGAACAACTGATACACCAGCGGTGCGTCCGCCCCGGTCCTCTCGTACTAGGGGTAGATCCTCTCAAATTTCCTTGCGTCCACAGCGGATATAAACCGAACTGTCTCACGACGTTCTGAACCCAGCTCACGTACCTCTTTAACCGGCGAACAGCCGGACCCTTGGGACCTGCTCCAGCCCCAGGATGAGATGAGCCGACATCGAGGTGCCAAACAGCGCCGTCTATGTGAACTATTGGGCGCTATAAGCCTGTTATCCCCGGCGTAACTTTTATCCGAAAGCGCTGCCGATACCACACTCTTGTACAAATGTACTGACAGCGGAAAACTTACTCCGACTTTCGTCCCTGCTCGGCTTGTAGGCCTCACAGTCAAGCTGGCTTCTGCGTATACACTATCACTACGATTTCCATCCGTAGTTAGCCAACCTTTGAACGCCTCCGATACTCTTTAGGAGGCAACCGCCCCAGTTAAACTACCCACCAGACACGGTCCGGGACCCTGAAATTGAAGATCAATTTCAAGGGTCATTTTTCATATGTCATCTTCACTGAGCATTTATTTATCAGGTGCCGTGTGTCATGCGGGGCTTTTGCCCGTACGTCAATGACAAACGTACAATGAAAAATTAGTGCTCAATGATCAATGTCTCATGATCAATGCCCTCTTATTGCTCTGCAATTTGAGGGCCCCGTAAGAACAAGATCATAACAAGGGTGGTATTTCACCGGCGGCTCCACCAAGACTAGCGTCTTAGCTTCAAAGCCTCCCACCTATCCTACACATGTTATAACCCGGCTCAATGCCAAGCTGTAGTAAAGCTGCACGGGGTCTTTTCGTCCTGCTGCGGACAGACGGCATCTTTACCGTCAATGCACTTTCACCGAGCTCTTCGTTGAGACAGTACCCATATCATTACGCCATTCGTGCGGGTCAGAACTTACCTGACAAGGAATTTCGCTACCTTAGGACGGTTATAGTTACCGCCGCCGTTCACTGGGGCTTCAGTTCGCTGCATACACAACTCTCCTTAACCTTCCAGCACTGGGCAGGCGTCAGCCCGTATACATCCACTTTCGTGTTAGCACAGACCTGTGTTTTTGGTAAACAGTTGCATGGGTTCTTTAGCTGCGACCCAGGCTCCTCACTTACGCGACGAGCATTGAGCGTTTAGCATTTTTCTTGAACATTAGTTGACCGAATAACAGCAATCATTTTGGTGCTCACGTGCACTAAATGAAAGATGTAAAACGAAAAACTAATGATCAACGATCAATGAAAAACGACAAATACTTCTCACGCGAGTGAGAAGCCCAGGCAGGCCTTATCCCGAAGTTACGGCCGCTTGTTTGCCGAGTTCCTTAACGAAGAATCACTCGTACGCCTTGGTCTTCTCGACCTGAGCACCTGTGTTGGTTTGCGGTACGGACGGCTTGCGCCACGCGTTACACTGCTTTTCTAGTCAGCACTTTCACCGGAATTCAACCTGATGGTCGTTTCATTTGGAGGCATTTCTCCTCCTTAGACGGATATAACCATGAATCCGCTCCAACTATTATGCCGCGCACATGTAACAAACACATGCCGGTACAGGAATATTAACCTGTTGTCCATCGCCTACGCTACGCGCCTCGGCTTAGGACCGACTAACCCTGGGACGATTACCGTGGCCCAGGAAACCTTGCTCTTTCGGCGGGCAGGATTCTCACCTGCCTTATGGTTACTCATTCCAACATTCTCACTTCCTCACGCTCCACCATACCTCGCGGTACAACTTCAACGCAGAGAGGAACGCTCCTCTACCGCTCGTGCAAAGCACGAGCTCACATCTTCGGTGGTATGCTTAGCCCCGTTACATTTTCCGCGCAGGGTCTCTTGACTAGTGAGCTGTTACGCACTCTTTAAATGAATGGCTGCTTCTAAGCCAACATCCTAGTTGTTTAAGAAACCCCACCTCGTTTCCCACTGAGCATACACTGAGGGACCTTAGATGGTGATCTGGACTGTTTTCCTTTTGAGCGACGAGCTTAGCCCCGCCGTTCTAACTGCTGTAGTTCCACATATGGTATTCGTAGTTTGTCAAGGGTGGGTAATCTTGCGACCCCCAGTCCAAAACAGAGCTCTACCCCCATATGCTACCGTACAACGCTAGCCCTAAAGCTATTTCGAGGAGAACCAGCTATCTCCGGGTTCGATTGGCATTTCACCGCTAACCACAGGTCATCCAAGCCTGTTGCAACAGACCCTGGTTCGGCCCTCCACGCAGTTTTACCTGCGCTTCAGCCTGCCCATGGTTAGGTCACCCGGTTTCGGGTCTATTTAACATGACTATATGCCCTATTCAGACTCGCTTTCGCTTGGCTTACGTCATATGACTTAAGCTTGCCATGTCAAATAACTCGTTGGATCGTTCTACAAAAAGCACGCCGTCACAGAATAAATCTGCTCCGACTCCTTGTACGCACACAATTTCAGGTTCTATTTCACTCCCCTCCCGGGGTTCTTTTAACCTTTCCCTCACGGTACTTGTTCTCTATCGATCATGCAATATATTTAGCCTTGGGGGGTGGACCCCCCGGATTCAGTCAGGGTTTCACGTGTCCCGACCTACTCGACAACCAGAAATGATAAAGTTCGTAACACTTGGCGTACCGGGCTATCACCGTCTATGGCACAGCTTTCCAACTGCTTCTGCTCGCGTTACGAATTTCTGACTTTATGGAAATTGGTGCTAGCATTTCCTGCCTTTTGTAGTCTACCGACCGAAGTCGGTCGTCCTACAAAAGGATATTTCTGTGTCACAACCCCTACTATGCATTAGCCTAGCAGCCGTACCGGCTGTATATCATGATGCTCGCGTACGAGAGAGTCGCGACAAAGAACTAGGAGTAGCGTCGCTACCGATAGTTTCTTTCTCTTTGACCCATATCTCTCGTATATGCTTAGAGCACTAAGCATCGTGAAATACAGCTGGAGCATAATTAGGTTTGGGCTGTTGCGGATTCGCTCGCCACTACTACCGCAATCGTTGTTTACTTTCTCTTCCTCGCCCTACTTAGATGTTTCAGTTCGGGCGGTTACCTGCTCCCTGCCCTATGTGTTCAGACAGGTGTGATTAGACATTACTCTAACCGGGTTTCCCCATTCGGATATCTCCGGATCAAAACATATGTAGCTGTTCCCCGGAGCTTTTCGCAGCTCTTCACGTCCTTCTTCGGTATTGCATGTCAAGGCATCCTTTGTGTGCGCTTGAGTAACTTTTTACGATTGTGAGACCGAAGTCTCACATTGTGCAATTGACTGGTTATTGGTATGTGCTAGACCAAACTTTCGAAGACGAAATGATCGATCAGCGCCGTACCGCTCATAGCAGTACAGACTCTTTTCGAAATATCGGCTTACAATTGATTAACTAGCCCCAATAGCCGTTTGTCTTGAAATATCTGTCCGAAAAAATACAGATATATCATTGCTTTCCCTCCACTGCCAAAGACAAGGAGGGACGTCTTCCTTCATAGCTCCAAAGGAGCGACGAAGGATTCTCTTCTCTAACTTATTAACTTGTTAAGTTGCGACTCAAAGACACCTGCACCTTGCCTCCAGTAAAGTGGAGAAGATGTTTCTCAGAGCTTGAGTTTAAGCCTAAAAGCTTGGCGGTTTAGTCCGTATACGTCCCGCGCGCAAAAGCACAAAGCCTCAACGTCTAAACTCAAGCGTTCCTACTATGCTACTCTTTTTTACAGGGGTAGTCAACCCCCTCGCGTAGTTATTTTTTCAACACCCTCGCCCCTGAAAAATATCAATCCATTTGTAATATATATCACAAAAAATAATTTAAAAATAACAGTCTCGTAACGACCTCACGCTACTTGCTATTGTGAAAAAACTCCCTTTCCAGTAAAATACACCGGTCGAGGGGTGATAGCTCAGTTGGCTAGAGCACCTGCTTTGCAAGCAGGGGGTCCGGGGTTCGAGTCCCCGTCACTCCACCATTATGGGGGCGCAGTGCCTCAAGCACAGCGTCTCCACCATACTTTACCTTTACAAAAGCGACAAACTTGGCAGCCGAAGCACATCACCGCAAGAGCAACTGAGTTTTGTCGAAGCAGTTTAATAAACTGGCTAACTCTGGTTCACGGGCGATTAGCTCAGCTGGTTAGAGCGCGTCACTGATAATGACGAGGTCGGAGGTTCAAGTCCCTCATCGCCCACCAACCAGAGTTAACGAAAAGCATTTTTTATCTGAATACAACAAGGTCGGAGATTTGAATCCTCAGGCGCCAACACGAGCCCGTATGAGTGCTTGTGTTTTTGCGTTTTTTCGAAACCCTATGCTTTATTCTAGGATACGCAGCACCGGTAGCTACAGTTCCTCATATAGCTGAGTGATCTCAGTATTTTTTACATAAACCAAGCCCGCGGTTTTAATATCTTGCGCAACCGTTCGACCAAAATCAGTCATTGCATACACCTTTCTGTCGGCACCAGACTTTGGCGACTCCGCTCGGCTATATGCAATTAAGCCAAGATTTGTCATGCGCTGCAGCACTCTATGCAGGCCACGCTCCGTCAAACTCCAGCCAGCGACGCGCTCAAGCCAGCGATGAAGCTCTCCGGCCCACATAGGATGCGCGCTAAGCGCTAGCAGGATCAAAAACGTCGTCATGCTCTTTTTGTGATTTTCCACCCATCGATCGACAATCTCGTGCGCTAGGTCGGCTTGTTCGTCAAACACTATACCTCCAGATTTTCAAAACCCTTCCGAGACACCGATGCAAGCATGTGAACCAACAACCCGAAGCCCCAAAAAAACGGCATAGCAAATAACACGCCAAACCAACTAGTGCTCAGTTCCAGTATCGGCTTGTTCGGCTGTCCGCTATCAATCAACAAGAAAAAAGCGTGCGCATGGTAGCTAAAATTGACGAGCAAAAAACCAGCACAATGCGCAACCAAACTCCCGAACCTAACTTTGCTAAGGGGTTTTCTGTACGCAATGTTGAAATACGCATAGTACAACGCTGCTGGCACCAGAGCAAACATTGCAACTGCATCTACCTCGTTGTCGCGCAGCGATACAACCATTTGCGCAAACAAGCACAAAACGGCCAACGTGCCAATATACTTCAGTAGCACCTTGCTGAAGTTATTCTCCCTGTTGGTGTTTTTTGTAGTTTTCGGCATATGGCCTCCTGTTTTCCGCGTATGCTATAACGACTAAATAGTATCATAGGTACAGTACCAAAACAACACAAATTAAAATGCCCCCTTTCGTACGAACGTAGTGAACTCATGCTGCTATACTGCCTATATGAACATCGGAATTGCAAAAGCTATAGACGAAGACATACCTGACATACAAGAGATTCTTTCGCACGGCATGCGAAGCAAAATGTACCGCGGCGATCTCGCGTGGGGCGAAGCCGCCACAGATGAAAAACAGCTACAGGCTATCGTTGCGGGCGGCAACATGTACGTTGCGCGTTCCGAAGAAAATATTATTGGCGTATTTATGCTTTTTTGGGATGACCCCATTCGCTGGGGAGCCCAGCCGCCAGATGCTGGTTATCTACACCGATTCGTTGTAGGGCCAGGGCTGCGCGGAAAAAACGTCGGCAGCCAGATCATTGAGCTCATCTGTGCCGAAGTAGCCAAAAACGGTCGCCAGTACTTGCGCCTTACCTGTCCTAGCGACAACGCACAGCTCAAAGCGTACCACCAGAAAAATGGCTTCGCCCGAGCAGACCACAAAGCCCGCCCTGCTCATCTTTCCGAACCCACAGCTTATTTTGAACGCACCGCCTCAAGCACGACCACAAGCAATGAAAAGACGAAAAAACTCAGCCCTCTCGCCAAGCTTCGCCCCTTTCGCTTCGGCCAAAACAGCAAATAACCCCCACGGCAAACCAGCACAGGCAGTTTTCCATCACGCGCCTATTGTTTCTCTTTTTTTCATGCAAAAAGAAGCCCTCTCGCAAGTTTTGGGGCTTCTTCTGTGTATCGGCATGTAGTGTGTGGCCGAGGTAAAAACTGGGTAGTGCAATCAACGTCAGTGATTCGTAATGGTTCAGAAACTGATGGTGTCGACCATTCGAAAATGGTTGCATGAGTTGTCAGTACTGGTTTACAACTCATCGACATCGACCTAGCTCGCTTTCAATTACTATCCAGCTGCTAGTTTCTCCCTAGAAAGGAGGTAATCCATCCGCACGTTCCCGTACGGATACCTTGTTACGACTTAACCCCAATCATCTGGTTTACCTTAGGGCGAGGCAAAGCTCACACGTCAGGTACCCCCGACTTTCATGGTTTGACGGGCGGTGTGTACAAGACCCGGGAACGTATTCACGGTAGTATAGCTGACCTACCGTTACTAGCGATTCCGGCTTCAAGCAGGCGAGTTTCAGCCTGCTATCCGAACTGAGACCGGCTTTGATGGGATTTGCTCCGTCTCGCGACTTGGCTGCCCTTTGTACCGGCCATTGTAGCGTGTTTGTAGCCCCAGACGTAAGGGTAATACTGACCTGACATCATCCCCTCCTTCCTCCCCGTTACCGGGGCGGTCTGGCCTGAGAAATACAACAGACCATAAGGGTTGCGCTCGTTGATGGACTTAACCAAACATCTCACGACACGAGCTGACGACGGCCATGCAACACCTGTCACATGGTTCTAAAAGCACTCTTTCCTTTCGGAAAAATTCCATGGATGTCAAGCCTGGGTAAGGTTCTTCGTTTACCATCGAATTAAACAACACGCTCCACCGCTTGTGCGGGTCCCCGTCAATTCCTTTATGTTTTAGTCTTGCGACCGTACTCCACAGGCGGAATGCTTAACGCGTTAGCTTCGCTACTACGGGGGTCGATACCCATAACAGCTAGCATTCATCGTTTACGGCGTGGACTACCGGGGTATCTAATCCCGTTTGCTCCCCACGCTTTCGTGCCTTAGTGTCAGAAACGAGCCAGTAACCTGCCTACGCCATCGGTGTTCCTCCTTATATCTACGGATTTCACTCCTACACAAGGAATTCCAGTTACCTCTCTCGTCCTCTAGCTCTGCAGTTTCAGTAATGTGTATATGGTTGAGCCACACGCTTTCACTACTGACACACAGTGCCACCTACGCAACTCTTTACGCCCAGTAATTCCGGATAACGCTTGGATCCTCCGTATGACCGCGGCTGCTGGCACGGAGTTAGCCGATCCTTATTCATATGCTACCGTCATATTCGTCACATATAAAAGCAGTTTACAACCCGAAGGCATTCATCCTGCACGCGGCGTTGCTCCATCAGGCTTTCGCCCATTGTGGAAAATTCCCTACTGCTGCCTCCCGTAGGAGTCTGGGCCGTTCTCAGTCCCAGTCTGGCTGATCATCCTCTCAGACCAGCTAACGATCGTCGACTTGGTAGGCCATTACCCTACCAACTATCTAATCGTGCGCAGGCCGTTCCCAAACCGCCGTAGCTTTACTCCGTGGAGCACATGCGGTATTAGACACCATTTCTGGTGCTTATCCCTCAGTTTGGGGTACGTTCCTACGTGTTACTCAGCCGTCCGCCGCTCGCCGCCAGTCCGAAGACCGCGCTGCCGCTCGACTTGCATGTATTAGGCACGCCGCCAGCGTTCATCCTGAGCCAGGATCAAACTCTCCAAAAAAGACAACTCATTGCTTGTACAAGCAATGAAATTGACGTTGATTGTCCCTTTCATAAAAAAGGGACGTTGCACTACTCAATTTTTAACGACCAATTTTGAGAGACACTAAAAATAGACCTCAAAAACACTAGCCACTAACTATACGCACCCAGACCACTAAAGTCAAGGATACATTTGTCTATTTTCGTAGTATTCACCACAACACTTAGTTTACGCCGCCCGTTGCTCCAGCGGAACAGAAATCTCATCGAGCGAACTGATTACGATTGCCCCAACTGGCACTGCAATATCCGCCCCCCTTCTACTTTGCTCTGGGCGTTCAAGTACATAAGGTCGGGTGGTTTCAAAGTCCATGCCGCCAACCGCGTCCCGGCGATCATCAACCAACACAACCATTTCGCACTCCAGCAGCTCAACACCGGGAGGTACATATAAGCCGTTCTCGTTTCTCCAGTTATTAGCAATGTCCTTGCCTTTTTCGTGTGAACGTATGATTCGATGCGGTGTCACAATGTGCGGCCCCAAAAGACCTACCGCGCCAAGCTTACTCAACTGAGTCCTATCTAATCCTGTAGTATGGATAACGAGGTGGTCTATCGGCGAAGCATTTACGCGTTCAATATATCTTTTGGCGTCGGGAAAAAGCAAATCCGGTTCAGCCAGCTCGCTAAAATACTGGTAGACTACCGCGATATTATCTTCCGACATTCCCTGTTCACGCATGTACGTTTCAGCCTGAAAGGTGCGGTTTTCTTCGCGAGACTGCCGATAAGCATCCATCATGCGCTTCGAACCTACATGCGTTTCAATGCCAGGCAAATCTCTCTCCGCAATATCCGCAAGAGCTTCGAGTCCTCGAGCAGGGTCGTAAAGGGTTACGTCAAGATCCGTTGCTCGTAATACCTTTACAGCACATTGTTCCGTCATCATTGAGCTGTAATTATAAAACTATTTTTCACTATTTACAACTATTGCGCGGGTTTTTCTTCGTCTTCTGGGTTAGTTTTGTCGACAAGGGCGAGAGAAACAACTTCATCGCCATCGTTAAGGCGCATTATACGAACGCCTTGGGTCGCACGACCAAGCGCTGGAATATCTTTGAGACCCAGGCGAATCGTTTGACCGTTTTGACTGATGATGATGACTTCTTGATCGTCATTGTCGCTCAATGTGTTCACGCCGACCAACTCGCCAGTCTTTTTATTGACAACCGCAGAACGAATACCCACGCCGCCGCGAGCATGCGGCGTAAACTGAGCAACTTTTGTGCGCTTACCGTAGCCATACTTGCTAATGACGAATATGCTCGATTTTTCGTCTACCACATCCATGCCTATGACGGTATCGTCCGTACGCAGCCGTATACCCCGCACGCCGCGACTTACCCGACCCATTGGCCGCGCGTCGCGTTCATGAAAACGAATCGCCTGACCTTGGCTCGTGCTTATAATGACTTCGTTGTCGCCTGTTGTTTGGCGTATCCATTTCAACTCGTCACCATCGTCAAGGTTGATAGCAATCAAACCCGAGCTACGTACGTTTTTGTACTGTTCAAAAGGTGTTTTCTTTACAACACCTTTTTTGGTACACATAATCAAATTTTCGACCGATTCGCTATCGCTTTTCGATATATTAATCACTGCACTCACTGTTTCTTCTGGCTGTAGCTGCAATAGGTTCACAATGGCTACACCCTTCGCGCTTAAGGAGGCGGCAGGCACTTCGTATGTCTTCAGGCGGAACACCCGACCCTTATTCGTAAAGAACAATAGAAAATCATGCGTAGAAGCATTTACAACATGTTCGATGACATCTTCTTCGCGCGTAGCCATACCACGACGACCTTTTCCACCCCGTCCTTGGCGTTTATATTCCGCCAAAGTGCTCCGTTTTACATAATTTGCTGATGTAAGCGTTACAACTACTTGTTCGTCCGGCACAAGGTCTTCGTCGCTCAGTTTGTTGAGTTCACTTGGCACAATCTTCGTTCGGCGCTCATCGCCGTACTGCTTTTTAAGTTGCTTCAACTCGTTTTTGATAATAGCCAAAATTTTCTTTTCATCGGCCAAAATCGCTTCAAGCTCAGCAATAATCTTCATAAGTTCGGCCAGCTCGTCCTCAATCTTCTTCCGCTCAAGTCCAGCAAGTGTCCTCAGCTGCATAGCCAAAATGGCCTTGGCTTGAATTTCGCTTAGTGCAAATTTTTTGATCAAATTTGCCTGAGCCTCTTCGGTTGTTTCGCTTCCGCGTATAGTAGCAATGACTTCGTCTATGTTGTCGAGCGCTATTTTGAGCCCTTCGAGTACGTGCGCACGTTCTTTTGCCTTCCGTAACTCAAACTCAGTCCTACGACGCACCACTTGCTGACGATGCTTGATGTGTTCGGCTAAAATATCTTGCAGACCAAGCACGCGCGGCTGTATACCATCGATAAGCGCCATCATATTGTAGTGAAAACTTGTTTGAAGCGGCGTCAGTTTATAGAGCTGGTTGAGTAATTTTTTAGGGTACGCGTCTTTCTTTAAGTCGATGACAATACGCACCGACCCACGCGCACTTTCATCGCGCAAATCGCTTATGCCGCTAATTTTCTTTTCCTTCAGTAACTCGGCAATTTTTATCACTAAGTTCTCTTTGTTGAGTGCATAGGGTACCTCGCTGATAACTATCTGGTGTTTCCCCTTCGCCCCTTCGACAACTTCGGCAACACCGCGCACCACAACCCCACCGCGGCCAGTTGCGTACGCTTGCCGGATAGAGGCAGCGCCATAAACAATGCCACCGGTAGGAAAGTCTGGCCCGTGGACAAACTCCAGCAGCTTGTCGAGCGGCGCGTCGGGATGATCTATCTTATACACCGTAGCATCGACAACTTCTCCTAGGTTGTGCGGCGGAATATTCGTCGCCATACCCACAGCTATGCCAAGTTGGCCATTTAAGAGCAGGTTTGGTAGTTTTGCGGGCAGCACTGACGGCTCCTGAGTAGTGCCATCGTAGTTATCGCGAAAATCTACCGTGTCTTTGTCGATATCAGCCAAAAGCTCGTCTGCCAGACGGTGCATTTTTGCCTCGGTATAGCGCATTGCAGCCGGCGGATCGCCGTCCATCGAACCGAAGTTCCCTTGCCCATTCACCAGTAAGTACCGTGTTGCCCATGGCTGAGCAAGGCGCACCATAGAATCATAGATTGATGAGTCGCCGTGCGGATGATACTTACCCATGACCGACCCAACCACATTAGCGCTCTTGCGGTGACGCGCCGAGCTACGCAAGCCCTCTTCATTCATAGAGTACATAATGCGCCGGTGCACGGGCTTCAAACCATCGCGTACATCCGGAAGGGCGCGATCAATGATAACGCTCATAGAATAGCGCAGATAGCTGTCTTCCATGACATTTTCCACCGTGCGACCTTCGAGCACTCGCGAGTGATCTGCCTGGATGATTTCTACTTCGTTGCGATGCTCGAGACGCTCTTCATCTTCAGCATCAAGTGGTGTGTTTTCGGTAATTTGATTGTCCATATTAAATATCCAAGTCCTTCACAAACTTTGCATTTGCCTGAATGAAGTTTTTTCGCAACTCCACCTCCGTACCCATCAACTTGTTGAAGATAGCATCCGCCTTTTCAGCATCCTCAATCTTAACCTGCACAAGCACACGCTTTTTTGGATTCATAGTCGTCTCAAACAGCTGCTCGGCGTCCATCTCGCCCAAGCCCTTGTAGCGCTTCTGCTCAACGAAACCAGCTTGCTTGTAGCGCTCGTCATCAGGATTTATTTTCAAACCCTCTTTTTTGCGCGCCGCAATCAGCTCATCAAGCTTCTGCTCAAGCTCCGCTTCGTCGTAAATAAACACGCTGCTCTTGCGGCCAGGCTTCACCAGCTCAAACAGCGGAGGCTTAGCTAAGTAGACGTGTCCAGCATCAATAACTTCTCTCATGTACCGGAAAAAGAACGTCAGGAGCAGTGTAGAAATGTGGCTGCCGTCCACATCAGCATCGGTCATGATAATAACGCGATCATAACGCAACCCATTTATATCAAACGAATCTCCTATACCTACGCCAAGCGCCTTGATTAAGCTCACAATTTCGTTGTTGGCCAACATCTTGTCCATACGCGCCCGCTCGACGTTGAGCACCTTACCGCGTAGCGGCAAAATAGCCTGCGTCGTACTGTCGCGCCCCGTTTTCGCCGAACCGCCCGCTGAGTCGCCCTCCACTAAATATATCTCCGAGGAAGCCGGGTCTTTACTGCTGCAGTCAGCCAATTTACCAGGCATGCTCGCGCCGTCAAGCACTCCTTTGCGAATAATGTTTTCACGAGCCGCACGAGCCGCCTTACGTGCCCGCGCCGCGAGCAGCGCCTTGCCGACAATCTTCTTCGCAATCGCCGGATGTTCTTCCAGATAGTACGAAAAATATTCGTTCATCACCTGCTCAACATAGCCACGCACTTCGGGGTTACCAAGTTTGTTTTTGGTCTGTCCCTCAAACTGCGGATCGGGCAGCTTTACCAGAATGACTGCCGTTAAGCCTTCACGCGTGTCCTCGCCGCTGAGGTTTTCTTCCTTCTCTTTCAAAAGGTTTTGCTTGCGAGCATAGTCATTGATGACACGGGTAAGTGCAGCGCGAAATCCGGTCAAATGCGAACCGCCGTCTGGATTAAACACATTGTTCGCAAACTGCTTTATAGTTTCACTAAAGCTTTCGGTGTACTGCAAAGCTACTTCTACTTGCGTATCTTCGACAACTTTATCGACATAAAAAATATCTTCGTCAACCGCGTCTTTACCGCGGTTGAGGTTTGCAACATAAGACTTTATGCCCCCCTCGAAATAAAAACTGTACTTTTTGCCGTTCGCATGATTAATAAGCGTAGTTCGTACACCCTTCGTGAGATACGCCGCGTGTCTCAGCCTGTCGAGAATAGTGTCATAGCTAAACGCAGTCGTCTCTTTGAATATTGCTGGATCAGGATAAAACGTAATTTCCGTACCGTGCTTTGCCTTATCGCACGAACCAACTGCCGTGAGCTTACCTTGCGGCACGCCCGTTTCGTACGACTGTTGGTATATTTTTCCTCCGCGGTAAATAGTTGCCGTCAGGCGCACAGAGAGAGCGTTGACTACACTTACGCCAACGCCGTGCAAGCCGCCAGACACTTTATAGCCGCCGCCGCCAAACTTACCGCCAGCGTGTAGAACCGTCAAAACGGTTTCGACAGTGCTTTTGCCCGTTTTCGGGTGCACATCGGTCGGGATACCTCGACCATCGTCAAACACGCGAACGCCGCCGTCTTCAAGCATTTCTACTATCACATGACTCGCATGCCCAGCCAGCGCCTCATCTATACCATTGTCGACAATTTCCCACACCAAGTGGTGCAGGCCTTCGCTGCCAGTGCCGCCAATGTACATACCAGGCCGCTTGCGCACCGGCTCAAGTCCTTCGAGCACCTGAATTTGATCAGCCGAATACTGTTTTCCTTGGCTCACGCTATTTCTATCCCCTCTACGTTTTGGTTATCCACCTTTTGTACTCACCTCTTAGTATACCGTGTTTTTGACGCCCCGACAAGATACGCCACGCTGTTACGAGCACGCTGCTAAAATACCGCTCTTCGATGCCTTTTTTGACATGCGAAGAACAAACCCCTTACCCCGTGAACACGCGATCATAACAATACCCGAGCTCAGCCGATACCGCCAGGAAGCTACTCGTTTAGCGCGCTATTGTTCAAATGAATAGTACCGTCGCTATCTATACTGATAGTATCCGTGCCAGATGCCCCGCTTGTGGTAGCTGCTTGCTCTTGAGAGGGCGCACTTGGAGATGAACCAGACTGTGCCGTTTGTGCCGTCTGCGGGACGGCTTTTTGTTTTGTATCTTTCAACTCCTTTTTCAGCGTGGCAGCGATGTCGTCAACCTCTCGCTGATCAAGCTCAGCACTAGAAACATTACCCGCCTCATATGGCGAAACTGGTCCAGCAGCAGCCTTTTTCGCGCCGGAAGGCTTTTCTGTAGCAGCGTTCGATGCTGGTTTCGCTACTGACGGCTGCATTGGCGGCTGCAGCTGTAGGGGTTGCTGTGAAGGTAGTTGCGGCGACTGCTGCACTGGTGCTTGCGGCGGCATCGACGGGTTTGAAGCTGCCTGAACCGGAGCTGCGGGCTGTCGCGGCGGCATCACTCTCGAATGAAGTGGCGCTGTCTTTTGCTTAGCTAGCCATTCATCCAGAAAAGAACCTGGTTGCGCGGGCGCGGGCGGAGGCGAAGCATAACCCCCCGGAGCAGCACCGCCAGGCGCAGCGCTGGGCGACGCAGGCTGACCAGAGAACGGTCTACGATACGGTGGTTTAGCTGCTGGCTCTTTCGTCGCAAGCCGAGTGAGAATCTCCTTTTCGACAACTGCGCGCGGCTTCCCATACTTCACCGCAGAAAGCTGCTTCAGCGCATCGGCAAGCTCCATGTTCGGATTACCAAGCGGCGGGAGCGTCGCCATACTAAACGGTTGCGTTGGCACGCCGCCTATGAGTGTCCGCACAATAGTGTTTGCGTTGGGTACGCGCAAGAGATCGTCGCCATCGAACTGCGGCTGAAAATACCGGCTTAAGCTTTCGACGTCATTTTGACCTATTCGAAACGACACAATAGTACCGATGTTCCCAAACACCGCATCGCGGATTTCTTCGGTAAGCTGCGTCGTAAACTGGTTGGCCACAATAAGGTTAAGGTGATACTTCCTCGCCTCAGACATGATGGTCGCAAAACTGTCTGTCGAGAAGTTTTGAAACTCGTCAACGTACAGCGCAAAATCGGTGCGTTCGCTTTCTGGAACATTTGAACGGCTCATCGCCGCCGCCTGAAACTTCATCACAAACACCATACCGAGCAGTTTGCTGTTGAGTTCGCCGGTACGCCCTTTACTCAAGTTTACGAGCAGGATTTTCTTGTTGTCCATGATGTCGCGCAGGTCAAATGAGCTTTCTGTCTGACCAATAATATTGCGCATCATTTCGTTACTCAAGAAAGCCCCAAACTTTGCAACAAACCAACTTACCACCTCGCCAGCATCATTCGACCGCTGGCTGGCTGGGTATTCTTTCTGCCAATAGTCGAGAACGTTGGGGTCTTTTACGTGCTGTAGCTTTTGCTTGAGAAACTCCGGATCGCGAAAAAGCTTTGGTATGTCCACGAAGGTACTCCCCTCTGGATCAGCCATCACTGCAAGTGCGCAGTTGCGAAATATGCTTTCGTAACGAGGCCCCATAATGCCCTGATGCTGCGGGTCGTACAGCTTGTACAGCATATTGAGTACTTCTTGAATAATGAAATCTTTCTGGTCAGACGTATGATATTCAAACAAATTGAGCCCCATAGGGTGCGACATGTCTGATGGGCAGAAATAGATAACATCTTCGGTGCGCTCTTTTGGCACCATAGAAAGCAGCTTTTCGGCTGTATCACCGTGCGGATCGACAAAAGCAAAACCATCGCCTCGCATCATATCTTGCAGCGCTAGGTTTTCAAGAAATGTCGATTTACCTGTACCCGTCTGTCCGACAACATACATGTGCCGCTGGCGGTCCATCAGACCGACGCGCACCGGTTTTTTGACGCCGCGAAACACATTGAACCCAAGCAGTAAGCCTTCGTTTGGCATATTTCTTGGCGCATCAACCTGCTTTGACTCCTGCCGCTCAAGCTGCGAAGTCGGAATACTCCGCTGATCTGGAAAGTGAAAAATAGTCGCCAGCTCGATAGAGTTTAAAATGTTCTTTTTCTTATGATATGGGAACACGCGCAACAAAAAGTTCGTCACGAGCCTCGAAGGATCTTGCGCTGGAGTATAGGTAAAACCGTTGCGCCCCGGGGAGTCAAACAACGAAAAACTAGCCATAATGTTGTTGAGGATTGCCTGTGAGCGCTGTGATACGTTCGATGACGCAACAACGCGAACGGCAACCTCAAACCCTGGATAGCGTGTTTTATCCTCTATAGCATCGATGATTGATTGTTCTAGACCCGATATATCTTTTGGTTTATCTTTTTCTTCCTTCGGTTCGGGTGGTTTTACAAAAGCCGTCATTAGGTCTTTTGCAAAAGCACCTGCACTCAGCCCTTTATCTGCTCCCTTTTTCTTCGCCGCCGCAAAATCTGTTGCGCTTTTCCGCCACGAGTCATCAGCCGGCCGAAAAAGTAACTGTATAGCCGCACCATCTTCGTTCTCCAACATAGCAAAAGCATTCAGAATGGACTGAAGAGCGTCGCGCTTCAGGTCCTGATATGTAGCAATTGGATACACGAATTTTTCTTTCAGGTTGAACTGCCCGCCAATCACGGCGTTCATACCGCCAACATGACTAAATATGTTGTACTCTGGCACTGTTTCGAGCCGAGCACTCGGATACGCGCTAACGATGGCCTGCTGCATAACATTGACGAAATCTGCTGGCACTGCCGTGTACAAACGCACAAAGCCTTTCAGCCCCACGATTTCAAACGTAAAATGCCGCTGACCGTGAAAACGATTCTTAAAGCTTTGCTCAATTGTGCTCGAAATAATGTTGTAAATAACTTGCGCTTTAGAAATATTTTCATCCACCAAATCGCGTACATCTCGACCATTCACATCTGTATCTTCACTCGCAGGAGGGAGATGAATGAGCAGCGGCACCATAGAAAGACCGCGCTCATATTTGAGTTTTTGCTGGTTGATCTTTTGTAGACTTAATAACATCGCTTTACACGCCCGCCTTGCTAAATCTTGTAGTGCTCGTCATAACTACCGCACGACATCCTTTGTGTCTATGCCATACTGAGCCTTCAGAAAAGCACTTTTGACCGCATGAATCTGATTAGAACGCTCAAGCGGGTCTGTGGGTGTTTGCAAAATAATCTGCTCAATCTTTCGAGCAGCTTCCTGCTGTAGTAGTTTCGCATCGGCTCCTTGCGCCATATCTGACGAAACCGCCCCCTGAGAAGACGGAGTCTGAGAATCCGCTTCCTGAGGGGGCGGAGTCTGCGCGGGCACGCCCTGAGAAGACGGCAGCTGCGCCGAAGGATCGGGCAGAACTGGAGTTGCTGGTTGCGGTAATTCGTTCATCCTTACTAGTATATACCCTTACCCTATCCTCACAATAGTAGCGCTTATAAACATATCGATTCGCTACTGCCATTCCTCACCCAGGTTGTGCGAGGACTGTCCTCGCACAACCTGGGTAAAGCGATATGGGGACTCGTGGCCAGCTGTTAGTCTTGTTTCAGAGAACGTACCATGTAAAAGTACACGACCGCCCCAAAAAGCACTATCACGAAAAAGTCCCTTGGAGTAAGTTCTCCGAGAGATTCCAACCCCAAACTAAACACAAGGACTATGCTTATGACCGCCCCAAGCAGCGCGGCTCTCTCAGGCCGAACTTTCTTGTCCCTGCCGCGAGCGTAGATTCGAACAAACGCCTGCCATGTCGTGTATACAGCAAAACCAAAAACAACAAACGGGAAAACGAGAAACGCAACCGGCATGCTGTTTGGGTTTGTCAGGCTCATAAAAACCACTAGGCTAAGCCACAGCAAAATTGGGCGGGAAAAAACAATATGGCGAAAAATCATGCTATACATTATTAAAACACGCCCAGCACAGAAATGCCCAGGCGCGTAAAATACACATAGGTCGAGAGGCGATAAATCCGCTCAATGTAAACAAATGATTAGCGCTTACCGCCTTCGACTGACTGACCGCTCTCGCTGCCTTTAGGGCAACTTGAGCGTTATGTGATTGTGTTTTTATTTTGGCTAAGCCTTTCTCATACTACTACATCGCAAACATTTTGTCAATGTGCTTTTGCTTTGGGGTACGGGCAGCCTTTTGACCACTAAAAACATAGGCGTTTTATTATTGACAAATACCCCTCTGACCAGTAGTATAAGGAGTAGCACTGAATAAAAAAAGTGCTCAAAAACAAAAAGACCCAAAGAAAACGACGGCCTCTCGCAAGCCGTCGTTTCATAAATTTAAAACCAAAATCAAACACGAAATTTATATACAACAAACGCAACCCGCTAACCTACGAGCGGGTTGCGTTATTTTTGCGGGGTTGTATAATCCATCAGCAAAGCATGAAGTCTCAAACCATACGCGGGGTGGTAGAAGGCGGCCAGCACGGCCTGGTTGTCGATACCGAATGTCAACTCACAAAAGGCCTCCCTGCTATCATCATTGTCGGCTACGCCACCAAGGCCGTAGACGAGGCCAAAGAGCGTATTCGCAATGCGTTTGCCAGCTCCCATCTCGAGCTACCCATCAAACGAATTACCGTCAACCTCGCGCCAGCCGACATACCTAAAGAAAGCACCGGTTTTGATCTTGCTATCGCGGCAGCGATATTACGTGCATCGGGACAGTGTCGCGGCATACCAAAAAATAGCGCCATCATAGGCGAGCTTGGACTCGAGGGATCGGTTCGCCCTGTTCGCGGTATCATAGGCAAGCTACTGGCGGGCAAGCACCATGGCATATCTACGTTTATCATTCCAGCAGATAATCTTGAGCAAGCCAGCCTAGTGCCAGACATACAGCTCATGCCAGTTTCCTCCCTCACGCAGCTGTACGATTACGTCAACGGGCACACCAAGCCAACTATCATCTCGACAACAAATGATCCGGTCGCACCAGAAGTAGAAACGAGCAAAGCGGAAACACTCTGCCTCGAAGATGTGGTCGGCCAAGCTCTAGGCAAACGCGCCATAGAAATCAGTGCCGGCGGCGGCCACAACGTACTCCTAGGCGGTCCGCCAGGTACCGGCAAAAGCATGCTCGCAGGTATACTACCGAGCCTACTACCGCCCATGACGCGTAGCGAAATGCTGGAGGTTACGCATCTTCATAGTCTTGCGAGCAATGATTTCAATCGCCTTGTTGCAACTCGCCCCTTCCGTTCGCCGCACCACAGCGCAAGCAACGTTGCTATCGTCGGCGGCGGCAACAGCGTACGGCCCGGGGAAATGAGTCTCGCGCACCGAGGAGTACTTCTCTTCGATGAGCTACCCGAATTCGGACGCGTCACAGTCGAGGCGCTGCGCCAACCACTCGAAACACGCGCTATCACCATTGCCCGAGCTAGAGAAACAGCCGAGTACCCTGCCCATTTTATATTCATCGCCACAGCAAACCCCTGTCCATGCGGCCACTACGGCACGAGTAAACCGTGTCGTTGTTTGCCGCACCAAATTGTTCATTACCGTCGGAAACTTTCGGGACCTATTCTCGATCGTATAGACATCTACGTCGACGTACACGAAATAGACAACAGCAAGCTACTCCACAGCGAAAACGGCGAAGGCCCCACGTCCGAGACCGTACGGAATAAAGTTGTCGCTGCACGCGCTCGTCAAGCACAACGCTTCGGAACACACGCCAAACTCAACGCCGACATGACAAACCGAGAGGTCAAAGCCCTCGCACAACTCGAACCCGCAGCAAAAGATATGCTGGACAAAGCGGCCGAAAAATTCGGCCTCTCTGCCCGAGCTTACATGCGAAGCGTCAAATTGGCTCGCACTATCGCCGACCTTGATGACTCAGACACGATAACTTCGGCGCACATTGCCGAAGCGCTACAGTACCGCCCGCACCAATTCCACGATGCTACAGATTTTGCACGCTAGAACCAGCGCCGCATAGAGAAAATATCAACGCCTGCCACAGAGCCTACTTTCCTGCTTCCAGAACTCTGCATTGACCCCTATCTCCACATCTGTTACAATTCCACCCACGAAAGACAGTAAAGGAGATCCAATATCAACGCCACAACCCGCCTGAATGGACAGATTCGGGCACCAGAGGTTCGAGTGATTGACGCCGACGGCAAACAGCTTGGCGTTATGACTTCGCGTGAAGCGTATATGCTCGCCCAAGATCAAGACCTTGACTTGGTAGAGATATCGCCAAACGCCAAACCACCGGTTTGCAAAATAGTTGACTGGGGTAAATTTAACTACCAGAAGACAAAGCAGGCGCAGAAAAATCGCCAGAACAACAAAGTTCTCGACATGAAGCAAATGCGCTTCGGGTTAAAAATAGGCGATCACGATCTGGCGGTCAAAATGAAGAAAGTAACCGGTTTTCTCGAAGCCGGACACAAGGTAAAGATTACGCTTTTCTTCCGTGGCCGTGAGCTCGCTCACAAAGATATAGGTTTCAAACTTGCCGAACGTGTTATAGCCGATTTTGGCGACACTATCGTTGTCGACCAACGACCGCAACTCAGCGGTAAGCAGCTTTCCTTCGTTATCCGCGGCGTCGTATCAAAGGCATCCAAGCCAGAAAACGACCCGACCGATAAACCATCATCAAACTAACGAGTTAAGACAGGAGCAATCATGCCAAAACTCAAGTCTCATAGCGGCACCAAAGACCGTGTACGAGTAACCAAGAACGGACGCGTTCGTGTTCGTCACTCACACGCTAGCCACTTCTTGCAGAAGAAAAGCGGCGCTCGCAAGCGCAAGCTGGCTGGTTTGGAGACATTGAACGCGACCAACAGCAACATAATCCGCAAGAAGTTGGGGGTGTAGCGCCATGCGAGTAAAACGAGGAGTAACGACCCGAGCCAAGCACAACAAAATTCGCAAGGCCACAAAAGGCATGAGCCACCCAAATCGCGTCAGCGTTAAGCGCGGCAAACAGGCTGTCACAAGAAGCCTGCAAAACGCGTACCGCGACCGGCGCAACCGTAAGCGCACATTTCGTTCCCTTTGGAACGTCCGCATAAACGCCGCCGCTCGCGAAAACGGCACCACTTACAGCCGGCTCATCGCTGGTCTTAAAGCAGCGGGCATTGACCTAGACCGCAAAGTTTTGGCCGAGCTCGCCGTAAACGAGCCAAAGGCCTTCGCCGCTGTTGTGAAAGCTGCCAAGCTCGAGAAATAAGTCGGGAAACGCCCACAGAAAACACCTTCAGCTAGCTGGGGGTGTTTTCGCGTAGTACTACGCATAACGACGATGTACTTGCCAGCGTGCGGCATTTCATAGATGAATGGCAAGCAGTTTTCCTGCAAAACATAAAACACCCCCGACAAATCGAGGGTGTTTTCATAACTGTCAGATTGCCGATAAGCCGGGTTCTGTTTCCGACGCATGCCGGATGCTAATCATCTATCTAGCCCGCCGATTGCTCGACGGATCAAGCGGGATCTATTCGCGAGTATCGCGGGAACGTGTATAACTCGCTCCTTGCAGCAGACAGGGTTTACCTCTCTCGCATGTCACCATGCGCGACTACGGTCTCTTACACCGCGCGTTTCACCTTTGCCTCGTGCCCCTCGCAAAAGCGAGACGCACAGGCCGTTTCGTTTCTGTGGCACTTTCCCTAGGGTCACCCCCGGTCGCCGTTAGCGACTGTCACGCCCTATGCTGCCCGGACTTTCCTCTCGCATATGAAAGTGCAAGCGATTAGCTAGCGATCTGACGCAAATGATTATACCATTTCAGCTCGCCAGCGCAGAAAACCTCACCTGTTTACTTAGACTGTTTTTGTGTTTTTTTGTGATTGCGCTGAGACTCATAAGGTTCTAGTTCAGCATCGAGACATTTGTTTACCTCGGCATCGGCGAGTTTGTTGAGTTCGCGCGGAACGTGGTTGAAAACAACCTTTTCAAACTTGGGCAATAGCTGCTGAATGGCATCGTGAATAGGCCAAAGATCTCGATTTTTTACTTTAAAAATCCGTTTCATCTGATTTATGACGAGTAGGCTATCCATATAAACATGCACTTCCTTTGCGTGATATGTTTCGAGAGCTTTCTCTAAACCAAGCCTTAGCGACTGATACTCCGCCTGGTTGTTTGTGGTTATACCAAGATACACACCTTCTTCGTGAAGCACGTTTCCTGCCATATCTAGCAGTACAAAACCACTGGCCGACGGTCCTGGATTGCCCCGCGAACCGCCGTCTGCGTACAGCTGCAGCTCAGAGACGGACGGCGCCTTGCCTTTTTGCTTCTCGCTCGGTTCATGGTTCTGCAAGAGGGCGTCGATGGCCTTTGCTAGTTCCCAGTCTCGCTTGGTTATTGCGTCTTGTTTCTCGTGCGTCGAAAGCCAAAACTCGACCACGCCTCCCTGGTTTTGCCAGCGAGGGTGATGGTTGAGACGGCTCACTACCTGACTGACTTGCTCCATGAACGCCCAGGCCGCGCGAAAATCGGCAAAGACAAACTGTTTATATAACCCACGCTTTGTTTCCGTCCACATATCCCTAACTTTCTTGGTCGGGGTGACAGGACTTGAACCTGCGACCTCACGGCCCCCAGCCGTACGCGCTACCAACTGCGCCACACCCCGATACCTATTACCTTACACTGTGCGACCCTATGTAGTATACATCGGCGGGGCCGCTCGTCCTCACGGTCACCTTCGGCGACCCCGGAATTTCGCGATTGAAAGCACAGTTTTCATCGGAAAGTTCCCTTGCGAACTGCCGCTGGCAGTTCTCACCCCAGCCGTACGCGCTACCAACTGCGCCACACCCCGATACCTATTACCTTACACTGTGCGACCCTATGTAGTATACATCGGCGGGGCCGTTCGTCCTCACGGTCATCTTCGGCGACCCCGGAATTTCGCGATTGAAAGCACAGCTTTCATCGGAAAGTTCCCTTGCGAACTGCCACTGGCAGTTCTCACCCCAGCCATACGCGCTACCAACTGCGCCACACCCGCGTTATCGCAGTACTCGTACAAAAATGCTGGGCGCCAACTTGATTAACCCTGAAAAAAGATTCAAGGTGGGTACCCGCACGCTGCGACCACGGCCCCAGACAAATATTGGGTTCCCATATGATTAGTATTCAGATAATCATATGTTGGCAATTCAACGCCCCATAGGTTCGTCAAACATACCCAGCACTGTATAGTATACCGCACTTTGTTCTTGCCGTTACCCCCGTTAGTAGTGTATAGTTGCGGCATGACCATATTATTCATGCAGACCGGTGGGACTATTGACAAGGACTACCCCGAAAACAACGATAACCATGGCTACGCCTTTTCGGTCGGGGAGCCAAGCTATCTTCGTATTTTAGAGCGCGTCGATCCAGATTTTACCTATAAAATAACAACTGTTGTTAAGAAAGATAGCTTAGACCTAACCGATGAAGACCGCGCAAAAATCAAGCAAGCGCTCCTCACAGCAAAAGAAGAGCGTATCGTTGTCACGCACGGAACCGACACAATCTTGCAAACCGCAAAAGAAATAGCCGACGTCCAAGGCAAGACCATCGTCTTAACTGGGGCTAGACTTCCAGAGAAATTTTACGATTCTGAAGCAGACTTCAATGTCGGTATGGCCGTGGCCGGTGCTCAAGTACTTCCCCACGGTGTATACATTGCCCTGTACGGCATCATCACGCCCTGGGACAAATTTACGAACAAATAATCTCAGAAACTGAACAGCTCATTCTCGCCTCATTCTCACAAAATGATATTGAGGACTTGCTGGTTTAGATTGCCCAGCCAGCTGCCAAAGCCGCCTAGTAAAATGAGCGCCACAATAATCATAAAGCCATAGGGTTCAATCCGCTCCATAAAATCCTGTACCGGCTCCGGCGCGAGCGCATACACAACTCGCGAACCATCAAGCGGCGGAATAGGTATGAGGTTGAAAACAAAAAGCGCCACATTCAGTACCAAAAACATAGACATTGCGTCCAACAAAAAGCCACTCAGATCTGCCGACTTAAGCACAAACGCCGCCACCACCGCGAGCGCTAAGTTCGACAGCGGGCCAGCCGCCGCAATGAGTGCAGCGCCGTATTCGTTGAACTTTACGCGGCCAGGATGAAACGGCACTGGTTTTGCCGCCAGAAAAATAAACTGCCACAACACCCACGTCACCGCTGGCAGAAGCACGGTCATCACAGGGTCAATATGATGCATCGGGTTCAGCGACAACCTTCCCGCGTCACGAGCGGTAGTATCTCCGAGCTTGAAGCCAACATACGCGTGCATATACTCGTGAATGGTCATTGCAACCAAAAGACACATCACAATAAGCGCAAAGTTGTAGACAGAAAAATCACCCATTTCATACAGTATAACATCCGGCGAGCATAACGTTGACTTCAGAGGTGAAAATCTGTACAATAACAGGTCGAATCAAGCAATAACTCGGAGTCCGAAATGCAGAAATGTGATCTTACCGGCAAGGGCAAGCAGTACGGCAGCAATGTCAGCTTCTCCCAGCGCCACACCAAGAAAGTCTGGAAGCCTAACTTACAGACCAAAACCGTCGAAGTCGATGGCAAAAAAGTCAAACTAAAGGTTAGTACGCAAGCTATCCGCACCCTGAAGAAAAAGGGCCTGCTAGCAAAGTAACTCGCTTACCGCGGTAAAACCACCAAACGACTCCAAAGAACACTTAGGAGTCGTTTTCATTGCACCCACGCACACCGGCCGCTGGACGTTTCGGCGCGCTGCCCTCAAATGCACGGATGCACAGAACTCGCCTGAGCTTTACGATTTTTCCAAGACAACGAGCTGCGTCGTATCGGCAGCATCCGACGGTTTGAGCTGAAACTTGGCGGTTGTTTCTTTTGGCTCCATGCCAAATACTTTCAAAGCATCTTGCAGCGGCTGCTGCGGAACTTCATACTTCAGTGCGCTGTCGGCGTAGTGCGTCGGTATAAAAACCTTCGGCTCGATTGCCTTTACAACCCGAAGCGCCCCCTCTGGGTCGAGCGTGTAACCATTGCCGCCGACAGGCACAACCAGCACATCAACCAAGCCAATTTCTTCCAGTTTTGACTCGCTCAGCTTCGGGTATATGTGTCCCGCCACAAGCACTCGCGTGTCACCTATTGTCAGTTTGTACATGGTAGCGGTACGTTCCTGCTCGGTGTCAACATGAGCGCGTGCCTGCATGCCGCGTATATTTATGCCGCTTGTCTCGTACTCGCCCGCCATGTCTATTGTCATTTTGGCGCCTGCAACGGCATCGGGGTGAGCAGCCGTAAAAAGACAGACGTCACCCTCTCTCGTGACAGACTTCGCCCCCAAGCTCGCGAGCGTATCATCACACACAATTCGTACTTGCTTGGTTGTTATAACGACACAATTTGCACCGTAAAATTGAATATCCATACGTCCTCCTAACGTAATAGCCCAGGCTTATCGAGCAAAACTTGTTTTTTCGAATCCTGAACATTTGAAACAAAACGATCTTTTATTTGCGCTCGATAACGAAACTCTTCCAGTGAAAAAACCGTGTAGCGCAGCTCTTTCCCTTCCTGCTCCTCGAGCTCGGTGACATACTTTTGCAGGGCGTTACGATTGACATTGCCCACAATAAGCACATCGACGCCGCTTGTTTCGTCGCGAGTAAACTGACCCATGAGAGCAGCCACCTCGACATTACCTAGTTGTTTCAACTCGGCAGGCTCTTCCAGCTCCATTAGCTCGGACGTCATTTCGACAGATGGCGCAGTCGCCGCCGCTTCGTCCGGCTGCGCACTTGCCTTTGTGGCTGGTTTCGTTTTTCTAGTCTTCCGCGGTTTTATGCCGCCAAATATTTCTTGCAGCGCGAGATAATATGCGTATTTTTGGTTAACCTCATAGTACACTTTGTTGTTGCTGGAGTCGCTGGTGATAATACCTATGTTGAGCAAGTTCGCCAGCTCGCGGCGCACCGAGTTTATTTGCTCGTCTATTTTGCGCGTAATTTCACGCACATAAAACGAGCGGTTCGGATTCTCAAAAAAAAGATGCAGCAGTTTGACGCGCGTTTTTGAACCGAAAAGCTGCTCAATCATTGTTATCCTCCTTACTCACAACTACGTACAGTGTAGCAGGTTTCGGCGTGAACAAAAATGCTATTTGTTCAATAGTGTTGTGGCAATATCTACAGCTTCCTCGGGGTCATACACCCAATGAATACTATTGTTACGCCGAAACCAAGTGCGCTGTTTTTTTGCGAGCTGCATCGTGGCAGCTACTATTCGAGCTGTTGTTTCGGCGAGATTCGCCTCCCCCGCGATGTATGCTCGCCACTCACGATACCCTACCGACTTCATTGGCTCTACGTCCCACCCATAGCGCATACTCAGTTCTTTAACCTCGGCCGCAAGTCCCATAGCAAGCATATTCTCTACCCTGTGCGCGACCCGCCGTTCCAGAGTTTCCCTGTCGGGTGTTAAGCCAAAAATATATGTGTTCGGACGCATATTTGAGCGGCTCGGCGGTACACCTCCGCTCTCAATAAGCCGCACCAGGCGGCGCGGATTGGCCGTATCGACGCGCGACGTATCCAAACCGCGCCGTTTTGCGAGAAAAAGCAGTTCTGCCGCAGTCATTGTATTTAAAACATCTCTTTCACTACTGTTAGATGACGGATTAAATTGATAATCATACAGCACACTGTCGATATATAAACCGCTTCCGCCGACCATAATTGGAAGCTTTCCGCGAGTCGTAATGTCTGCAATAGCCTGCTCGGCATGGCGTTTGAAAGTAGCCGCGCTAAACCCCGTCGCCGCATCTGCCACGTCGAGCACATGATGCGGAATGTCTGCTCGGTCGGCAGCACCTGGCTTTGCCGAGCCTATATCAAAACCTTTGTAGACAGTCACCGAATCGGCGCAAATAATCTCGCCGCCAAACCGACGCGCCAAGACCAAACCAAGCGCACTTTTTCCGCTAGCCGTTTCACCCAGCACAACCACGAGCGGCACATGTGACGAGCGAGAATTGGTTGATGACATTTGCATAGCTCACTCATACTACCGCAAGTGATGCGGCGGACGCCAGAGAAGCGCCTGCACATCGACATACAAAGTGTCCGATACCGCGACGCCTTCGGCGCGTAAATGCGCGGCGTGCGCGGTGCGGCCGCCAGGGTACCCTGACGCCAAACCGCCGCGCACATTGACCACCCGATGCCACGGCAGGTTTGGGTTGCCGTAGTGCGCGACACCACCCACGACACGCGCTGCCCGCGGCTGCCCGCATAGCGCCGCAATCTGCCCATATGTCATCACTCGACCTCGCGGGATTTCCGCCACCATCGTTTCCACTCGTTCCCGAAAACCAAGCTCAACACCCTCGTCAGACATCTTTTCTGCGCCTCGTTTTAATCACCTCGCCGACAGGCAAAACACCCTCAACGTCCGTCGCCCAGATTGACTCCCTCATGCCGCACTCAAACCTTTACGCGCCATCGCCTCGTACATATACTCCTCGAGAAGCAAAGGTGTCGGCAACCAGGTCACCCCCAGTGCGCTTTGCGCTTCTTTGTTCCAAGGATAATCTCCGTACAGTACTACGTGATCGATTTTCGCGCCATCTACATCCAAATCTTGACAAGCAATTACGTGCTTTGGCTCGTCATCTACTATCATATCTGGGAGGCACGGTAAATTACCTGACCGCAGGTGGTGCACAATAGCATCTGCTTTCGTTCTTAAATGCGCCTTAGGATCATTTGTCCAATCGGTAAGCGTATGGAGCACATCAGGAAACCGTGGATAGTGCTGGCGTACCCACGCACGAGTCACTTCCTGAGTATGTGCCGCTCGCGAAGTCAGTACTTTTAGCAAGACATTTTGCGGCAAACCTGCAATAACGCCCTGCATGATTTCATCGGGTGGTATGTGAGGCATGTGTTCGGCGCAAAACTCTCCCCACCGTTCGTTCCCTTCCTCGAGCGTAACTCCCCACATGGCCGGAAAATTTTCCTGATAGTCTGTAAGGCTCAAGCCGCCAGGACCGAGTTTTTTGCGGTCAATCCAAGAATTACTCCAGCCAACGATCTTAAGAGCCGAGTGACCCAGTACGTTGTCTAAGTCGCAAAGAACATGAAGTGCCGGCTGAGTTTCTATACTCATAGTTTGTTATTATAGCGAAGTTTTACTGACACGAGACTTAGCTTCGTTTGCAATGGTTTTGAGCAGCTCTTCGGCTGTGTAGCTCCGCGCGTCATCGTGCACCACGAGATCTTTGCGTATACGCGGTGTGAGTTCGCCGCCGCCAACTTCCTTTTCGCCAATGACGAGCGCGTACGGCACCTTCCATAATTCAGCACTGCGAATTTTCTTTCCCACCGACTCGTTGCTATTATCCGCCGCTATCCGCAGACCGAGCTGTCGCCCCCGCCGCTGAAGCTCCTCGACAAACGCAACCGTGGCCGGTTCTTGGTTTACGCTCAGTAACCGCACCTGCTCTGGAGCGCACCACACCGGAAACTTGCCAGCCGTATGTTCTATATATACACTCAGAAAACGCTCGAGCGAACCCAGCAGCGCACAGTGAAGCATAACTGGCTGTTTCATCTGCCCATCATCGTCGACATACTCCAGCCCAAATCGTTCTGGCTGCACGAAATCCAGCTGCACCGTTGCAACCTGCCACTGGCGACCAATGGCATCGGTTGCCATAAAGTCGATCTTCGGTCCGTAAAATGCCGCCTCCCCTTCCTCGATGTAGTAGTCGAGGTCATTTTCTTTCGCAAGTTCTTCTATTTGCTGCTGCGCACTGTTCCACACCGCCAAATCACCCAAATAGCCTTCGCCGTCATCGCGAAAACTCAGCCGAAAAGCCAAGTTCATACCGAGTACTTTGTACAGATGAGTTGCTGCCGCGACAAGCTCGCTCGCAACCTGCTTTATTTGGTCGTTACGCACAAACGCATGGCTATCGTCTTGCGTAAACGAACGAACACGGCTGAGACCATGCAGTTCGCCGGTTTTTTCGTCGCGATAGTCCCCAGCGTTTTCCATAAACTTTATCGGCATATCGCGGTAGCTCCGCGGCTGAGATGCATAGATTTGAATGTGGTGCGGACAGTTCATGGGGCGCAAGACAAACTCATCGCTTGTTTCCTGGCTTTTTACCAGAAACAGCTCATCGCCAAACTTGTCCCAGTGACCGCTGGCCTTGTACAGCTCATTTTTTGCGATAACGGGCGTCCATATTCGCTGAAACCCTGCATTCTCACGAAGCTCTTGCGTAAAACGACCAAGCTCTTCGCGTAAAACCGTGCCGCGTGGCGTAAAAAGCGGCAAGCCAGAACCAACCAGGTCTGAAAATGTAAATAAATCGAGGTCTTTACCGAGCTTACGGTGGTCGCGTTTCTTTGCTTCTTCGATAGTCTGTAAATACGTCTTCAGCTGCTGCTCGTCAGCAAAAGCCACTCCGTAAACACGCTGCATTTGCGGATTACCTTCTTTGCCTCGCCAGTAAGCACCCGCCACGCGCATCAATTTAAAAGCACCAACTTCGCCAGTATTTGCAACGTGAGGACCACGGCACAAATCAGTAAAATCGCCATTGGTATAAAAAGACGCTTCGTCCAGCGCGCTATCATCGCCCGCAATTGTACCCATTTCGTCCGCGTCTAGGTCTTTGGCGACCGTGGTGCCCGCCCGTTTTAGGTCGTTCAGCAGCTCTAGCTTGTATGGCTGGTTCGCCTGCTTGGCCCAGTCAATCGCCTCGTCGATCGGCTTGGTACTACGGACAAATTCCTGTTTTTCGGCAATGATTCGCCGCATGGTTTTTTCTATCTTGGCAAAATCTTGCTCGCTGATTTTTGTTTCGCCGAGGTCGATATCATAATAAAACCCGTTTTCGACCACCGGTCCGACGCCAAACTTGGCCTCTGGCCAGAGGCGCTGCACGGCCTGCGCCATGACGTGCGCCAGACTGTGGCGCATTGCATATATATCGTCTGGTTTTTGGTTAGCTGCCATACTGTAAACTCCTTCTTACTGTCACGATAATTAAAAACGCGCCATGGTACGTATCTATCGACACATTCCAACTGGCGCACTCGGGTCCGACTAATCACGCGTGATCATAGCGGAGGTTCCACCTGAGGCTTTTACTCTTGCCGCCGCTGTTTTCGTACAGGTCGACCGCCCAAAACGAAGCTCCGTGGTTGGTGAAGCCACATCAACACTAGGGCGTAGTATACACCCGTCGACAAACGAAGGCTATAGGCAGAACTCGCGCAGCGCAATCATGCAACGCATAGTAAAAATCAAAACAAACCATAGAAACAGCTGAAGCTGAAAACAAAAATCGGACGCTCTCGCAAAAAACGACGTCCGACTTCGATCCTCGTGGGGTTAAAACCTCTCGGCAAAACCTCACCTCGCACGCTAGTATACACCGCCTAGCTGCATGTTGCTAGTACCTTTTTGACTTTTTTCTCATGCTACCTGTGGAAAAGTGGATAACTCAACATAACCCGTTTAACATCATAGACGATATAACACCCCACTTAGGCTCATATACATGTCACAAACAATCATGACAACATAACTTGCCCGTTCACCCAAAAAGCAACGAGACCAAAACGACACATCGCGACGTACGGTTTTCGCTTGACTTAAAGCCAACCGCAAACACGCAGACATATAAAGCCCTTCATTGATTCCTGGCTATTTCAGTAGGGCTGCGGTAACCGCTGTCATCTCGGCTTCGACCAGAGATGGCGTACTACGACTCGCCCACAAACCGACACAGCTCGTTCCAGACACCATCGGCGATTTCAATCTCTCCAGATTCCTCGGCTTTCTTTGCTCGTCGATCACCACACTCGCTCGGCATGACAACTTCTTGCCCAGCGATTGGTTTGGCTGATTTGATTTGATCAACCATTTGTCTCGCTCGCTTCATATATTCAGCTTTGCCGGCAAATAGACCTGGGTCGATAGCGAGAATGAACGTGCCGGCGCCGTCCTCTTCGTTAGCACCCGCAACTCCCGCAAGCGAAAATGCGCTGCCCATTAGCTGCACAAAAAGCGACAACCCATAGCCTTTATGTCCCGCAAAAGGTTTGATAGCTCCGCCAACATTTTCGCCCTTACCGTTTTTCATAACTTCGTTTGGGTTCGTAGTGGGATCACCCTCGGCGTTTACGGCAACACCTTCTGGCAACTGCTCACCTTTGAGACGAGCTTCTACCACTCCAAAAAAGGCAATGGCAGCAGTAGCGTTATCAAAAACTACTTCACCGCCATCATAAGGAAAGGCGTATGCAAGCGGGTTAGTCCCAAGCTTCGGCTCAGCTGAACCGACCGGCGCAACTGCGGCAAAGCTGCCATTGCCAACCGTCATAAAGCAAATATAGCCCGCCCTGGAAATACGACGCGCGAAATAACCAACGGCTCCAGATGACGTATGTGTGTGATTGGTACACACTACACCTACGCCATGTTGCTCAGCCAGCGCGACGGCTTTATCGGTGGCTTTTGCGGTCGTAACCATTGAGTGCCCACCCGAGAGCAAGACACCGCATTTGTTTTCTTTTACTACCCTGAACGGCTCAAGATCTTCTGCCCTAGGAATCCCGCCCGTAGCAATCTTGACAATACCTTGGTTGTTACCGCGCATTTCTGCGTACAAAAGCGTGTCGATGATTATCTGGGCGTCTTCGCCCGTATACCCAAGCTGGCGAACACCTTTTGCCACCATCTTTTGCAGGTCGTTTACATTTACCTTCATACTGCCTCCGTTATGATCCGTCAAACTGCTTCGAGTTGGGGCGGAAAATAACTTACTCTTCCCGCCTGCAACAACATGTTACCGCTTATCTGTGCGTCAATACCGCACCCCAGAGCAAGATTTACTAAACCAAGACGGAACAATCCTCTGCAATAAACAAGTCTTACTTTGGTGGGCGATATAGGATTCGAACCTATCACCTCCACAACGTCAATGTGGCGCTCTAGCCAAATGAGCTAATCGCCCTGCTCGCAAACTGGCTTTACGTACTATAGCAGAATGACAGATTTATTTACAAGCTTTGAGCGTGCGGCCTACCCTGTTATTGTGCTTATGTATACAATGTTTTGACTTGACTTGCAATACTCTTTTTGCTAGAATAGGTGGGTTAAACGAGGTGTTTTGGTGAGTACAAAACAACCAAGCTCCCTTGCGAGCTTCCAGTTGTTTTATGAGGAACTCCCGAGCGTAAAGCGCGTTGCATGCGTACGCCGGATCAGGACTGCATAAGCTCGTCCAGCCTTTCATAGGACAATGCCCCAGCCATACCATATGGCTGGGTTTTCTTTTGTGTGGCGGCCGCGTCAAACAAAGATTTTCCCCAACAAAAACCAGTTATCCACTAGCTTTTTCTATAGCGATATGTCAACATGTTGACATGGTTTGCCTATATTGTGGCGGTAAAACGACCGTCACCAACTCACGCCCACAGAAACGCCAGAATCAAACTTGGCGTAGACGGTCATGCATGGCGTGCGGCGCCATCTTCACCACGCGCGAAACCATAGACTATTCGGCAAGTATTGTCGTCAGAAAAAAGCAGCGCCTAGAGCCTTTTGAACGAGATAAGCTTTTCGTCAGTCTCATAGCGTCGGTGAGCCACCGGAGCGATGCGCTCGGCGATGCGGCGGCGCTAACCACTACAATCACACAGCAGCTGCTAAAAACAACTTCGGACGGAAGTATTGATGCAGTTTGCATTACGAAGACCACGCAAGACGTTTTACGACGTTTCGATTCGCTCGCAGCCGCCTACTACAGCGCCCACCATGCCGCAAAATACGCGAAGCTGCGCGGCGCCGCAGACAGCAAAGCCTAAAGCCGCTTACTCGTTGTGCCGTCGGCCGCCGCAGACACAACCGCTTTGTCTGTTACATCAAATTTTGAAATATATTTTCCGAACAGCAGACGCGTTTGCGAGTAAAGTGCCGTAAATGAGTTGAATATAAGCGTGGTAAATGGCAAGTACACCCACTGTAACACCATAAAAATGTTGCGATGGCGTTTGTAGTGTGCCGGTTTTGGCGGAAGCGTTCTGAGCGACAAAAACACCGTCACAACCGCAACGATGATAGCAACGGTTTGAATACGGCTCACAATGAGCGGCAGCTCAAGCGCAGCATAACTTTTTGGGTGAAACAGCACTGGTATAAAGCCGCCAAAAAGCACCAATATTGGCCCCACAGCCCAGGTGACGTGCCCTTCGAGTAGCCGCCATGTTTTCGCAATGAGATCAAACTTCGGCACAGTGTTTTTACGGAAAAAGCCCATATGCACCACATACGCCACGTCTGACGCGCCATATGTCCACCGGCGGTATTGCAAAAACTGCGCTCGCAATGTTTTCCAGTATGTATCCGAGAGCACAGCATCTTGGTAAATAGGCAAATGAAGCGGCAGCGCCCGATAGTTGCCTTCAAACCGAAAATACGACCGCCAAAACTGGTGGCCATCTTCTACAATGGTACGCACGCTCCAAAAGTCCGTTTTCAAAAGCGCAACCATAGGTTGGGCATGAGCAGAAAAATTCCGCAACGCGTGAGAACGAAGCGAAAAAACGAGGTGCGATATGGAGTTACCAGTCGCCAGAACGCGCATGGGCGCCGGTGGGTCCCATATGTTGTTCGAAAACAGCGCCACTGGCTGAAACGACGAGTGAACTGGATCAGGACAGGCAATGTACGCATAGCTCAGCGCCGTAAGATAGTGTTTGTGCGGACGGTTGTCGGCATCGAGCGTCGTGACAAGCACGCGTAGCGGGTCGATGCGCTTTTTCTTGAGGTACTTCTCCAGTTCGCGGCCAGCATAGGTGACATTTGCGCCCTTGCCAATGATTTCGCCCGGGAGGTTCGCTGGATGCTTGACGGCGAAAGCATCCTTAAAACGTGCTTTATACGTTGACATGAGTTCCTTTGCTTGCCGTTCAACGGCATCACCGGCGCGCCCTTCATACGCCAATATGCAAATGACCTGCTTCATATTGTACTCAGACGCAAGGAGAGCCTCTATGGTTGGCGCGAGAACATCTCGCGATTCTTTATATGTTGCAATAATAACAGCATGAACCACCTTGTCTGGATGCATAAGGAGCGGACGATCCTGCGTACCATCGACAGCGTACCGATGCCACCGCGGACGTTTTACGCGTGCAGGTATCGCGCCGAGCGCTAGCTCATTCAGCAGCGTTGGCCATGCAAGTTTTTGATGCTGCTTGAGGGTACGAAACCCCTGCACGGAGCGCAGCGCGCTCGCCATACCGCGCGAAAAGTTGATCAGCACATACACAAACATGAACAAAGCTGCCATTCGTACGTCTATAAAACTCAGAACAAATGGCAGCAAAAGCATCCCCCAGCTCAGCATACCAGGCAATTTTTCGAAAAAACGGTAATGACCCTTTCTGTGCTGCTCAAAGGGTATTTCTATGTCAATCATACGCTAGCGCAACAGCAAAAGTGCATTACTGACAATAATAAGCAACACCAGAAGCGGCATGGTTAGCGCCAGCACCACTAGGGATAATTCGCGCCGGATAGGATACGTCCTGTAGGCAAGCACCAAACCGACTACGAAAAAAACAACTGCCGCCGCTATAAGCCCCATCACATCCCACACCGTCCCTTGCGTGTAGCCGTTGAGGCCAAGCGACGAACGAAACGAAATGATGTAGTTGGACGTCCCTTTGCTCGCATCGAGCTTGAGCGCTACGAACGTAATGGCCGCTAGCATGAGAAATGCATTGATACTCACCAACAGTAAAGACGACCTATCTTGAATAAAATTCTTTCGCACTGACATATACTACAGGTTATTGTACCAAAAACTGCGCGTTCGGTGCAGCATTTTACCACTGACCATGTTTTCGTATACATATGGTAGTTTGATATAATCAGAATCATCTCGGGCGGTTCTCGGGCATGTGCCACCTTAGCTCAGCTGGTAGAGCAGCGCATTCGTAACGCGCAGGTCAGCAGTTCGATCCTGCTAGGTGGCTCCACGAACCATAGCTGTAAGAAAAAGTCCGAGCGTATTGGGCAGCCACAGGTTCGCTCGTACACGGTTTGCGCACTTCTTTGCAGCGCGACAGAGCATATTATCATCACAAAGCTACGCGGGTGTCGTATAACGGCCATTATGTGACCTTCCCAAGGTTGAGACAGGAGTTCGACTCTCCTCACCCGCACCAATTCGGAACATTCAGCGTTTTTGTCGCCCCGTCGGGCGGCTTTTTTTGTTTTATCCCAAGGTGACGGCTCTGTACTCCAAAGCTCGAACCTATTTCGAGAGATAAGCTCCGCCCTGACGCCTGCGCGCGCAAACGCGCGCTCGCGCCCCGACAAAAAACCAAACCCTTTAATCGTCTTTTTTGAGATTCCATCGCCGGTTTTTTGGAAGTCAAGAAGGGTGTTGAGTTGTCGGTTTTTGCGCTGTGGCAAAAAACAGTTGTAAGGGGTACAATTTAGATATAAACCTAGATTAAGCATTGTTTGGCATGGCTTATAAATCCACAGAAAGAAACAGCTCGTCATGGGCACTCTTTCTGTGGTCGCGGCCAGAAACAATTGCGGGCGGCCGAGGGACTACCGCTCGTGGCAAGCTTTTTGGTTCGTACAGTATAAAGTCAGGAGGATTTGATGAAAAAGAAAACGCCCAAAACAAGCCTTACAAAAATTATTATAGCGGCAATCATACCCCTAGGGATAACCAGCGGCAGTTTTTTTGGCTATCAAGCATACCAAAAACACTTGGAAAATAAAATCTATTCGATAAGCGAAGTAGTAAGTTTTCCAGACTTTGACTTTAAGGTCACGAAAGCAGAGTTCAAACCAGTCAATCTTCCTATCGACCAAAAAACCGTTGCAAAATACGGCGCCCTAGACAAGCAAGAGAACTGTGATAATTTCTCGAAAGAAAAACGATACAACTTGCTGGGCGGTGGTTTGGGTTGGTCGAAATATGGACCCTCTGATTATAATATCTGCATTCGAAGAAACAATTCGCGTAATGAGATCAATAGATACTCATCGGAGAATAAGCAACTTGTTGTTGATTATTCAATTACTGCAAAAAACAATGTCAACACATCAAAACTAACCGTATGGCTTGAAGCCGATAGTGGACGTAACCTCGCTTCGCAAGTTGATGCCTTTAACGCCAACCAGTTTTTTGAAGGAGGAACACAAGAGCTTATCGAGCCCATTGGAGACGCGCCTGGTGCATGGTATCCAGATGAATTGCCGCAAAAATATATCCCGCTATTCAAAAGTGATCTAGGCGGAGATATCAACAAAGGGATAACGCGCAAAGGCTACGCATATACTGACATTCGCAATGCCGAGAATAGCGTAGATATCAAGATCATTTATAAAAAAGACGGCAAAGGGCAATCACGCATTATTCGATTAAATAAATAGATATGAACGAGATCGCACAACTGACCACACTCCGCGACCAAATGACAGAAGAATGATTTAGATCATTAAAGGTCGGTGGCAAGGTCCACAATTATGCCTACAAATGGCAAAATAAAGAAATAATCGACAAAAAACTGCAGCTTGGCGAACATACCAAAAAGTCTCTGATACTGTTTGCGATCAGCTTTCCTGTTTCGGCGTCAGAATGAAACCCCTGCATGGTTGAAATCAGAATGCGCAAAGGTAGTTTCAACGGTTTCTCTGACGGAAAAATCATTTCAACCACAAAGACAAAGGCCCAAACCCACCACCTAACAAGTGATCGACCTCAGCGCCTCGCGCACGCGAGTGTGCGCCGTATTCGACCAGAAAACGAACTTACTTCTTTCTTTGTCTTTTACGCGGTTCTGCGATGTGGGCAAAAATGGCGGCGGCCGCTGTCAGGAGACCGCCTACAATAACATGCACACCGAGCGTCTCACTCAAAAGAAGAAATGCAAAAAGCGGGCCAAAGAGTAATTCGCTTGATACTAAAATGCTACCAGTATTGAGGTTGGTGTATTTGAAGCCGACTAAGAATAGGTAGCTTATCGCGAGCATACTGACGCCAAAGACAGCTGCAATTATCCAGTCAGAGGTAGACAGCTCGACAAAAAGAGGCTGCCCCGTAGCAAAAAGCACCGTTGCCGACAGCGCGACACCGGCCGTTGTCTGCACGACAAGCAGACTTAATTTGTCAGTCGTGTTACTTAGTTTTTTCTGAAAGCTAGATGCAATTCCTTGCACGACCCCAGCAAGCAGACCAAAGATAAACCCTACGCCGAGCGTAGACGATCCGAACGGGTCAGTGAAAACAAAAATAGCAAGCAGCACTAGCATAAGCGCAGTTTGCTTGTAGATATGTATACGTTCACCAAAAAATAGTCGCCCCAACACGAATGAAGATACGAGGGTTGCGATGTAGAACGAAAATACCGCAAGTGCGACCGTCGTATAAAAAATCGCAAAAGTAAACAGTATCACCGAAACAGGAAAGCTAATCGCAAAAAGTATCAGAGACTTTTTATCATGTTCGCCAAACTGCAATTTTTTGCGCAGGATAATTACTAGCCCAAAAGCCGCAAGCAGTGCTATCGCAAAACGATACTCCACTACTTGATACGCGTTCATGCTGCCTGAAAGATATTTTGCTATGACGCCCGACAAGCCGAATAGTATACCAACAAGCAGCAGACTTCCCGTGCCAATCAACCTATGAGACGAAGGTGTTTGTTTTGCCATCTTCACTGTTAATTATACCACGTTAACAGCGTGGAAAACGGCTGGAAAATATATAATGACCACATGCACAGAGAAGCGCGCGAATGATACAATGACCGTTATGAGACGAATTCTTTGCTACGGTGACTCAAACACCTGGGGTAACAGCGCATTCAGCCAGGGGCGCATCCCTTTTGAGCGGCAGTGGCCAAACATACTCCAGGCCAAGCTGGGCGATAGCTATCGCATTATCCAAGAAGGCATGCCGGGTCGCATAGCTGGCGACCTCCAGACAGACGAAGCGTGGTACAACGGCCGCGACGTTTTCCGGTCGCTCGTAGTCTCGCACAACCCGCTTGATCTAGTTATCGTTGCGCTTGGCACCAATGACCTCAAAAAATGCTACGGCCGCAGCGCCGAACAGATCGCAGCCGACGTCATGTGGTACGCCAGTGCCCTGCCGACAATCTCAGAGCAAGCCGCGCCACCTCAGCTACTGCTGGTCGCGCCAGTGCGCTTTCATAGCACTCCAGGATATTTTGAAGCGCAGGACCATCTGTACGACGAGGTCGTCGCTCGACTGCAGCACCACCCCGCCGTTCTGCACGCTAGCGACATAGAACTATCGCAGGACGGCGTACACTTTTCGTATGCAGGCCACCAAGCTTTTGCAGACGCAGTAGAACAGCGCGTTCGAGGCCTTTTGCCGCAAAACGACGGCGAGAAAGCGTAAAACATCTAGGCTAGGCTTCCAGTTTTGCAAACATACAGGGCGCGCGACTTGACGGCGCGCAGCAAGTCGGTACAATACAGACCATAACGAAGGGAGTGTGTTTTATGCTAAAAGAATTTAAAACGTTTGTTTTGCGCGGCAATGTTGTCGATCTCGCCGTCGCAGTCGTCATCGGCGCCGCCTTTGGCGCGGTAGTGAGTAGTTTGGTAGTCAATTTCGTCACGCCATTCATTGCGGCACTTGGCGGTTTGCCGAACTTTTCGACACTTAAGTTCACGCTGCGCGACAGTGTCTTCCACTACGGTCTTATCCTCGATGCTATCATTTCATTTTTGAGTATCGCCGCTGTGGTTTTCTTCTTCGTCGTACAGCCCCTCAATAAACTTTTGTCGCACGTGAAGCCCGGCGAAGGGATTGAGGCACCAGCTGAACGCGAGTGCCCTGAGTGCCTGAGCGCTATTCCAGCCGCCGCCAAACGCTGCAAATTCTGCACCGCCGCTAGCGAGCCAGTTAGCCAGCCAGCAGCCGAGCCAGCCAATCAGCCAATACAATAGCTGCGTCACGCCAAAAAAATACCACCAGCCAAATGGTTGGTGGTATTTTTTTGGCGCGCCCGACCGGATTCGAACCGGCGATCTCCTCCGTGACAGGGAGGCGTGATAGGCCTCTTCACTACGGGCGCCCGCTGCGTCGCACAGAGCAAAACAGCAACTAACAGGGGTAAGTTTAGCAACTCATTTGCGAAAAAGCAACTACTCTGGAAGCTTTACGTCTATAAACTTCTTTGGCGGGTTCTTTTTTTCGAGCGGTTGAATGAATTTTTCTATAGATGCAAATGGAATTTTGATGTGAGCCGCTTTGTATTTCCCGTTCTCGTTACTGAGTAGTTTTACGATCTCGAAAGCCGTCGAAGTAACGATGATGTCCGAAACTCCGCCTGGTTGTAGTTTTTCGAGTTCGCGCACCACTTGGATTGGCACTTCTTTACTCTTTATAGTAATAGCAGTGTCGTTATATTGGCCGCCTTTGTCTTTCGTAGCGGCATCTTCAGAATTCTGCGCAGCCAGTGCCGCAAAATCTGCCCCATCTCTCAGCTGCAGTAAAATATTCTGCGCCTTGGCATACGCCTTCGTGTCCAATTTTGACGCAACTTTTTGCGCAAGCAGCTCGTCCTTTAGCTGGCGGCGTAAATCGTTGATCGACCAGCCGAAGAACTTTTGCATAATAACTTCCAGCTCCTCATCGCCCGAACCAAGCTGATTTTGCACGCGCAATATGCGTATTTCATCGTCTATTTCTTGTTCCGAGACGCGTATGTTGTGCTGTGCCGCAAGCTCCTTAACATAGGCATAACCAATCACTTTCTTGAGAGCCTGCGGGCTGTACAGATTAAGCAAGCGTTCGCCCGATTCACCAGAGAAATCTGCTTGTTGCTGCGTTTCGTAGTAATGCATGACGCGTCGAAGTTCAAACAGGTAGTTTTCATACGACACCCAGCGACCACCCGCCTTAGCAACCGGAAACGGCAAAACTTGCGTTACTCTGTAGGTAAAAAGCGAGGTAGACTGGTAGCGGTACAGACTAAGGGTTATGTAGACAAAAAACCCAATTATCGCCGCAATAAGTAGCGCGCTCGAAACAATCACTATTCGGTGCTTCGAGTGCTCAAGCGGGTATTTATACTTTCGAGCACCCTTGAGTACTTCTTCTCTGTGTTCAGTAACTGTTTCGTTAGTGATGCGGGGCACGTTACTGAGCGCGGCTTCAGTTTGCTGCTGGAGCGTTGGTTTGCGAAAACGCTTCGCCACTCGCGGGACAACTGTAGTTTTCTTTTTCGCGCTAGTCGATTGTGCTTTGCGTCGTAATGTTACTTTCTTCATCTATTGTTTACGCCTTGTTTTGCGGTGCGCCCGCCGCTTCCACCCCTTCTTTGCGCAATATCTCCAACAAACGTTTCTGGGTTACTGCTGGATGGTAGATGTAATGTATAACCAAATCACCCACAAATGTTTGCATCATTATAGTACCATACCCCAGCAACGTTTCCTGCAAGCCCTTCACCTCATAGTTCACCATTTGTATTTGGCTCAAGCCCATGTCTACCACGCTGCGGTGAAAAAACCCTTTTTGCGTAATTTGTATAAACCGCTGTGTTGTCATGATAAAAACACTAAAATACCAACTCATCCATGCTGGGAAAAACAACAGCGCGCTCACCACAATACTTGCCAAAAAACTTACATAAAAAAACGTCATACTCGGCGGATTAGCCGGCTGCGTGTACGTCAAAATCAACGTATAGAGCGGCCCAACGAGCAAACCAAACGAACCAAAAATAAGCCCCTTTCGCATAACAATCGGGTGTTTGCGAAACACATAGAGGACTTCTTCATCATCCATTTGGTCTTCAAAGTATTTCGCTTTTCCGTTTTCTGTCGTCTGCACCAGTTTTTCTTTGGACATAAAAGTATCTCCTTGGTATCCCCGAGAGGAATCGAACCTCTATCTGCTCCTTAGGACGGAGTTATTCTATCCGTTGAACTACAGGGACGCTTTGAGTACAAAATGTACTCAAGGATTGTGCTTTTTCCTGCACTTAGGTAAGTTGTGAAAGAAGTTATTTTGCGTCTTTTTTTGGCTGAGTAAACACACTATGGACAGTTTCGTAGTCAAAAAGTTCGCTGTCGCTGAACCAGTGCGATATTTCTTTTTCGGCTTCTTCGAGCGTAGCCGAAGCATGAACGAGGTTTGCAACACCCATACCAACTGATGCTGGTTGACCATAATTGACGTGTGCATAGTCGCCCCGAATAGTTCCTGGCGCGGCCGTTTTTGGCTGCGTGTCGCCCACCATTTTGCGCACAAAATCAACCGCCTCAACGCCCTCAAGCACCATAGCGATTACCGGTCCAACTTGCATAGCCGCGAGCTGGCTTTCGAATATCTCTTTCCCCTTTCGCGTCTTGAGCGCACCAATATCTTCATAGTGACCGTGCAAGTGTTCGTAGTCTGGGTTGACCATTTTCATGGCTATCACCTTGAACCCTGCCCGCTCAAACCGCGTCAAAATTTCGCCAACTATACCGCGCATGACGGCATCAGGCTTAAAAACAACTAGCGTTTGTTCCATGTGTTGCTCCTTGATTACCTACGACCATTGTAGCATGCAGCTCCTCATTACCGATATGCTTGTGCGGCGTTGCGAAAATTCTTTTGGCTTGATACTCCCCTCTAGATACTAGATACTTATAGTTATGCAGTTCAGCAAAGCAAAAACAGATTTTCTAGAATACCTCGAAATCGAGCAAAACCGCTCGCAAAAAACAATACGCAATTACGATCACTACTTAACTCGTCTTGCCGACTATGCTGGCGACATTACTGTGGCAGACATAAATCAAGAACTCGTACGAAAATGGCGTCTATGGCTCAATCGACTTGGCACAAACGTCAGCGACGAACTGCAGAAAGTAACCCTCAACTACCATCTCATTGCGTTACGCAGCTTTTTAAAATTTTGCCACAAACGCGGCATACAGTGCCTGCCACCAGATACCATTGAACTATCTCGCACGAAACGCCCCCAGGTCACGTTTCTAAACGAAGACGAACTCAGCCGTCTGTTTGAGCAGCCAGACGCAAACACTGCCGCTGGCCTACGCGACCGAGCTATTTTAGAACTACTCTTCAGTAGCGGGTTACGCGTCAGTGAATTAGTCAGTCTCGACCGCGATCACATCAACCTCAAACGGCGCGAGTTCATGGTGCGCGGCAAAGGTCAGAAAGACCGCCCTATTTTTATCAGCCCAGAGGCAGCCGAGTGGCTTCAGCAATACCTCGAAAAACGTTCCGACACTGTTAAACCGCTTTTTATTCGCTATGGCGGCCGCAAGACTATTGACCGTAGCGGCAACTATCACCGCCTCACCGCGCGGAGCGTCCAACGGCTTGTCGCTCGTTACGCGCTACTGGCAGGCATTACCAAGCACGTCAGCCCGCACACACTGCGCCACAGCTTTGCCACAAACTTACTCATGAACGGGGCTGATCTACGCAGCGTGCAGGCTATGCTAGGTCATAGCAATATCGCCACTACGCAAATTTACACGCACGTCACCGACCCACATCTCAAAGCCGTCCACGAGAAATTTCACCACAAATAAACCAAGCACAAACACCAGAAGTCGCCACACTCACCCAAACAGACTAAGGACAATGTATGGGGTCGTCTAAGTCGTACTGCACACCCGACGCAGTGAACCGCTTACAGACAGTCGCAGAAGTAGTAGCCCCGCCCAGCGGGATGTTTTCGCTCCCCATGGTATGAAGCGGTACAGTTGCCCTTACTCTCCGCAAGACATCTTGTGCTTTCCCAGTCACATCCACTACTACCTGAGCATCGCTAAATGATAAGTTGGTAGTATTCCTTCGTGCGTCTATGATGACATCTCTCGGCTCACGATATAAACCAGTCACGCGCGCAACATAACGCTGGTGACTCGTCGATCCATCGAGTAGGATAGTGGCAGTACAGCGCCTCGTCGAGGCAGAGCAGGAAGCTGCAACGCGGTTTGCTTTTGTGCTAGCAAACGTGCGCCCAGCGCTATCGCCAAATGTATAGTCGCTAGCGCCGCTGCTGACGGGCTGCAGATAGAATGTTGAGGTGTTGCCAGCGAGCGCGCCAGACGAGGTGTCGCCAACTTGTTTCAACAGATCAACCCTGAGCAGCGAGTATCCGCAGCTTTCCGTTCCCGGTCCGGGCGGAGTCGGGCGGAATACGCCAGGAGTAGAGCAAAGGCTCGGATTGGGATCTTGCCCTGCGCTAACAGCCCAGCTAAACGTCAGTTCCGTTGGCCGCACAGGAGCACCTGTCGAACCATCAACTGGATTAACCGGTACAACACTCGAAGACTGAGTTGTCGGAGAAATATGCAAATCGGGCACTGTCGGATTGACGAGTACACAGGTATACCGAACGAGCGGACTTGCGTTCAGCGTCGTTGCTGGATAGTCCGAGCCAGTGCAAGTCGTTTGCCGAGCAATAGGCTGTCCGGCGGCTTGGTCTGCCCGAATCGCCGTAACTGCCGCATTTATCCCTGATTCGGCAGCGTAAAACGCCTGCGTACTAAGCTGACGATCAAGCGCCTGCCGGCGATTACGGTTCGCAACCTGCGTAAAGCCGATCACTATCAGCGAAATCACAACCATCATCACGATAGTGATCATGAACGATACCAGACCTCGTTCGTCGTTGCTTCTGTCGTTGCTTTTGCTTTGCTTTGTCATCATCATGCTCATACTTATTATACTACGTTCATCTAGCTTGGTACTACTCGTTTTTGAACATTTGCCGTCAAGCGGCTGACGGCACAATATTGATTACCACTCCCCGGCTTGCAGGCGATATCTGGCCGATTCCAGAAGTTCGCAGTCGCATACACCGCCGACGGATCACACCCCTGCGGCAGAGAAGGAGCGCACAACACATCATCATCTCCATAGGCAACAACGACTGACACCTGATACATATTGGGCACGCTACTCACTGGCGCAACAGTTAAGCTTGCTATTCTCATGCGCTTTGCTAGCAGCTGCTTACCGCCGCTCAGCGCTTGATTGACGCAGGTTGCGTCTTGAGAGTCAACATACACCCCTCGCTGCCCGGTGGCACCAGTAAACATCGCACCATTCGTGTCAAACATAAAGACAGACCCGCCCGCGCAAAAGAAGTTGTTTCCGGCCGGCGGCTGCACCGAAGCCGAACCAAATTGTATCGCTTGCGTGATCGTCTCCATAATAGTCCGCGCAACTGTTTGCGTTGCAGACGCATTCACACCTTTGTAGTAACGGTTCGAAAATGAGATCACCCCCACAGTCACTATGGTCAGGATTACCGAAAACACCAACGTAGCTATCATGAGCTCTACAATGGTGAAACCTGATTCCTTGTATGTACGCTGCTGCTTCCTACTCATTGTTCTACCCTATAGTAAACCGTTACTTTCGATTGACCACCGCCCAGCTTGTCCCACGTCGCTTGAACGCGATATGTCCCCGCAGGAGACGTCTGAGGCGAGACAAGCAGCGTATAGCTGACGCTGCTGACAGTTGGCCGACACACACTATTCCCCGCCGCCAGCAAAGCGCCATCAGCTGGTCGAAAACAACCGCTTGTCGTCGGCTTCGGGTCAACAGCACGCAAAAGTTCAATTTGCTGCTCCACAAGCTTCTGCGCATAACCTCGCTCTTGCACTTCCTGAATGGACCGCACGTTTTTATTCGTCAGTGCATACGCAGAGGTCAGAACAAGACTCACAACCCCGATAGCAATGAGAACTTCTACTATAGTATCGCCGCGGCTATCGCCAAACCCCGTGAAAACGTTACGAATCTTCTGCCTTATCATGCGCATGCCACCCCATTTCGTATCTTATAACTTACTGCGAGACCGCCCGATATACTGACAAGGACTGACTGATTTGTCCCGTTGCTACGGTAACACATTTCCACTCCTCTTGTGATAAGGGGGAAGTTTGGCGTTATAGTTGTTTCGCGGTTAATCGCATCGACATCCGGCAAACTGCTTACCCAGTTGCGGAAACCTCTCAGCTCAAGCAACTGCGATCCTCCGGTGCCATACGTCTCTGAACCTTGAAAGTTGGAAAAACTACTCATAAAACTTATAGCGAATTCATTAGTGGACCAAGCACTACCAACGCGGCGCGCTTTGACAAACGTCAAGCCATTCGGTAGTTTCATGTTCTGTTCAGTGTCAGTAAATGCAGTGCTAGGATTGACGGCGCTCGTCGCAATTGCCGTAACCTTTGCCTCCGACGGATTTCTCGTTTCGGTTATACCATCTGCAAGTACTCGGCGCCCTGCGAGCGAAAAGACACTGTAGTTATCTGTATGAGCAGCGCCGCCAACCACAAGCGTCTTACCAATAAATATACAGTTCCTACTGGCGCCTTGTTCATCGGTTCCGCCTAAAAGCTGTAGATTTGGCCTCGTCGGCAGACCAACATTACAACGAAACGAACCGTTTGACGGATAATAGCCCGAAGCTGTTTCGTTGATGATTTGCTGAAACTGTTGCTGTAAGTTTCGTACACCGACATGAAAATCTGTTTTTTGCTGCCGACCATTGATGGCAACGGCAATAATAACAAACAACGTACCCGTAACCGCAAGAACGATGAGTGTCTCAACTATGGTAAACCCTCGGCTGGATGCAGTGCTGCCACCCCTATTCATACGCTTAAGTATACCACAAGCGTTTTTAAGAAAAACTAAAAACTATACATTTGACTAGCTCACCCCTGCATTTACGCAAGCAATGTTCGGCTACTTACCGCAGATACGCTATAGAAACAGCTCCGTATACCACGAGACAATATTTTCGCCATACAACATGACAATAAAACAAGCCGCCAAAAGATACGGACCGAACGGAATGTGCTGCCGTAAGCCCTTGCGCGCCGTAATGAGCTGCGGAACGCTGACGAGCGTACCGAGCAACGACGCTATAAACAACACCAGCATAGCATAAAGAGGACTGCCAGCTATCAAACCAAGCGCCAGCGCCAGTTTAACATCACCGCCGCCAATCCATGTCCCGCGAGAAACCTGAAACAACCCCCAGAAAAGACCATAGAGCAAGCCGGCACCAAGCAGCGGCTGCCACACCGCAGCCCAGCTATGCTGCCACACACCAGAAACAAGCACTTCGCTCGCCGCAACACCGACCAAAGGAAAAACAAGCTTGTTGGGAAGCAGGAACCATTTGGCGTCGTACACCGCGAGAGCTACAAAGAACACAATGTAGCCTAAACTGTAACAAAACCATACCAGGTGCAACCCGTCGAGAGGAAATTGCCAAGACAGATAACACAAAGCAAACAGCACGCCCGTGAGTAGCTCAACGAGCGGATACTGCGCCGAAATAGGCTTTCGGCAGTACTGGCACTTTCCCCTCAAAAGCAGCCAGCTCAGCACTGGTACGAGGTCTTTTGCTGCTAGTTGATGTTCGCACGAAGGGCAAACGCTGCGACCCTTGAAAATAGAGTAGTTTACCGCGCTGCCGCGAGTTTTACGCAAAACCTTATGTTTTTCACCACGTACGAGATGCTTTGATTTTGCCTGAGACGTCGCCTTCTTTGCCGCTTGGCTTTTGCTCTTTACGCCAGTGGACTCCGCTTGCTTATACAAGCGCCAGACGAGCGCATTGATAAAACTGCCGAAAATAACACCGTAAAGAAACAGAATAACCAAAAGCATAGTTGCAGGTATAGTAACACAAAAGACCCGCCAAAAGCGGGTCTTTTGCTCATCTCAAGCGTCAATTAGCTATCGACACATTTGTACTGTGGCTCACCGCTCGAGTTTTCGATGGAATACCACACTGCTGCCGCACGAGCATTTGTAGAGCCATCACACCGCTGGCCGAGGTTAACGACTATCGTACCCAGAGCTGGCTCCTGATCAGTGCCTGTGCTAACCTCTGTACTGCCCTGTACTTTTGCCGTAGTGTCTTCGCCAGCTCCAGATATCGTGACAGTTCCAGTTCCATCAACATCCGTCGGCATTGCACCGTCGTTATTTGATTGGTACTCTGAAATACCGCCCGCTACGGCCGAAGCGTCACTCTTGATAGACGTGTTACGACCATTGCGCTGCAGAGCCGGCACCGCCAAAAGCACGACCAAAATGATCAAGCCAGCGATAGCCAGAACGATAAGGACTTCGACAATGGTGAAGCCGCTTTCTTTGCGTTGTTGTAATTGTTTTTTCATAGTGCAAGTGCCCCTTTGCTTTTTAATTACGCTTACGCTTACAAATATACGGCGGCGTAAGCGTATTTGCAAGCGATAAACAGCGTTTTTCGAAGATTTTGTGATATATATTACAAATCTTTGCTAGCCAGCAAGATTGTCGTTGCCTGCAAGTCCGTAGATCGGCAGCAACACCGCCGCTACGATCATAAACGCCACAATACCGAGCGCGACCATCATGACCGGCTCGATGATAGAGGATATGTTTTCAACTTCAGTGTCGACCTCTTTTTCGTAATAGTCTGCAACTTTCGCCATCATCTGCTCGATAGCCCCTGACTGCTCGCCAATCCTCACCATGTTTGGCACCAGAGGCAAGAAGTTCGGATCATTTTCTATGCTGTCGGCAAGGCTTTTCCCGCCTTTTACTTTATCAGCCGCGCGTGTAATTGCACCAGATATGTGCACATTATTCACGGCCTCAGACGTGATATTGAGCATCTGCAGCAGCGGCACACCGCTCGCAACGAGCGTGGCGCCAGTGCGCGCAAAACGCGCCATGTACACTTTCATGAAAAGCTTACCGATTGGCCATGCTTTCATTTTCAGCTTATCGATAACTTGCTTGCCAGGACCAGTCCGCGCCCAGCGAGTAGTGAAGAATATACCGAAAGCCAGAATAAGCAAGATAACCCACCAAAAACCAATCACAAAATCAGACACCGCCAGCATCATTCTAGTAAGTAAGGGGAGTTCTTGACCCTGCATACCCTCGTATATGTTTTTGACCTGCGGCAGCACTTTCACGACCATAAACCCGACTACCAACACCATAATAACGAGTACGACCACCGGATAAATCATGGCGCCCCTGATTTTGCTGTTCAAATCAGCTTCTTTTTCTTGCTGTATGGCCAATCTGTCAAGCGCTTGGTCAAGCGTACCAGAGGATTCTCCAGCGGCAATCAAGCTAAGGTACACCTGATTAAACACTCGCGGGTGCTTGCCCATGGCGCTAGCGAGCGTACTACCGCCCTCCACATCACCAATAACCTGACTCAATACAACTTTGAGCGGCTTACTGGTCGTTTGACTACTCACGCTTCTGAGCGCTTGCAACAGCGGCAGACCCGCATTTATAAGCGTACTAAGCTGGCGACTAAAGAGCACTCTGTCTTTAGCTCTTACCTTACTCTTAAAGCCAAAACCGCCTTTTTCTCCTGCTAGCACAACGCTCGTTGCCACCAAGCCCTCGGCGCTAATAAGTTTCGCAGCGGCCGATTCGCTGTCGGCCTGCACCGTCGCTTTGACTTGTTTGCCGGTTTGCGGATTTCGTGCAGTGTAGCTGTAGGTAAGCATCAATCCCTCATCAATCTATCTAATTCGTCTATATCTATAGCGTAGTTGCGCGCCTCATCATAGCTAATGGTGCCCGTATGTATGAGCTGCACAAGCTGTTTATCCATGCTCTGCATGCCAAACTCGGCGCCCGTCTGAATAACAGCGTCGAGCTGATGGGTTTTACCTTCGCGAATAATGTTTCGTACCGCTGGCGTAGCGATAAGTATTTCAGCCGCCGCAATCCGCCCCCCGCCAATAGCAGGAATCAGGCGCTGCGAACATATAGCCATAAGAATATTCGAAAGCTGCGCGCGAATTTGTGGCTGCTGGTGCGGCGGGAAAACATCGACCATTCGATCAATACTCTGCGCTGCCGAGTTTGTGTGCAGCGTCGCGAAAACAAGGTGGCCCGTTTCGGCTATGGTAATCGCGCTCGCAATCGTTTCAAGATCGCGCATCTCGCCTATAAGCACAACATCTGGATCTTCGCGCAAACTCGAACGCAGCGCCGCACTAAACGAGTAGGTGTCGTAGTGCACTTCGCGCTGGACAACAATAGACTTTTTACTTTTATGCGTATATTCTATGGGGTCCTCTATGGTAATGATGTGCTTCCCCTGCTCCATATTGATCTTGTGAATAAGCGCTGCCAAGCTCGTTGATTTTCCTGAACCAGTTGGCCCAGTCACGAGCACCAACCCGCGCGGATATTCGGCAAACTTTGAAACCACTGGCGGCAACCCGAGTTGCTCGGCGCTCAACATTTCGTTCGGAATGAGACGCAAGGCAGCAGCGAGATTACCTCGCTCATGAAAGGCGTTGACACGAAACCGACCTAAGTCGCCAAAAGCAAAGCTAAAGTCAAACTCTTTGTCTTTCAATAAAATCTGTTTCTGATCTTCGTCTAAAATGGCAAAAATGAGCGTTTCAACAGTTTCTTCGGTAAGGATATCGGCTCCAGAAACAGGCACGAGTGCACCATCCACCCGAAGCATAGGAGACAGTCCAACCTGCAAGTGTAGATCAGAGGCCTTCTTTTTCACTACCTCTTCCAGAAGTATTTCTATACGCAGTTGACCAGGCATTACTTCACCTCCCTTGAAAGATTTGTGTTTTTTCCTTTTCTCGCTGCTCTGTGTTCTGTTTCGTTGCTCATATTCCCACCTTTTCTTATCTCGTATCCCCTTCAGACTGTTACTAGGCGCTGTCAGCTGACGCGACACGGTTAACTTCCTGCACGGTAGTTTGGCCGGCAAGCGCTTTCAGATAACCGTCTTGGCGCATGCCTACCATACCTTCTTCCGTTGCCTGAGCTTGAATCTCAGAACTTGTTGCTCGTTTTAAGATAAGCTGTTGTATTGCGTCGCTTACCTCAAAAACTTCGTACAACCCCATCCGGCCTTTATAGCCGCCAGGAGCGCTTGGGCTATCTTTACCCTTCGTTAAAGTATAAGCGGTATCACCCGCTAATGGCAAGGTTTCATAGCCAAGATCTTTTGACACTTCTGCAACTTGCGCAGCGTCTTGCGGGAGCAAACTGCCCAGCGTTTCTTTGATAGCAGCTGTTTCGGCAGCGCTCGACTGATACTGTTCCGTGTTTTTCCCTATGCGCCGCACCAAACGCTGACCAATCACCACGTGCACAGTACTGGCTATGAGAAACGGTTCCACACCCATATCGAGCAAACGAGGTAAGATGCCAGCGGCACTATTCGTGTGCAAGGTACTAAACACCAAGTGCCCCGTCAGGCTGGCTTGTACGGCGAGCTCTGCCGTTTCTTTGTCGCGAATTTCCCCCACCATGACAATGTCAGGGTCTTGGCGAAGAATAGAGCGCAAACCACTACTGAAAGTCAGTCCAACATCGGCATTTACCTGAATTTGATTGATGCCGTCCATCTTGTACTCGACCGGATCCTCTAGCGTCACGATGTTGACGCCCTCGTTTTTGACCTCTTGCAAAAGCGCATACAAACTTGTTGATTTTCCTGAACCAGTCGGCCCCGAAGTGAGAATCATCCCGTTTGTTCGCTCCAAGCCCGCCCGAATCGCTCGTAGGCTACGACCTTTGTAGCCCATTTCTTCTAGCTTGAGGCTCGTGCCACTTTTATCAAGCAGACGTATGACCACTTGCTCGCCCCATATCACAGGACTCACCGAAATACGCAGATCAATGTCTTTGCCGCCGACATTTACCGTAAACTCACCGTCCTGCGGTACGCGATGTTCGTCGATTTTGAGGTTAGACAAGATCTTTATACGCGACACAAGAGGCGGTTCGGTCGATTTGGGCAAATTCATGATTTCGCGTAAGATTCCGTCTATCCGGCAGCGAATCTTCAAGCTGTCTTTGAGCGGTTCTATGTGAATATCGCTCGCTCGATTTTTGGCAGCGTATTCCAGTATAGTTGAAAGCGCCTTACTGATTGGTGAGTCTTGCACAATGGTCGTGATGTTTTCTGCCGCTTTTTGCGCTTCTTTTTCGTCTTCTTTGGTTGTGTCGACCTTGATATCCTGCCCCATAGATCCAATGGCGCTCACAAGATTTTCGGATAGCTTTGCCGAATACTGCTGTAGTACTTGGCGAATCCCCTCTTCGCTGGCAGCATAGACCTTAATCGGGCGACCAATGCGATTGCTCAAAAAGTCCACCGCCTGCACGTTCGTTGCGTCAAGCATGGCAACCACAAGCCGTTTCTGCATTTCGCCAAGGGGAACCGCCATGTAACGCTCAGCAATATCACGCGGCAGCATTTCGAGAACTTTTGAGTCTATTTTTGCATCGAGCAAATTCACGTATGGAATTTTGGAAACATGAGCAATGGTCTTAGTAAGCTGCTCATTCGAAACCTTACCGGTCGTTACGAGCAAGCGGAAAAACGGAGCTGAATTATCTTTCGATTGTTTTTTGAGCTCCGCCAAATCCGCCCGCGTAACGACACCGTCAGCAACCAGTTTATCTTCGACTTGCGTCTGCGCAGTAGCTGAGAGCACGCTCATGGGCGCCCCTATTGTTCGGTTGCCTTAAACGGCGTTGGATTCGTGCTATTGAGCTGGCTATTCTGAGTCGGGTTGATGCTTTCCTCGTTGAAGTAGTCTGAGTTGGGTTTTTCGAAATCAGCCGTTATGACATCGACCACCTCAACTTCTTGCTGGCGATTTTCCGGCGTCACAAACAATCTTGTTGACAGTATAAACGATATAATTGCGCTCAATAGCGCAACCGCTACTATGACGGCTATGTCTTTCTGCTTCATTTCACCACCTTTGTTGAAATATTGAGCGATTTCGCAGGCTGAAAATACGTTTGCGCACCAAGCGTCAGAACAAGTTCATCCTTACCGCCCGACAACTCAAGCGACGTGAACTGAATTGGGCGAATCGACTTCTCGAAAGCAGACACAACACCCTGAATAGTTTCATAATTCGATGACACTGAAAGCTCAAACGGAATGGCGATTGGTTCTGGGTCGGTGCTTGTGTCGTTTTCAGCTTGAGCAATCTCTTCGTCCGTGCCGGATATACTTTTTATTTTAACGTTTTCATTCGCCACAAGCGCCTCAAGACTGGTGACAAGAGCTGGAAAATCGTACTGACTCGGCAGGGCGTCGAGCACTATTTTTGCGTTATTGCCATCTTTTGCGCCAACACCGTTCGGATCGCCGCCCAGTACATTAAGCTCTGTATTCGTAAAAGCTTTGTATGCTTTCTTAAGATCCTTGACTGCTTTTTTGTCAGATTTAAGCTGGTCGCGCGCTTTCCGCTTCTCGGTAATAACGCGATTCTGGTAATTTGCCTGGCTGACAAGCGTCCTCGTTGCAAACGCCGAAAAAACAAACAGAAACACGGCAACACTCACGGCAATTACCACTGCAGTGTTAGCTTTATCGATGAGTGTGCGTTTTGACGATAACATATCAGCCATGGTTATTCTCCCGCCTCAAACAGATTAGTTTGGTTCGTTTGCACGCCAGACGGCACAATGAGCTGTACTTCTTTCGTGTCATCAAAAATGTCAGGATTGTATTTCAGGGTAATGGTAAATGTTGCGCCTTTATCGTTACGCCCGAATTCGCTCAGCACAACTTCGCTGAAAGCTTTTGGCGGCTTAGTGCAGTCACCGTTACTGTCGAGAATCATACCGTCAGGAACAATCACCTGCCTGCCTTTGATATTGGGGCAAAGATCCTCCTTGGGGGCCAACTCAGCGTCTTTATCTTTATCTTTGTCTTTGTCGGCGTCTTTGCCTTTGTCTTCGTCTACGTCTGTACCGATCTTATATCCAGTCGCTTTCAGTGTATCGGCATATACACCGACAGCATCAAGCGTGGGCGCTTTGCCGCCTATAGACATCGTGTTTTTTGCATAATCAACCGTGAGCTTTGTCAGAATTGCCTGGTCGGGAGTAACCTGCGTTATGTAGGTAAACAGCCTGCTCGTCGCTGGTTTCTGTTCATGCAGCGAGGTCAAAGCGCCCAGCTGATTTTGAACGGTCAGTATTCTACTCAGGTCTTTTTCGCTCTTCAGCTCTTCGCTGTAGGTTTTGATATCAGCTTGCAGGTCATTCAGACTTTTCTTTTGCGCCACATGCACAAAGAATAACGCAAACAGCAGCACGGCAATCGATATCCCGCCGACAATGAGCGACACAAGCAACATGAGACGCTTCATGCGACGCGCCTTTACGAACTCCAGCTTAATGTCGGGCAAAAGGTTAAACTGAATCATCATTCGTTCCTCTCCGCAAGTCCCACCGCAACACTAAACTGGTTCGAGACCGCTAGTAGTTCGTTCTGCCTATCAGACGCAAACGAAACGTTTCGCCACGCATTGCCTATCTCGACATTGACGCCAAACTTGTTCGCAAGATACAACGGAAAGTCCGGTATGGAAGACGCTCCGCCCGTTACGATCATACGCTCAATGGGTGTTTCGGGATAGCGCGTCTGAAAAAATTTCACTGACTTATCAATTTCACTGACCAGCAGATCTATCGTACCGATAATTGCTTGGTAAACTTGCCCTTCCAGCTTGTCTTTACTCACACCAAACTTGTACACAAACTGCTGTGCCTGTTTCTCGTCTATATTGAGGTTTTGTGTCGCCGTCCGAACAATCGCATCGACACCAGTCGGAATTGATCGAGTCAGACGCGGTGCATCTGCCATAGTGATCACCAAATCAGTACTAAGCTGCCCAATGTCCACAATAAGCTGAGGAGCGGTTGTCCCCGCAGGAACAAGCGAGCGAGTCAGCGCTAGACTATCCGGTTCAAACGCTATTACATTCAGCCCAATCGACTCAATCATATCCAAACGCTGCTCAACATAGCCGTTACTCACGCTACTGAGGAGTACCTCAACCTTCGTTTGGTCTTTTGGCGAATCGCCAATAATGCCCCAGTCTATCTTACTTTCCGCTGGAGGTGTCGGTATAAGCGATTCCGCCTGATACTGAATGGCCTGCCCCATTTCATTCTGCGGAATACGATCAAAGTCAATAACCGTCGTAAAAACGCGGCTGCTTGGCAGACCGACAGCAACATTGCGCGTCGACATCCGCGCCTGAGAAATCAGGTTAGATAAAACCTGAGCAAGCTTCTGCTGGTCAGCTTTGCTGTCGCTTTGCGCGATTTTTACATCGAGCGGAACGTAGGCGTATTTTACCAGACTCCTAGTAGAACCAGAGCCGCGTAGCTCAACGATGCGAACGCCCGTTGTGCCGATATCCAGACCGAAAAAAGATGATACCCCACTCAATACACTCATATTACCTCGATTATAGCATGAGCGCTATGCACTACCGCAAGCCTTTTCCTGCATTTCACAAACAATTATCTCCGACCAGTTATAAAATCGGCGGAAGACTGACGAAAGAATCGTATCTGCCCATCGCATCAGAATCGCTGCTCGTGCCATCAGGCGCCAACCACAACTCCGGCGTATACAAGAACGATTCAGCAGGAGCAACTGGCGTGCCAGCTGAATTCGTATGGTACGTACCGTACGTACGGCCAAGTACAAGCCTATTGGCACTGACCGCGCCGTAAACAGACAGGCTGTTGTTGCACAGGTTATACGCATCGGGTGTAGTAAACGTGATTGGTGTATTGATAGTGTCTGTGCAACTATAGAAGTTTCCGTGCGCACCACTGCCCTGAACGTAGTAGACGCCGTGTATTTCGGTTACATTTCTCCTCACAGAAACATTACCGTTCTGCACAATAACCGTCAGCCGCGGAATAGATGATGGATCCGCAGCGTTGTAGCTGCCATATGTGATGTTGCCGTCTATAAACACGTTACCACCGCCTCGAACTACAATAGTCACCTGACGACCCGTAGACAGTTGGCCATGTAACGTGATATTGCCGCTCGCATAGTACGTACCATCAGCGCCCAGCGTAGCGAGATCTACTACTCCAGAAAGAGTAAAGTCCTGAGGAGGGGCTGTCGGCACTGGAGGCGATACCGCGTAGCCGCCGCCATATCTGTTACCGCTGGCTGTTGTATTCGCAAAGGCAAGACCGCGTCCAGACTGCGCAGCAGTCGATCCAGGAAGTCCGGCGCCAGTTATAAAGTCATCTACATTACCCATTGCCAGTGCTGCCAGCTGCGAACCGCCGCCCATATAATTACCAGCTGGGTCGCCATTTCTGTTCCATGCACGTATATCGCCTCCAGAGAGTATGTCGCCGCCAACTACCTCAAAATATGGACGGAAACCAGCATTGCCAGTTTCAAACGACCCAACGCCAGGACAGGTGACATTCAACAAGCCGCTAAGAGACCACTGAAGCTGATAGGTGCCGGGAACGGACGGAGTAAACGGTATGCCTGGGTCACCGTTCGTACCACTCGGATTTGCCGTCAGTCGCGTTCCTGGTGTCGGAAAGCCAGCGTCGTATCGTACATCCTCATCATAAACCACTCCAGTCGGACCAAGTATGCTTACATGCATCGTTGGATTGTACGCACTAGGTGGTAGCGAAGGATGTCCCGTGTAAGGGCTCCCCCAAGGATAGTCAAGGTCTATTTGCGGCTTCAGGTAGTAGGTCTCGCCAACTCCCATAGTTGCCGGGAAGTTTGAGGGCAGACGGCACGTTGCGTTGTTGCACGGGCCAAGCGTAATCCCAGCCAATCCATTCATACCATCGGGGATTCCGCTTGAATCAACACCTATTGCAAAGATATAGAAATCCATAGCCTGAGCCCCTGCGTAGTCTGCTGGGTTGAAGCTGTAGTTATGACTCGCGTCAGAAGATATTGCAAAAGCATTTCCACTCCACCCCGGCTCCCCGGGCGGAATACCGCCTGCGACATTGTAATACACATGCACGTCCAAGATTGCTCCAGGGCTATCGGGATCAATTACTCTGCCGCTGACGGCACTACAATTCCCGCTTGCTGTTATGGTTGGCGCATGCCGGACAAGACCATCATAAATATCGATGGGATTTGCACAACTTTCCTTAATCACAAAAACTATCTCGCCGCCTTGCTTAAATACAAGAGCTTTTGTTGTTGTCGCTCTATCAAGGTAGTACGTATCGTCGTTCAGCGACGACTGCGCATAAGCCGAGTTTATTGTAAAGGTATAATCCTCCCAGCTGACCATAACGTCTGGCTGCCGGACGAGCATCTCCCAGTCAGCAACAGCAGCGGCATCTGGACGCGGAGCTGGAGCTCCTCGAACGCCACGCATAGTTTGTATGATGAACTGAGCGCCAGTTCGGTTACGCGTAATGTCTCGCGGTTGTACAGTCCCTGGACATCTGTCAGCCCTGCCCACAGTCAAGTTCTGCTTGACGGTTTCGATAAAGAAATCTTTATCTGTCATTGCCGAAGTGAGCGACATAAGAATATTTCCGCTAGCATCGTGGCAATGGATCACTGGACTGTAAGCACCAGCATTGGCACCAGTAAAATATCCTCGACGGAGCGGAGAAAGCTGCGCCGCCGCCTTAGGCGCTGTCGCAAAAAGACCGCCAAGCCACGCTAGCACGAACACCGAACACAAGAGGCCCGTCCCATACACACGTTTCTGCCTTCCCGTCATGCACCCTCCTTTATGCGCGCAATTTCTCGCTTGTATTCTTCGGCTGTAAGGGCATCATTGTCGTTCTTTATCTCGAGAAGACTAAGCGCCTTTTCGTAATACGCGAGAGCCTTTGCCGAATCTCCCTTCCCGACATAGCATACGCCAAGCAGTCGTGCTGTTCTGTGAGATGGCTCCAGCGCATCAGCTTTCATAGCAAAAGCGATTGCGTCATCGTATCTTTTTGTATTTAGCGCGAGGGTTGCTTTTTGAAAATATATAGTAACTTTGTCCGCAGAGTCTTCTGTCTCAGAAAGCACCTCGTCAAACTCGCCCATAGCTTTTTCATAACTTGTGTTTTTTGGATCTGCTGACGCCCGACTATATATGTCTCTGCTGCGGTCGGTAGCGCTAACGTGCTCACGTTCCGAGCCATTCGACGTTTGGCTGCTTGTCAACCACATGGCAAGACAAGCTGCTGCTACCGCGACAACCACTAGTACACCGAGCAAAACAAGCAAACGAGTTTGCTTGCGCTCATTAGGTAAACCGGTCGGAGCTTCTTCGTTTTCTAACCGCTTATGTTTTCCGACGATATTTCGCATAGACATAACTATACCAAAGCGTAAGCGTCATGTGAAGAGCGTTACATTACCGATCTGCCAAGCTAAAACGAAACACCGTATATTTAAGGGTACTAAAGCGACTCAGCGCAGAAAAATACTCCTTCTTTTGCCACCAACTAGCCCAGAAATTGTCACAACTGGTAGCTGTAGTGCTGGTTGCCGGCATTAGTTATGTAACCGCTCAACGTTGGCTAGGCCGATTTTGGAGACGGCTTTCCGATGAAGCAGCGGCTTCACTGGCTCGACAATATCCCCTATATCATCGTCAACCATGGCGCTATTCTGCTACCGCTGTTACAATGTTTGGCATGAGTCTCTCCTTAGCGATTGTCGGGCTACCCAATGTCGGAAAAAGTACGCTGTTCAACGCCCTAACAGATAGCAGCATTCTTGCAGCAAACTACCCCTTTGCCACCATAGAACCAAACACTGGTATCGTCCCCGTGCCAGATGAACGCCTCGCAAAGCTGAGCGAGCTGTATCATGACGCGCCCATCAAGCCCGCCACCGTCACCTTCGTTGATATAGCTGGACTTGTGGCTGGCGCGAGCGAGGGCGAAGGACTCGGCAACCAATTTTTGAGCCACATTCGGACATGCAATGCCATCGTACAAGTTGTGCGTGCATTCGATGACAGCAATGTGACGCACGTAGACGAAACGCATAGCCCAGCCAAAGATATTGACGTTATCAACACCGAACTCGTACTGGCAGACTTGCAGACCACAACGAACCGCCTGCCGCGCTTACAAAAAGAGCTAAAAGCTAACCCAAAACTGCAACCGCAAGTAACGTTTCTCGAAGAAGTAAGAGCCGTCTTAGACGCCGGAAAGCCGCTTTGGCAGGAGGCAAAAATCATGCACCACGAAGCGTGCGGTTGGCTACGCCAAGAACTGCAACTTTTGACGCTCAAACCCATCATATATGTCTTCAACCTCGACGAAGCAAAGCTAGCCGACACGGAAACGCGGTCCCGCTTGGAGTCGCTCGTCTCGCCCGCTGCAGCACTTTTCGTCTGCGCCAAACTCGAAGACGAGTTGCGCGGCTTAGATGAAGCTGAGCGCAGCGAGCTGCTCGAGAGTTATGGCGTCCAGCAAAGCGGCTTAGTACAGCTCATTCACACCGCCTACAAAACACTGGGCTTGCAGAGCTACCTGACAGCCGGAGAAAAAGAAGTGCGCGCCTGGACGATTCCCAGCGGCGCTACCGCACCGCAAGCGGCCGGCGTTATACACGGCGATTTCGAACGCGGCTTTATTGCAGCAGACATCGTGAACTATCAAGACCTCATCGCCGCTGGATCAATCCCTGCCGCCCGAGCAGCTGGTAAAGTTCGCACCGAAGGCAAAACATACATCATGAAACCGGATGATGTTGTTGAATTCAAAAGCAACGTCCGCAAATGACAAAACCGTAAACCGCACCGCGCCAGGAAAACGCCCGCGCAAAAACGCCTCACCCCACCTGACCGATCAAAAAAACAGCCGCTCGCCAGGCAAGACTACGAGAAAATAGCCGCCCCGAGTGCTACATGCGGTTTATTTGCTCGTTGATCTGACGTGCCGCGTCAGCTATTTGCGCCCAAGAACTACCGAACGACATGATGGTAAGCATATACGTTTGACTACCGTACACGATAGCCGCGTCGTGCAGCCTGCCTTCCAAAAACCCAACTTTGTCAGCCACGCTCACACCAACTCCAGCAGGAATACCCTGGCGATATATTTGCCGCCGCATAACATCAAGCAGTCTGCTCCGTTCGGCCGCACCCAGAATATTGCCATACTGAAGTTTGTGTAAAAACAGGGTTTCGTCGTCTGGCGTCGAGAGCATGCGACCGCGAATTGTGCTCGTGTGACTAAGGCCGAGCGCGCGTACCTCGTTTTGTATGTTTGACCAACCTATCTTGTCGCCCAACCATTCAGCACATCGGTTGTCTGAGTTGATAATCATCACATCGAAACACTGGCTAATGTTCTTGCCAGCTGTTGCTGGGTCGTCCCACTTCATAGAGCCGTTTGCAATTCGTTTGAGTAATCCGTACGCCACGTACAGCTTGTAGGTACTTGCCGGATGATACTGCTTGCTTCCGTTTGCACTCACCGCGCTACCGTTACTGAAGCGTACCGATATAGCGTAATTCCCTTTATCTGCGACGATGTCGTTCAAAAGCGCCTGTAAACCCGCTTGCGTTGGCGAATACGACCGCTGGTAGACGACTTTTGGCTGCAGAGCGACAACCACCCCCGTAACCGAACCGTCCCCTGCGAGCAACTGTTTTTTCAGCACATCGGCCGTAGCAGTAAAATTCAGCCCCCGACCAGCGGAACCGATGCTCCGACCGGTTTCCGTACCATCGCTTGTACGCACTGTAGTCACGCCAGGCGCGATGTATATTTTCTTTTGCATTTCCGTCAGATAGCTGCGCATGCGCTCAGTATCGACGGCGATAGTCATGTTCTTTTTGTCTGATTTGTCTTCCGTAATAACCAGCCACGATGCTATGGTTGCCTTAGAAACAGGGTAGGCCGTACCGATCAGATCCAGTGTTATGTTACGCTCAGTAAGTGTTTGCGCTTCCTTGAGTTTACCCGCAACATCTTTGTCGGAACGCGCTGGTTTCACAACTTTTGCCCGTACCCGCACATGAGTACCTTCCGGTTCAAGCGCTGCGTTTTTGAGCGCATTTCGGAGCAACTCAATGGAACACGCCTGACCGTCAGTCGCCGCATCAAGTACAACTGTCCCGTCCCGCACCGCCACGCCAGCATTTTTTGGTGCAACTTTGCATGCTTTCAGTTCTGCTTTAGCGTATTCGTTGAAGCGCTGTTCGTCAAAAGCCAGTAGAACTGGTTGGTTTTTCGTCAGACCTTTTACAAGACCGCTGAAAGGAATAAGGCGCTGCCACCAAGGGTAAGCTTTCAGGTCTGCCAGCACGCGTTTGACGTCAGACTGAAGCCCTGCCGGCGCGATGGTCGTTTTGCGAGACATATCTTTTACCGGACCGTCGATATGCAGTATGAGCGGCACATTGCTGTAGGTATCAATGAGCTTTTGGCTAATCTGCTTTTCTGACTGAGAACCAACGCGCATTCCGTCGAGCCTCGCAAAAGGAAGCGCTCTGTCCGATGGGTACGCAAGCTGCGTGAGGATAACGGCCGTCACGGCACCCAATGCTACGTAGGTAAGCCTTGGGTGTCTTTTTACGTATCGCCGCACCGTCTGCAGCCATGCACAAATTCTACGCCTCATATCACTCATGAAAGTATAGCAGACATATCTGTACTGACTGTATCGCTAATAGAAACTTGGATACCGGCGACGGCGCGTCAGCAGAGGCACCTTGGTATAGGGATTTCTGAGCGGTTTCGCGGGTTGGCGATATGCGTCAAAGTCTGCGGTCGGCTCTGTCGCCTCAGCGTGCGTGAGCTCCATTTGCGGAACCGCTTGGCGCGGGCGCCGTTTGGTAGGTGCAGTTCGCACAGACCCAGACGTCGGCTGTTGCGCAAACTGATTCATGAGGTAGTCGTTATTACGCAGCTCCATAATTCGCTGTTGTATGTAGTTCATGCTCGCGCGCAACTTCCTCATGCTCCAGCTCGTGAATATGAGTGTCCTCATGGGAGTATATATGTGGAAGACTGAAGTAAAGACGCGGGCGCTAAAGTCCACTTCAGCAATCATGTCATAGCGCAAATCTTCTACGGTCAGCGCAAGCGGCTTTTTGTCGACAACCAGCACGCGATAGTTAGTAAGACACAGTAGCGCAAAACCGCCGTCATAGTAGCCGTTAACCGCCTGTAATATTTTTTCCTCGTCCATGAGTATGTTTGTCAGTTCTCGTATTTCACTGCGACCCCATAGCGCATAATCACAACCGATCGCTCGCAATTGTTTCGTAACTTCTTTCATACTAACCATAAGCGTCCCCCTAGAGCCTCCTAGCCTGATGGCTGGTCATTCTCTATTGCGCCTTAGTATATGGAAACTTATTTTCTGCGACAGTTAAGTTCGTCACACCAAACCTGAGATTTATATCACAAATGTTTCACATACCCCTTACTCGCACGTTTTGAACGCTATACTTGCTCCCTTTAAACCACAAAGGCACGAAAGCCGCTGGCAGCACTCTACGATACGTTCTCAAGATAAACATGCTTGCGCTGGTAGGGCCGCGAATGCGGCACGCGCTAGAAGCGCCGCATCAAATCTATTTCGAAATCACTCCCCGATTTTTTGCTACAATAATGCTCATGTATTATTTTCCGAGCCGAGCCGTCGCTGGCGGTCTAATAGCCGATCAGCTCGAACAAAAATATCGCTACCAAGATTGTGCGGTTATCGCATTGAGTGACGGCGCAGTCGTCGTTGGCGCCGAGATTGCCAAGCGTCTGCATTGCGTCATCAGTATGCTCCTGTCGTCGGCAATTCAATTACCGCGAGAACTCGACGTTTTGGCGTCTATCGATAGCTTCGGCAGCGTCGTATACAACGACAAATTCAGTCCTGGTGAGCTGGAAGAGATCAAAACCAACTACTTCAATTACATTGAGCAGCAGAAACTACAGAAGCTCTTTGAAATGAACGAACTACTTGGCCAGGGCGGCGTCATTAGCACTGAGCTACTTCGAAACCGAAACATCATCGTCGTATCAGACGGGCTAAGCAATGGATTTTCTATGCGAGCAGCCTACGAGTTCCTAAAACCCATCAAGACACAGCGTCTTATCATGGTATCGCCTTTTGCAAGCGTGCCCGCCGTAGACCAAATGCACATGCTAGGAGACGAAATCGTTTGTCTGAACGTCATAGAAGACATCATCTCCATAGACCATTACTACGATGACAACAACCTCCCCTCGCATGAAGCCATCGTCCGTATACTAGAAGATATTGTGCTGCACTGGAAGTAATTGCCGAAAAAACGCTATTGCTACTCTATAAAGTTTGCGAGGGCGCTTCTATCACAGAGCGTTATACGCGATTGCTCGTTCGACAAAAAGCCTTTGCGCTCAAGTTCGGAGAGCGTACGGCTTGTGGTTTCGCGAGTTGCGCTGATGGAGCTAGCGATGTCCTGATGGCGCAGCGGAACATCTATCTTCACGCCGTTGCTGACTTCGACGCCAAATCTATCCGCCATATTGAGCAAGAACGAAGCAAGCCGCTCCCGCACCGTACGGTATTCTAGTGTCATAATACGGTCGCCATGCAGCCGGAACATTTCCGCGAGTATGCCCACAACCGGAACGGCAGCTGCAGGGTGCGAGTGTAAATGCTCCAAAAATGTCTCGCGGGTTATGAGCCAGACCGTTGTAGGAGCAAGCGCGGTGTATATAATTTCGCGCTCCCTGTTTGCAACCGCCCACGTCAACCCAAGGAGATCACCAGTCTTGCGTATAATGAGCAGGTTCTCTTCACCGTATTTTGTGATGTCGTATGCTTTGACTAGACCATTTTCAATATAAAACACGCCGGCAGGTGTTCCTCCTGGCCGAACGAGGAATTCGCCTTTTGCGTATTCCTGCTTGGCGCCGGTATGAAATAAACTTACGAGCGCCGCTAACTGTTGTTCATCAGCTAACATGTGCTTATTATCCCACAAGAGCGCTGCTTCCGTCTACAAGAAATCAGCTCGGTTCGTTTGACTTCCGCCTCTTGCTGCACTAAAAGTTTAAAGAAGACAACACATGTGCTGTGCATGAAAACTCAACCACTCGCAAACTTTCGAAGCACATAAAAACGCTCAACGTTACCCTTGCTGCCCGCAACACTAGAATCTTTCTTGTCGATGATCTGAAAACGTTGCTGCGCCCAGCGCTCAAACTGTTTCAATATATCGCGTCGCACTCGATCATTTTTTATGACACCTTTGTGTTTTTGACCGCCATAACCAGCTTCAAACTGCGGCTTTACCATAATGACAAAAAGTGCACTGCAATCCGTCAGCCTCGCAACAGCGGGCAATATTTCGCGAAGACTCACGAAACTCACATCGCACACAACAATGTCGATGTGCTGCGATGTTTTGAAACTGCGAATATCAGTTTTTTCATGCAAAACTATCCGCTCGTCGCCTCGAAGCGACGAGTGCATTTGGTCAGTACCAGCCTCTACCGCAATAACCTTTGCCGCGCCATGCCGAAGCGCATACTGCGTAAAACCGCCTGTACTACTTCCTACGTCTAGCACTGTTTTTTCATGCCAATCTATTTGGAATGCTTCGTCAGCGCTTTTCAGCTTCAGCGCCGCTCGACTTACATATTGCTCTTCTGCGACAAGCGTAATGGCGTCCGTGTCGCCCACGAGTAAACCTGCCTTTTTGACAACCCGACCATTTACCTTCACTTTACCGAGCCGAATGTACGAACCCGCCTGACTCCTACTTGCAACAAGCTTGCGGCATGCGAGCGCACAATCGAGCCGTTGTTTTGCTGCTGCGTGACCGTTCCTTGTTGATGCGCCAAACGTCAAACATCTACTCCTTTACGCGCTCGCGGTATGCTCCGTTGCTTGTGTCTACCGAAATAACATCGCCCTGTTTAATGAAAGCTGGCACTTTGATGGTTATGCCCGTTTCAAGCGTCGCGTCTTTGGTAATATTCGTGCTTGTGTCGCCTTTTACTGCGTTTTCGGTATACGTCACGAGGAGCGGCACGTTTTTAGGCAACTCAACGTTTATAGGAACATCGTTGAAAAACTGCAGCGCAACCATGTCGCCCTCTTTTATATAGCCCGCGCCATCGCCCATAAGCTCATCAGTTATCTCAAACTGTTCAAACGTTTCCTGATTCATGAAATGAAACGTGCTGCCGTCGCGGTACAGATACTGCACGCTTTGCGTACTCACATCTGCCGTTTCGAGCTGTTCATTGCCCTTAAATGTTTTTTCCAACACCTTACCGTCCAGCAGACTTTTTATGCGCACATTTACAATGGAGCCACCGCGACCCATCACCTTTTGATTATATTCCACTACTCGCCACGGCTGCCCGTCCAGCTGAAACACCACCCCTTTTTTCAAGTTCGTAATAGATAACGTTGCCACAATGAACTCTCCTCTCCGTTGACTTGATTTACTCCTAGTATACCACCTCTGTTGCACGTATCGGCCAGTTAGGACACCGTAGGCGTTAGTTGAGCTGCTCGGAAATAGCACTCAAGTTTGCCGAGAGCTCAGCACTATCAACTGGTCCAAATATAGTACCCAACTCCAGCAAGTACTGCTCTGCTGCTGCGATATTGTGCCGCCCAAGTTTCCGCCACTTAATTTGCTCCTCGCGCGTTTCGGCATATTCGTAATCGCGCACATCCAACCAGACCTCGTTGCAAGCCATTTTGAGCTTTTCAACCAACTTCCGTTCTTGCAGGCTGAGTTTTTCTATGTCAGCATCCCGCACAATGCGCTTTATCTGCCGCTCAATATCTTTTGCTTGTGCGCTGAGACTTTTCATGAATGATGTACTGATTTTCCCTGCATGCGCCGATGATCACAGCCCAACCGTAGCGCCAGCCCTAGAATGGTATATCGTCGAGATTAATCGGTTCCTCGCCGACGTCTTCTATGACTACGTCATCCTTCGTTTTAGCCGCGGGGCGCGAGCCGCCAGAATCACCGCGAGAGCCGCCGTTATAGCTTCCGCCGCCATTGCCATTGTCACCGCCATTGCCGCCGCGACCACCGAGAAAAGTAACATCCTGTGCGTTTACTTCCACTTTGCTACGCTTGACGCCGTCCTGCTCCCAACTGCGGCTTTGCAAACGACCGTTTACAAGACACTGGCTGCCTTTGTTTAAGTACTGCGCCACGCGCTCGCCGAGCGGCCCCCAAGCCACGATATCGACGTAGTCAGTCGCTTCCTGCCAGTTACCGTCTGCACCTTTGTAAGCGCGGTTTAGCGCGAGCGAAAAACTGCAGACATTTTGTCCGTTTGGCGTCTGTCTGAGTTCGGGATCTCGCGTGAGATTCCCCATGAGAATAACTTGATTAAAACTACGTGCCATGCGGCATTGCCTCCTTCTACCGAAACTATGTCGGCATTACATTGGTACTATAAAACGTACGCCGCCAGCACGGTTGCGTCAAGTACGTTTTCCCGTCGCGATATACGCGAGAAACGGCAAAACGCACACAGAAGCCGTCTCGCAGCACGGTTTTTTCTCACGGTCGCATACAGCGTGCGCCGCCTAGGCAGTCGCGACAAACGGCAGAAGCGCAATATGCCGCGCTCGCTTAATAGCCGCCGCCAAATGACGCTGCTGGCTTTCAGTTAGACCAGTTTTCTTCCGGCTTTCTATACGGCCATACTGATCAACATAGCGCTGCAACGTTTTGAAGTCTTTGTAGTCAAAATACGCTACGTCTGTTCGGTGTTTAAAAATCTTTGCCATAATTACAATCCTCCAGTCTTTATGAGAAATACATTCGCGATTGACGACGAACAAATGTTTAGTACGTTTGTTGTTGATTGCTTCGCCGCCGCTTTTTATATGTTTGCCGTTACTACTTTTCGTCTTCTTTGTCTTCGCCGTCAGCCCGTTTGGCGGCCTGCTCGGCTTTGCGTGCTTTTTCGGCCTCGGCCTTGGCAATTTTCTTCTGGTCGGGCCGAACAATGAGAAAGCGTATGACTTCGTCGGTTATGTTGAGCGTATACTCAATTTTGCGCACCGCCTCGCCAGGCATGTCGAGCGTATAAAAAACATACACTGCGCTGTCGTGGTTCTGTATTTGATAAGCAAGCTTTTTCTTGCCCCAATTGTCGACATTGGTAATTTTGCCGCCATTACTCGTAAATATTGATTCGACCTTTTTGGTTGCCGTCTCCAGATCAATTTCGAGACCCGGATCAAACAAGATAGCAATCTCGTATTGTTTCACAAGACACTCCTTTGGTTAAAGCCTATGCACCTTTAGTCGTCCTAACTGGCCATAAGCTGAGTTGATAGTACCGCCAATTATAGTGTAATAGCTCTTTCTGGTCAACAAAAAAACCTGCTCGCCGCAGGTCATTACGCATGGTTGTTTTAGAGCCGGAGAGAGGTGGCGACGGTCTGGTGTAGTCTCTCAATACACTAGATGTCGAGCCGTCACCTACCCTCCATATTGGCCTGTTTGTTTTAATATCCATGCTAAACCCCCAACATTCAAAACGCAAGCAATTTGTGTAGTAAAATAGTCTATCCATATCTGTTATTCAAAAACTTACTGTGGCTTTTCACACAACAATAATTACGCGCTGACTCGCCAAAAATGAACACATTTTTTGCACGCAAGACATGCTGCCCAACCATCACGTGAACACAATCGTAGCCAACTCACGATTTATGCATCAGTTGGCGCGATCGGCAGGCTCAACAGGAACGCCATATTCATCCAAGTCGCCACCATCGGCTGCCGCGCCCGCCTCGCCGCCGCCAAATACTTGGTCGAGTGAACTGACAAGCACGTCGCGTGGCCGCGAACCATCTGCCGCACCTATGATACCCTGCTCTTCCATCTCTTCCATCAGCCGAGCTGCTCGGCCATAACCAATCCGCAATCGACGCTGCAGCAAAGATGTAGATGCCTTACGATTTTCTACGACCACGCGCACCGCATCGCGGAACATGTCCTCGTCGGCATTGTCGTGACCGCCGCCCGTCGGCTCCACCAAACCGCCCTTACCGATTTGGACTGGCTGACTGACGACTTCATCATTGTAGTCTGGAGCTTGTTGTTCACGTATAAAATCATTGACCTTGCCGGTTTCCCGTTCGGTTACAAACGCTGCCTGAACACGTTTTGGTGCCGGCATTTCGGCCGTTACGTACAGCATGTCGCCGCGGCCAAGCAACTTTTCGGCTCCCATTTGGTCTATGATAGTGCGGCTATCGACCTGGCTGACTGTCGTAAAGGCGACGCGGGCTGGTACGTTTGCTTTGATGAGTCCGGTTATCACATTGACGCTAGGTCGCTGCGTTGCAAGAATCAAATGGATACCAGCGGCACGAGCTTTTTGCGCCACGCGCACAATGAGCGCCTCGACATCACGGGCGGCCATCATCATAAGGTCGCTCAGTTCGTCTATGACGATAACCACGTATGGCATGCGTTCATCTGGTTTTACTTTGTTGTACTCCTCTATGTTGCGCTTGCCCTCTTCGGCCATAGTGCGAAGCCGGCGTTCCATTTCGGCTACCGCCCACTTCAGTGCCGAGATGCATTTTTCTGGCTCATGAATAACTGGAGTGAGCAAGTGCGGAATATCGTTATATGGCGTCAGTTCGACTTGCTTTGGGTCAACGAGAATGAGCTTGAGATCGCTCGGCGTATTGCGATACAGCAGGCTTGTCAGAATGTCGTTTATCATAACTGATTTACCAGAACCAGTTTGACCAGCAACAAGCAGATGCGGCATACGCGCCAAGTCTGCCACAACCGCATGGCCCACTATATCTTTTCCGATAGCAAAAGTGAGCGGACCAGACGAGCTATTCCATTCGCGCGATTGTAGAATAGAACTCAAGCGCACAGTCGCTCCCTTGACGTTCGGAACTTCTATACCGACCGCTCGTTTTCCTGGAATAGGCGCTTCCATACGAATACTCGTAGCCGCCAAATCGAGCGCCAGGTTGTTTTCAAGCGCAGTAATTTTCGTCAGCTTAACACCGGTAGGCGGTCGCAGCGTATACTGCGTAACACGAGGGCCGATATTTGCCCCCTCCATTTCAACGTCTATGCTAAAGTTTGCGTACGTTTCTTTTATGAGCCGCGCATTCGCCTCCACGTTACCCGCGTCGGCCTTGTCTTGCCGCTGATCAAGCAAATCAAGCCCTGGAAATTTCCAGTCAGGATCACCGGCCGTGGTGAGCGCTTCGTGATTTTCCTCTGCACTCAGTTTTTTGGCAGCAGTATTGCGAAACGTCGTATGGTGCGCTTGCTCTTTTGCGGAGTTTGCCTCGCTATGTTTTACGACCGGCACGCCTTCGTTCAGCTGAAAACCGCCCTCAACCGCTTTGGCTTTCAGTGCTGCCAGCTCGCCTTCGGGTGCTTCGCGCCGACGAAAGAGTTTTCCTACATTCAGCAGTATTTTTGGCGATATGCCGAAGGCGAAGAAAAACGTCAGCAGGCCAAAAACGAAAAACAGTAAGCTTGCCGGAACTTTGTCGAGCGCAGCAAGCATAGTATCTCCCACTGCATTACCAAGATGTCCGCCATTGCCGCCGACCGTTTGCGACGCCATGCCTGGTTCGTCTTCTACGCGTGCAAATGCGGTAAAAAACCACGCCGACATGAGTATAAGAAACATGTACATGCTAAAAACACGGCCGCGCGGCACTCGATGGTCATCGTTCGTGAATTTGTAGTAACCCCAGTACAGTAAACTGATAGGCACCAACCACGCCGCCCAGCCAAACAGCCAGCTCGCCGCCCCAAATAAACCCTTCGGTAGACTGCCGCCCGCATGAAACCCGCCGATGAAAATAAAAACCGCCGACAACACGCACACCACCGCCAACACATACCCCATAACTGGTGACGGCACTTTTTCTACTGGCGCTACCTTCTTTTTCGTTTGCTTTTTCTTTTTTGCCATACTGCTTTTGATTATACAATATTTGATTGTGCTAGCCTAGATCTTCGGGCGGATATGCCGCTGACTGTATCTTTGACGGGTCATAACCAATCTCCGCCTGCCTCTTCTGAATCGCCGCATTTAACCCATCCACGATCTCTATAATGCTACCGTCGCGGGGCATCTCACCAGCAGCGTATTTATTAAGCTCAGACTCTTTATGGCGCAGCAATTCGAGCAACTCCTCGTCCCCTGCAGCCTCTTTTTCAAGCCAGTCACCGCCATTGTCACCGATATTACCTTCTTTTCCTTGAGTCATGACGACTATTATAGCAAAAATTACAACTTAAGTCAATAAGCTTATGCTACTACGAGCTTCCTCTTTGCGCAAGGGCGACTTGTGATTCCGTAACTATGGTACCGCGATACGTATCTACCCTATCGACGGGTGGCCTTAACACAACCGCCACAATAGAATCTTCGCCATTAGCCATTGCCGCCAACACACGATGCCTTCCCTGCCGTACACAAAACCACTCAGCCCCCGAATCATCACGAAACGGAGATAGTTGAATGGGATCATCGCCACTCCGATTTACATACGCTTTTGCCTCAGCATAGTTAGCAGCAAGATCCAGACTATCAACTAAGCTGCCGTCCGAGCAGACTTTTCTATTGGCGCGACTTGAGAGCGTAGCGCCAAATCCAAGACAGCCAATACTGTGCAGTGGAATATCATCGGGCGGACCAGCTGTATAATCAGTAAAAAATACCCTTCGAGTTATGTTGCCGTCCGTAATCTGTCCCGCTACACCAGCCGCGATTACCAACTCATCAGTGCGCGGATTGGCTTCGGGTGTGGTTTTTCTACGTTTGAGCTTAAACATTATTCACTATTAATTATCTGCTGGTTGAGCAGCCGTTCAATACATACGCCAGCGCTGCCGCCTTTATGCGTTCTGAGCCATCCGAGAAAGAGCAGAAAGCACAAACAGCACAAGGATTACCACCGCTGGGACGATCTTCTGTTTCTTCGTAAGAGGCCCTTTCGAAACAAGCCGTATAACGGCCAAAACTATAAGATACAGAATAAACGGAGCAAATATTCGTCCGAGAGCCTCGCCCTGTTCTTCTGCGGTAGCAGCAAAAAATGTTACGTAATTCATGTCAACAATATACCATAGTTGCTAGTCAACGCGAGGATCTTGATTGAGCAAACGTTCGCGCATGGCCTGAAACCGCGCTTGCTGTTCGGCAGCGATTTCTTCTGGTGTTTTTTCCGCCTGCGTTGGTTTTGCTTCGTTTTGCGCCTTTGCGTTTTGTTTTTCAGACTTGCCGCCCACAATATTCACAACTGGTATCACAATAGGACTGCGGCCCGTCTGCTCAAAAAGATAGTGCGTTATGTGGTCTTTGATCTCCGCCTTGAAACGGTCAAGATCCACACGTTTGAACCGCTGGCCAACCGCGCGGCGCAGTTCTACCCGCAGACCATTGATTATTTCTTCCTGTTCACGCATGTATATAAACCCGCGACTAATGATGTCTGGACTGGTAAGCAGGCCGCCTGTCTTTTTGTCTATTGTTAGCACCGCCGCGACAAGTCCTTCTTCGGCCAGCAGTACGCGGTCTTTTACGACCACGTTACTTACGATAGCTCCGGTTTGATCAACCAGAATCGTACCCGACGGCACTTCGCCAATGACTTCCATTTTTTCTGGCGTAAGCGCAATAACCTCTCCATTAAGGACGTTGAGACAGTGTCCACGCGGTATCCCCTGCTCTACCGCAACTTCTATGTGGCGCTGCTTGACGCGGTAAGCACCGTAAATAGGTATGAAAAACTTCGGTTTTGTCATATGGATCATTTCTGCGTACTCGTCGCGACTCGCGTGCCCCGAAACGTGTAGCGGCCCCACGTTATCCAGGTCGTGGTTACGGTGCTCAAAAACATGGACTTGTTTTTTCACAAGGTCGTCTACCATCTGCCCGATGAGCGCGTCATTGCCGCTTTCTGGAATAGGTGTACTCGAAAGAATGACGGTATCTTGCTCTTTCAGTTTTACGTATTTGTGCTCGCCATTTGCCATGCGCTGCAGCGCGCTGCTTGGTTCCCCTTGACTCCCTGTACAGATCACTACGACGTTTTGATCGGTTTGCGTACCTACCGAAGCGATTGGGATAAACGTGCCTTTCGGAATTTTCATAAAACCATGCCGAACTGCCATTTCCAGCGTACTCACCATGCTCCGACCGTCTATCGCAACCTTGCGGCCGTGATGCACAGCAGCATTGACGATCATTTGTATGCGGTTCATGTTGGTACTAAAGACGCCCACAAAAATCCGACCAGGCGCTTGTTTCATGATGTCTATGAAGCTCTGCTCAATAGTACTTTCGCTCGGCGTGCGCCCCATACGCTCAACCGTTGTGCTTTCGCTGAGCAGCGCGAGAACACCTTCATTACCGATTTCTTTGAGTCGCTCCATGTCGGTCCGCTCATGGTCGAGCGGATTTGGATCAAAACGAAAATCCCCAGTGTTGACCACGCGACCGACTGGCGTATCGAGCACCACAATCGTACTACCCGGTATGGAGTGCGTTACCCGTATCAGCTCAACATAAAACTCACCTATCTTAAGACGTTCGTGGGTGTTCTCGTTCATTTCAACCGTCTGAAGTTCGAAGCCTTCGGGCATAGGCAGGCCAAAGTTTTGAAAGATTTCTTCTACGCGGCCTATCGTAAACTTGCTCCCGTAAATAGGCGCCGGAAACTTCGGTACAATGTGCGGCAAACCGCCTATGTGATCAAGGTGGCCATGCGTTATAACATAGGCGCGCAATTTATGGCGAATAGTTTCCATATAGGCCGTATCAGCTATACCGTAGTTAATTCCTGGCAAATCAACGCTCAGGTCGTTACCAGCATCTATGACGACAGCGTCGTTGACATATTCGACCAGTATCATGTTTTTACTTCCGCCGCCGTCCATACCGCCGAGACCAATGATTTTCAGGCGCGGGCTATCATCAATAAAGTTTGCGCGGCGTTTTTCGTCAACCTGAGCAGGCATAAACTGGTTTGCGACTCGCTGTGCATCCATCTGACTCCGCTTCTGCGCCCGAACAGCGGCACCGCGGCTCACTGTGGGTTTTTTTTGCGTAGATGCTGCGCGTTGAGTACCAGGCCCCTGTGCACGACCTTTTTGATTTAACCGGCGCTGAGCAGCATTGCGCTGACCGTTCCGCGGCCGTTTGTTGTTTTTCTCTGGTTGCCTGTTGTTATTTTTTTCCATTATATTCTCCTTTGCTTTCTGCGTTCGTCATCTTCGTGGGGGCGAGATCGCCTGTTTCGCTTTTCGGCGTCCGCACACATAGTTGTTCTCTATAAATCCTTGTCATTAATCTTTTCCAAAATCGCCGGAATCAGCGAAAAATCTTCCATGAGCGTTTCTCTCATCGCTCCGTTATATAAAGCAGCCGCCGGATGATACAAAGGCAAAACGACAAGCTCCATAACATCATCGCCCTGAGCACGCTTATCTCTTTCCTCATGCCCCTTCACTCGAACTCTTTTCGGCTTGCCGTGGTCGCGGCTAATGTGCAGCTCAGGCAAAAACGCCGCGCCGCTGTGCCGCCCCAAAGTTACCACTATCTTTGGCTGAATAATTTCCAGCTGCTCCTGCAAATACGGCATAAATGCCTTCTTTTCCGCTGGTTGCGGGTCGCGATTTCCGGGCGGGCGGTATTTGACAATGTTCGTTATGTAGACATCCGCCCGTTTCATGTTTATCGTTTCGAGCATTTCGTTCAGAAATTTACCGCTTGCGCCCACAAAAGGCAGCCCCTGTTCGTCTTCTTGTTTGCCCGGTGCTTCGCCAATAAACAGCACCTCGGCATTCGCATTACCAGCGCCAAAGACAAGTTGCGTAGCCTGCGCTCTGAGCTCAGGAGTCACCTGCGACGCTTCAATACGCGCCTTGAGCTCATGTAGTTTCTTCTCGTTATCGTCAGATTGATCTTTGGGCATTGATCATTGATCCTTACTTTTTCGTTCGTCATGTGTCGCGTTCGACGTCTTGTGCAAGCTTGTAGCAGCACTTGCGGCACGCTCTATCATGCTGCACCAAAGTTGTTCTGCCTGACTCACATGTTTTTTCATACGCTACCTGAAAAGTGATTGGTTTATGTTCAAAGAGCAATGCTGGGCACGCAACGGTTTATTGCTGCTTCAGCTCCTTCCGAGCGGCCTTCATAGAAAGCTGCAATCGGCCGCGGTCATCTATGGCAACGAGCTTCACCGTGACGAGATCGCCTTCTTTGACAACATCGCTCGGCTTATTAACGCGTTCCTCGCTCATTTCGCTCACGTGCACCAAACCATCTTTGCCTGGCAAAATCTGCACAAACGCACCGAAGTCCAAAACACTCACAACCGGCTTGTCTACGTAAATCTTACCTACTTCTGGCTCTTCGACAATCCCCCCAATCCAGTCTTTGGCTTTTTGGATAGCCGCACCGTCTGGGCTAGCAATCATGACCGTACCATCATCTTTAATGTCTATTTCGGTGCCGGTTTCGGCCGTAATTTTCTGAATAGTCTCGCCGCCCTTACCGATGATATCGCGAATCTTGTCTGGGTTGATGGATATTGACTCAACGCGCGGCGCATACGGACTCATGGTGTCGCGCGGAGCGGAGAGTGTTTCGAGCATGTGCTGCAATATGGCAGCGCGGCCTTCCTTGCCCTGTTCGAGCGCCTTTGCTAGAACCGCAACTGGCAAACCGTGAACCTTCATATCCATTTGGAGCGCGGTAATTCCCTGGCTCGTTCCAGCAACTTTAAAGTCCATGTCGCCAGCAAAGTCTTCCGCGTCAGCAATATCACTCAATATGTACGTGTTGTCACCATCGACCATAAGTCCCATGGCAATACCCGATACAGGCGCTTTCAGCGGCACGCCAGCATCCATAAGCGCTAAGCAACTTGCGCACGTTGCCGCCATAGAAGTTGACCCGTTCTGGCTCATGATTTCAGTAACGCTCCGGATAGCATAAGGAAAATCGGCTTCGTCAGGAAGTACGGCAAAAAGTGCCCGTTCGGCCAAATATCCATGGCCAATCTCACGGCGACCCGGGCTGCCAAGACGGCGCACTTCTCCCACCGTATATCCCGGCGCATTGTAGTGGTGCATGTAACGCCGTTCCATGTTTTTTTCCATTGTATCGACGAGCTGTGCGTATGACAGCGGCGCAAGCGTCACAACATTGAGTCCCTGAGTAACACCGCGTGTAAAGAGACTCGAACCATGTGCTCGCGGCAGCAAGCCGACCTCAGAACTTAACGGGCGGATTTCAGTCAGTTTGCGACCATCTGGTCGAGTACCGTCCTTTACGATGCCAGCCCGAACGTCTTTGTGGAGCGCCATCGTGAGCGCTTCGTCGTATTCGGTGAAATGCGAGGTGTATTCCTCTTCGCCAACTTTCTCGGCAAATTCTTTATGCATTTGCTCGCGAAGTACGCCAATCATCTCGTTGCGTTCAGGATATGGCGCCCGCAGAGCCGCACCAATCTTGCCCTCAACCCACGCATCGACATCTTGCTGCTTGGCATCATCAGGTAGCACCAGTTCGTATGCTTGTGCTTCGACGCCGACTTCCTCGACGAGCTCTTTCTGAAGTGCGAGAGCGGGCTTGATGGCCTCCTCTGCATACGTCAGCGCCGCAACGATTTCCTCCTCGGTTGCTTCGTTTGCCCCCGCTTCCACCATCATAATGCCGCCTTCACGACCAGCGACAACAAGATCAAGTTTGTTTGCGTCGAGTTCTTCGGCGCTCATAAACGCCTGCGGTTCACCCGCTTCGTTCATACCCACGCGCACACCCGCCACAGGCCCATCAAACGGGGCGCCTGTAAGCATAAATGCAGCGCTCATCGCTATCATGGCAACCATATCAGGGCGAAACGACGGATCCATGCTGAGCACGCTCGCAACACCTTGAACCTCATTGCGATAACCCTTGGGCCACAGCGGACGAATCGGACGGTCGATGAGACGGCCAATCAAGATAGCGTCGTCACTTGGACGACCTTCGCGCTTAATAAAGCGGCTACCGCTTATTTTACCTGCAGCATAAAATTTCTCTTCGTAATCAATGCTCAGGGGAAAATAATCCATACCCATGACTGGCTTGCCAAGCATTGCCGTGCCGAGCACAACTGTGTCGCCATAACGTGCAATCACACTAGCGGTCGTGCGGAACCCTACGCGGTTTACCTCAAGCGACAATGTGCGGCCGCAAAATTCCGTTTCCACCACAACGAGATTTTTGCCGTACGGATTGATGGTTTTGGTTGTTTGGCTCATAGTAAAAGCCTCCTTCTTTATGTGTTCGGATGTAAGATCCAACCCTCCGAAAGATATATCTCCCCTGGAGCGCTGATGCCCTACCCCGAACTGTATTATTGCCGAACAGCTGACGTGTCCCGCCGCTTGAGCTTGAGTTTTTCAAGATTCACGCGCGAAAACAGCCATACCCACGGTCTCGTATAGATGCCAAAACTATTCAGCAAAGCAGACGAGCCGAAGATCCTGTTCAACTTGTAAAATTGTGCTAGAATTTCGATTCTAGATTGTAGGGTCTACCACCGTACACCCTACCGTCCAACGTCCAACGTCTAGCGTCTAATGCCTAATTTCTTAATCAACTTCAGATAAGCCTGCCCGTCTTTGCTCGCAATGTACTGTAGCAAGCGCTTACGCTTACCGACGAGCTGCAACAGCCCGCGGCGCGCCATGTAGTCGTGCTTGTTTTGTTTCAGATGCTCAGTAAGCTCCTTGATACGTTCGGTAAAAATACCAACTTGCACCGCAGCACTACCGGTGTCTTTCTTGTCTTTCTGCAAATCTGTCACGATAGCTGTCTTCTTTTCAGCCGAAATCATATAATTCGTTACGTCCTTCCCAATATTTAGAGATTACTGATGGCGTTGGAACTATCCTACCACACCCCACCCCTGATTGCAATAGAAGGTGCTTCGTCCGAATTTTTGGACGCTCTTAGGCGGCGCAAGTACCGACATGCGACCTACCGCCTTCATTCACGCCAGTAGTTATTTCACTAGCCAAGAAAGCTTTCCCGCGAGCCTAGCGCACCAAGTTCAGGAGGAAAAAATTGAAAAATGCTTATGCGGTTAGCGGTACCAGTTGGAGCCGTCGCTCCAGTACTCTTGGCTGTCGTACTGGTTGTTGAGTACATCTGACCCAACGCCTGCAGCGTCGATATACGATCCGCTTGGCGCAACTACTTGCACGCCGTTGGCATTACCGTTCATGCGCTTCACGCGCACATAGGCATTGTTAGCCGGAGCTGGTAACGTAATGGTAATTCCTTGCGCCGTCGCGTCAGCAAACACGTACGTAAACGTGCTCGGCACCGTGTATGTTGCGCTCGTAACATCAACACGAGTAAAAGCAAAGGCTAGCGCACCAGCCCACGCCATATCGCTTCCGTTCCAGCTAAGCACTTGGCCAGTAGCAGGCGCGTTCGCAACAGCAAGCTTTGGCTCGGCAATAGTGCCGTTGGCAATCTTTGCGTTTGTCACTGCCGATGAAGCAAGTTCGGCGTTACCCACAGCTTCTGCAGCAATCTGTGCGTTCGATGCAGTACCGCTCAAGTCTCCGCCCATAGTAGGATCGCCGCTTGGTATGTCATGATAGCCTTTTGCGCCGCTTCCGTCAGTGCCGTAGTATTTGCTGTTTCCTGGGGCAGCCGCGTCATTTACAAGCGAAATAGTACGATCAGCACTCAAATCACCGCCACCAGCGAGCGATGTTACGCCTGTAACCGTTCTACTCGTCGGAACCTTTGTGTTGTCGGCAATGGTGATATTTGCCGTACCATCAAAGCTCACGCCGTTGATAGTACGCGCTGTACTCAGTCGGCTTGCACTCAAAACGTCTTTCGTCGCGTCGGACGTGTTGTCGACATTAGCCAAGCCGACGACGGTTTTGTCGAGCGTCTGCCAGGTTTTGTCGCCGCGCCAATACTGCGCCGTTGTACCGGCAGTAATGGCTGGCTCAAACGCCCCAGAAACCGGTGCCCATCTAACACCCGCCGCCTGAGAACTGTCTGCGGTAAGAACATGGTTATTCGTACCCACCCCAAGGCGTGTCACTGCACCGGCAGCGGTTGCGACAAGCAAATCACCCTTTGCTGTAGCAGTAGAAAGCGCAAGCTTGCCCGCAAGATCCGTCGCTAGGTCAGTGACCGCCGACTGCGGTATGTTTGAAAGCGTATTTGCCGACCCAGAAATCGTTTTGTTCGTTAGAGTTGCCGCCGCGGCATTTTTCGTCGCATCGGACGTGTTGTCGACATTAGCCAAACCAACGACGGTTTTGTCGAGCGTCTGCCAGGTTTTGTCGCCGCGCCAATACTGCGCCGTTGTACCGGCAGTAATGGCCGCCTCATAAGAAAGCGTAGCCCACTCGAGCGCCGTACCGTTCCAGCGAAGAAATTGATTATTTGCCGGACTATTAGACACAGCAAGTTTTGGTTCAGTTACAGCCTCGTTCGCTATATCCGACGCACCGATAGAAATGGCAACGTTATTCCATTTAGCGGTAGTGCTATTGTAGCGAAGCACATTGTCTTGCGTCAGTGCACTGAAGAAAATATCATCAGCATTTTGTATTCCCGTACCAGCACCAGTAAAAGGCATAAGCCAGAGCCCTCGTTTATTTCTAATTGAATACGTTTATGGTAACACAGCAATGTCTGGTGTAAAACAGCAAGGTAAAATCTACTATATTAGACCGTCTATGCGGTACTACATCCCGCCAATAGCGTCACGTCGATCGCCTACGACAACACAAAAAGCAGCTGCGCCGACGGCAAACAGCAAAAAACCACACACCATACATAATGACGTGCCGCCTCTACGACAAATGTCTATACAAAATTCACGCCCACAAGCGAACCATACCACGTCGTGCCGCCGTCGAGCGTTTCAAACACGAGCAAGTCTACCGCATTTGCGGTCGTTGTTAGCGTCGGTGCACCGCCCGACCACTTCACGCCCGCTGGCCACGTTACTGTTCGGCCGCCAGTTGCATCCTGCCGCAAATACAGCGAAAAACTGCACGCTTTTCCGTTCGCAGCGCCGCTGAAAGTAAACGTGGTATTACCCGTGAGGGACACGTCAAACACGTTGCCATTTGCGAGATCGAGCGTAGTCGCACTGGTTGCGCTTTGCGCACTGACTGTCTCCTGTCCCCCTTGTGCGGCGAGTGCTGCAAATCCCACGATCGGCGTGTTGTTCCATTTGGCCGTTACGTTGTTGTACTGTAGAACGTTATCTTGCGCAAGACCGCTGAAAAAAACGTCATCAGCATTACTAATACCCGTACCAGTTCCCGTAAAAGGCATGCCTCGTTCCCCCTTTAACCTCTATACCAGTTTGTGCCGTCGCTAACATACTCCATGCTGTCCCACTGGTTCCCAAGTACATCAGAACCGACACCAGAGCCGTCAATCACCGCTGGTGCCTGAGGTACTATTTGTACGCTATTTGCATTGCCGTTCATTCGCTTCACGCGAACTACTGCCCCGCTTGCAGCAACTGGCAGCGTCACTGTAATGCCTGTCGCCGTAGCATCTGCCAAAACGTAATCGCCGCTCGCTGCGGTCACATTACCAGTTTCCGGTCGAAAGTTCCAAACATATCCGCCCCCAGTAGCATCAGCCGCCCAAGACGCAGCAGTCGGACTCGTTGCTTTGAGTACTTGACCAGCACTCGGCGTACCAGTAACTGCAATACCGTTCACTCTTTCTACGACGGTCGCACCGTTTGGACCAGTGACATCGCCAGCAAGCGTAACCGACCCAGCCGAAGGCGTTGCCCATGTCCCATCACCCCGCAAATATGTCGTATTGTTCGCCGTGCCCGAACCCAATCGAGCCGTGCCGATTGTACCAGAAGTAATGTCCGCTGCAGCGTGCGTATGTGATGCATCAGCCTTTCCTGCTAAGTCAGCGGTAAGGCTTGCGACATCGCCTTCTACAAGAGTAACTGCTCCTGTTTTGCCCGCTACGCTCGTTACCGCTCCGCCAGCTGGCGCTTGCCAGCTTGCTGCTGTACCGCCGGTAGCCGTCAGAACTTGGCCGTTTGTGGGCGTACCTGAAACAGTTACACCGTTCACTCTTTCGACAACAGTAGCCGTGCTAGCGCCAGTCACGTCTCCAGCGAGCGTTAATGTACCACCACCGCCGAGGCCGTTTACCTTTGCCTGCAAGGCAGAGTCGAGTTTTGCTTCAGAGATCGTTGCATCCTGAATGCCCGCAGCCGTCACTGCGCTTGGCGCAAGAGCAGCCGCGCCAACACTATTATTCTTCAATGTTCCGTCAGTATTGTGAATTTGCGACAGAAAATCGTTTAATATAGCACCCCAAGTGCCGTCATCCCCGCCCGGTGTTGGTAATCGCGATGGCATAATTTCGTCCCTCTTTTGCTTTTATGAATATGTAGCTACACGTCTAAAACGTTAGTTGTATCATAAAACGCTTACGTCTACCCTGTCAATAGGAGAGTCGGCGGTAATTTCGAGTAGATACGTCAGAATGTCTTCATGTTGCACCGCCACTGCGTTATGTACCTCAAAACGACCAACACGTGTTCGGCGCAGCTCGGTCATGTACGCCCCCGTTCCTAAGCTGCAGCCAATGTCCTCAACGAGCGATCGCACATACGTGCCGCTACTAACATCACAAACAAAATGCACATGCGGGTATACATACGTTATATCTCGCATGTCGTACACCGTCACTGGTCGAGGATCGAGCGCGACCTCCTTGCCTTTGCGCGCTAAATCGTAGGCTCTCTGACCATTTACTTTAACTGCCGAATACACTGGCGGCGTCTGCATATAGGTACCCACAAACGAGTGGCAAACGGCACGAACCTCGCGCTCACTTGGTTGACGCGAGCCACCGACTTGCTTTACGCCTTCGTTGTCACCTGTTGTGCTTGTTGCGCCTAGCTCGATCGTTACTTCGTACGTTTTGTCGTGCTTGCTCATTGCGCCAGCGCGCTTGGTATATTCTTTACCCACCAAAAGGACGAGTAATCCTGTCGCCAGAGGGTCGAGCGTACCAGTGTGCCCTACTTTGATGTGCTTAGGTTTTTTTCCTGCTGCCGCTGCAACCTGTTTACGTACGTAATTCACCACGTCAAACGAGGTCCAGCCCAAGGGTTTGTCCACAAGCAGTACTCCTTGCATGGAGGTTAGCATAGCACAACAAGGGGTTTACGTATTGGGGAAAATAGGCGGAGGCGGTACCGAAGGCGGAGGCGGCATTCCTGCGTCACTCGCCGGTTTTTCCGCCCCTTGAGAAACAGACACAGGAGACGGCGGTGTTCCGCTGGACGGTTCCGGCAAAGATACGTCGAGCGTTTGATCAGCCACCTCGTTGGATGACTGGGCATCGTCGTCAGAGGAATCAGACGAATGCAATTCGGAGCCGAGCGGCTTCGCGTTGAGTGCAGCAATAGGATCTTGCGGGGTCTCGCTTTTACTCGCAGCAAATGCCGCCTCAACCGCGCTGCGAGCGTCGTCTATACTTGACGCCTCAGACGGCTGGTCAGCGACGTTTTGATCAGCTTCCGCCTCATTCTTTTGCGCAGCGTGCGGGCTATCGACGGCTTTTTCGATGTCAGTGAGTGTTTTCTCCTCGGTATCAATCACTTCGCTTGCAGAATCCGACCCAACAGAAGGCGCATCGGTGCTCGATGCCTTTCGAAGCGCAGATTTCGCTGGCGTACTTGTTGGCTGCTCGGGTGCGATAATTTTCGGTGAAGCCAGCTCTGGCTGCTCGGGCGACGCAGGTACGTCAGGTGCCGATTCCTCGCTAGGCGTGGCCTCATCAGAAGGAGCTAATACCGTGTCATCATGAGATAACATTGGCGTTTCAACTGGCGGAAGCGTCAGCTCCTCAGTCGAAACATCGAGATCCTCCGCCTTAGCGTTCGCCGTTAGACGCCCTGATCGCGACGGCGGCTCAATCATACGCTCTCGAGCTAACAATGGTTCGGTATGCTCTTGCGCGGCGGAACTATCGCCCACCGAGCGAACTTTCCTTATGCGGCTTTTTTCGTCGGCAAGCATAAGTTTGCCGTCTTCATCAACTTGTATTTGGGGTGACCGCGAATCGCCTGATGACTCTTTAGATTCATCCTCTTTGTCCTCGCCAGCTGCCTCCTTTTCTTGCGTTTCGTTACTAGGTACAGGCTCCTCCGATTCACTCGCAGATTGCTGGCGCTGCGCAGCAGTTTCCTCATGGCTAATCTCTAGCGTCCCAGGCTCCTTCGGCGGTTCCGCGGCAATATCCTCCGCTGACGGCTGATCGACCGGCTCTTCTGACTCCACTGGCTCCGCCAGTTCATTTGCAATCAGCTGCTGGTTCGCTCCTGCCGCCATAAGGGCAGCGCTGGAGCTCATGGTATCTGGTGTCGTTCGATCATTACTAAACCGTTCGGTCATAGCGACGATACCAGTAAGTAGGGCCGTTGCTATTTGCGCATCAACTATTTTTTTGTCGAGGACGCCCAAAATATTTGTAACAACTTCACAAAGACTGCTCGCCGTACTCACAACATTCAACGTACCGAGTTCGGTCTGGCCGTCGATAGATATGCTCGAAACAGTAGCATGATGCAAAATCCGCCCATGAGCAGTAATCGCCTCGTCGAGATCGACTTGCGTTTTCACGCCGAGCGCCACCACCACGTCGACGTTGAAATCACCTTGGCTAAATTCGAGATCTTTGTCGGAAATAGAAGTCTTGTACGGAGTAATGAAAATACGCACCACATTAGCCTCCGCCTTGTAGCGAAGCTTGTCTGCTTTAGACCGGTCAAGCGCGATAATGAAATCACGAAGGCTATCGGTGTTGGTTTCAAGTGTTTCTTCTGGTTTCAGAAACTCTATCGTGCTGGGCGTTTTGCCGCTATAAACAGCTGTGGCATGTTTGTTAAGCTTGTTGAGCGCCAAGGTCAAGCCAATCGCCGCCGCCAGCTGGTCCACAGACGGGTCCTTACTAACCGTCACCAAGACGTTTTGAGCATCTTTGAGCCTGGCTATAAGTTGTTTTTGCTGTTCTTCCATGATTGTTTTGCTGGTTTTTTTATTTGAGTAGAATATTCCGCACCTATCATACCACCAAGCACAAGCTTTGTGCAAGGAATATTTTTAATCCAGCGACAGAGATAACAGCAAAGCGAACAAGGCACACCTCCTGCCGCCCACATAATCACAAACCAAGTCCAAAAGCACACCTCATATGCGAAAGATCGGCCAGTTAAATGAGTTGCACAGCACTGTGATTCATGACATTCCCCGCAAGTCGCTGCACTGACAATCGCCAACCTCTTTACATTTTTTTCCCACCCCTGTACAATCACTGCATAGCAAACCATAATTTCGTAAAGAGGTACACATGCCTATCATCAAATCAGCCAAAAAACGCGTAAAAGTTGCTAACAAAGCGGCCGTACGCAACAGCAAAACAAAGCGCAGCCTAAAAACCGCAGTAAAGGCGTTTGGCAAAGCACTGTCAGCGAAAAACAAATCGGACGCCGTCAAAGCACTCGACAAAGTTCAGAGCGAACTAGACAAAGCCGCCAAAAAAAGCGTTATGCACAAAAATAAAGCTGCCCGTAAAAAGGCTCAAGCCGCTCGCGCCGCAAAAGCTGCCGGCGTTCCCGTCGCTAGCAAAAAAACAGCCGCCAAAAAAGCCCCCGCAAAGGCAAAACCCGCAGCAAAAAAGCCTGCCGCGAAAAAACCTGCCGCAAAGAAATAACTACATAGTCATTACTGCGCAAGCTGTAAAAGGTATAGCCGGACCGCTTCGTCAGGGATAATGCCTTCGGTTTTGGTGCGTATATCAAACTCGCGCAGGTGCGTTACAAGCGTTTTGAGACGAGCCAGCGTGATGTTCTGTGCAAGATTTTGGCTTTTGCGCACCACGAAAGGACTAAGTTTTGCTTCGCGCGCAATGTCATCCGCACTGCGACCCCTGGCAGTTTTTACCAACGCCAAAATATGGAGCTGCCATGCCAGCATGGCTATTATCTGCTGCGGTTCTACTTTGAGCGCCCGCTGTTCATCATAAAGCGCCATCGACCGCTGCTGGTCGCCGCGAAACGTTGCCTCAAGCAAATCAAAAATAGAGCTTTGCGGCGTTTTTTCTGTGAGCTGTTCTATAGATTCGCGCGAAATGTGCGCACGATACAGCATGAGTTTGTCGAGCTCGTTCTGCAGAGCCGACTGGTTCATGCCCACTCGTTCTACAAGAAACCGCGCATCGCCGCTGCTAATCGTCCCGCCCTGTTTTTTCACATACGCACACACAAACCGAACCAGCCTATTTGCGTCCAGCGCCGTAAACTCTGTAAATGTGCTGAGCTTTTTGAGTTGTTTATAGTAGCTCAGACGTTTGTCGAGCTTAGGTTCTACAATCACCACATCGTTTGTCTCTGAAACGCTCGCAACAAACGCTTCAAAAAACTCTACGAACTCTTTATTTGCCCCTGGCGTACGCAGCACCACGAGCTTTCGGTCCGCCAGAAACGGCAGGCTTTGCACCGCTTCGCGCATCCGTTCATAGGAAACGACTTCTCCATCCAGACGCTCTACCGCCATCTCGCCATGCGCTGCCGCAAAACCAGCCACAGCTTCCTGCAAAGCCTCTAGCCGCGCCGCCTCATTCTCCCCCGTCAGTGTCGTTATCACGTACAAAGTGTACTACTTTTAGTAGTTTTTGTGGGAAAGTAGTGCATATTACCGAAGCAGTCGACTCAGCAAGCATGCAGCCTTTTTCGCAAGAGCACGGCACAAACAGAAGAAATGACGCTCAGCTTTTTGAGTACGAAAATCTGAGCAAAACTACAGCGAAAACACCTGCACACAAGTCGGGCTACTTGTGTTTTGTCAATTATTATGGTCATGAATAAAAAATTGCGGTGTGCTACACTGGATATACTCATGTCGAGACTCGTGATTGTTTCCAATCGACTGCCTGTCAGTGTGAAAAAAGTGGATGGCAAGCTTGAATTTTATCCTTCAGCCGGAGGACTAGCTACTGGCTTGTCTTCGTATGCCAAAGCCGGCAGCAATGTGTGGGTAGGCTGGCCCGGAATTGCCAGCGACGAACTAACCGATCAAGACCGCGAAGACATCACTCGCACGCTCAAGAAAGACAACTGCCACCCTGTTTTCCTAACCAAAAAGCAGCTAGACGGGTTTTACAACGTGTACAGTAACAGCGTACTCTGGCCGTTATTTCACCATATGAAGGTTGGCTCCGCCGACACCGCCGCAGCATGGCGAATGTACAAAAAGGTTAATCGCCTCTTCGCCGAAGCGACCCTAGAACTAGCCGGCAAAAGAGACCACATGTGGGTACACGACTATCAGCTATTGCTGCTGCCAGAAATGCTGCGGGTCCAGCGAGCCAAAAACCGTATCGGCTTTTTCCTGCATACACCCTTCCCTTCGCCCGAGATTTTCCTGAGCGACCCCCATGCGAGCGAACTAGCCAAGGGCGTGCTGGGCGCCGATGTCGTGGGGTTTCACACCTCGGCCTACACCGATAATTTCCTCGGTGTCTGCCGCGAACTAGAGATTGGCGTCGTCGGCTCACGCAAAGTCGTACTGCCAGAGCGAGTGGTACGCGTCACCGACTTTCCCATTGGCATCAACTACCGCCGTTTTGCCGATGCCAGCCGCTCGCTGGAAGTCGACGTCGAACACCAAAAACTGCGCTGGAAATACCGCGGCCGCAAGGTCATTCTCACTATAGACCGCCTCGACCCGTCCAAGGGCTTGGTTGGCCGGCTAAAGGCCTATCAGACACTGCTCCAGGAAAATCCAAAGCTGCACGGCAAAGTCGTCATGATCATGCAAGCCATGCCGTCGCGCACTGAAATCCCCGCGTATCAAAAACTGCGTAAAGACGTCGAGAAACTGGCAAAAAACATCAACGAAAAGTTTGGCAGCCGCTCGTGGCAGCCGCTTGAAATCATCTTTTCCGCTCTACCATTCGCCGAATACGCTGCGCTGTATCAACGCGCCGATGTAGCTTTCATAGCACCAATACGCGACGGCATGAACCTAGTCGCCAAAGAGTACCTCGCCAGCCACCCAAAAAGCGACGGCATTTTGGTGCTGAGTGAAACAGCTGGCGCCGCGGAAGAGCTGAAAGAAGCCGTACTGGTCAACCCCTACAAGCATCGCAGCCTCGTCGACGGGCTTATGGAAGCACTCAGCGCAAAACCAGCCGGTTTTATCGCACGCACAAAACGCATGCAACGCTACCTAAGGCGCAACACTATCGACAAATGGGCAGACACGTTCATGGATACCCTAGAAAAGCCTATCCCGCGACCGAACTTTCGCATAACACGTGCGCTCGACAGCGAACGCACCGCCGAACTACTAGAAGACTACCAGCGATCTGGCAACCGCCTGATTATGCTTGACTACGACGGCACACTGCAACCCATCGTTTCCAAACCAGAAGACGCCATTCCGTCCAAAGAAACACTGCGCATACTGAAGCGCCTCGCCAAAGACGAGCGCAATCATGTAGCCATCATCAGCGGACGCAGGCGCAAAGATCTCGCTGAATGGCTAGGCGAGCTGCCCATTACGCTCGTCGCCGAACACGGCGGTTTTATCCGGCTAAACGGTCGAAAAAACTGGCAAAAAACCAGCTACCTCTCTCGCGACTGGGAAAAACCCGTCGTGAAACTATTTGAACACTACGCAGCGCTCACGCCAGGCTCGAAAATTGAACAAAAAGAATGGGGCGTGGCGTGGCACTACCGCAATGCGTCGCCGTTTTACGCCAAAAAGCATTTGGTCATTCTCAAAAAACTACTTCGCCCCATAGCTCGCAAAGAAAAGCTCGACATACAGGAAAACAAAATGGTACTAGAGGTACATCATTTGGACGTCAGTAAAGCTCACATCACCCAAGAGTGGCTTTTGGACAGCCAGGACTTCATTATGGCCATCGGCGACGACAAAACCGACGAAGATATGTTTGGCGCTCTGCCCACTGCGGCGTACACCATAAAAGTTGGCCGCGGTCGCTCGGCCGCCAACTACCGTCTAAAAAACCCAGCAGACGTACACACCCTCCTCAACAAACTTAACTTCTGACGTATACTCACCGCCTAGCGCATTACTGCTGTATTCGAAACTGTTGCTTCCAGTCATTAAGATTTCCTGCTGCTTCAGGATGGTGCTTACTAACTATGGCATATGTTGTATCAATTGCAGTATAAACCGCTTCTTGCTGATCTGGACTCAAGCCTGCAATAAGCTGTTTTAGCTCTTCGGGATTATTAAGAGTAATATCAAAAACCGTAGCCATAAGCTCATGAGCACTGTCGCGCGAATGGCCCAATAAGTCTCTGCTTGCAGAATCAGTACGAACGAACTCGCTTTCGTTCAGTCGAGCAAAAAGAGATTCTTTACGAACTGCTTCATCCCAACTATCAAATAGCGCTTCAAAATCAGGGTCATCCAGCGCCGAGTTCGAAGAGCTTGCAGATCCGGAGACATCGCCTGACCGCGCGCTCGAGGCAGCTGAGCTAAAAGTCTGTAGAATTTTTTCATACGTTGCATCTGGATCAGACACGTCCGCTAATGATCCGACGCGCACCATCAGATCTCTAAAGTTTTCGCCAGCACAGTCAGTCCATGTTATATCCCTTGCCGTCAACTGGCTTGAAGCCCGAGAGCTTCCCATGATGTCTGCTAGCTTGTCTTCTTCAACAATCTCTTTCAGTTTTAGGAATACTGCTTTTTCATCCCCATATGTCCGATCTATGAGTCGTTGCAAGACGGCCGGACTAAACTTAAGCGCTTGATTATATTGCGCATAGGCTTCATCTGCAAGCATGCTGCACGCATTTTTCACCATCCCCGCCTCTTCCTCACTCAAGGCCGTTTCACCAAAAGCCGCGTCTACCATAGCATGTGCCAACTCGTGCACAAGGTTTTGGCGCAGCTGTTCTTCGCTGAGCGGATCCGTATTCGAAAGCCGTATGTGCGCTTCCTTAAGCGCGCCCTGAAAATATGGATCATAATCACCACCAATTATGAACCGCACACTCACCAGATCACCTGCCTTGAAGGCGTGAGCTAGCAACGGCGACACGTCATCGACAATTCTCTCTAATTGTGCACGAGATTCCTGAGACACATTGCTACCATCTTCGAATTTAAAAACCACTTTACCGTTTTGAGCGTAGATCTCGGCGAACTGAGCAAGCGGCTCGCTATCAGGCTCGAAAGGATGATAGTATTTTTTCGGGCCCTCGACTGCCGATAAATCGATCTTCCTCGCCGGATCTTTCAGCGGAGGTAACGTAACAACTTCTGGCACAGACAGCCCGGCATTGCGCCTGACAAGCTCCTTCCGTATTGCGTCGTCGACAAGCTCGCCTGCTTCAATTCCTTGAAGTTGCGGGTACGCCTCAGCGTAATACGTACGCTTTGCTGCTTCGGCGGTTGCTTTTGCTGCTTTGCTATCCGTTAGTTCATCATACAGATCCCATCGAATATCACCTGACAAAGAATTCGCGAACTGCGTAGCCTTCGCTCTTAACTCAGGGTCATGTACGTCGGCTATATCTGCCGAAAGAGCTTTTGGGTCATGGGTCTCTGTAATGACCGCATCTGAAACATCAAGCCGATCAAGCGCTTCCGAATATTGGTTTGAGAGACCAGGTTTAACGCTATCTAGTAACTTGCGGGCTTCTTCCTGCTCCATCCCGTCAAATCTGACGCCGGTGAGTGCTTTATATATTGCGGCGCTTTCAAAAATTTCCTTGTACGCGTTGCGTATTTCTGGATTGGATATTTCGTTTGCCGCTTTCTGAAACCGCTGGCGACTCATTTCTTCCTCTTCATATTCTGGTCTGCTAGGAAAGGGTAGCGTTTTTTGTGCGAGCCTAAACTGGATAGTCGCAACAAGCGCCTTATGCCCTAGTCCAGAGGTATCTGCTCCAGTTTCCCTAGCTTCCATTTCGGCTAGAACTACGCTGCCAGCGCTCGTAGCCTCATCTCGTGATAGTTGAAGCCGAGCAATCTGATTAGCAAGTGAGTCGGTTGGTGATTCCGTACTTTCACCGACGTAAAACACACTACCATCAGCCGGCCGCTCCGTAGGATACGGCGACGGCTCAGCACTTACCTCGCCTCCCCCACTACTACATGCACCCAAAGATAGCCCCAGGCACACTGCAGCACCTACCCTAGCTACTGCGCGCGGCACTGGTATTCTTTGCCCGTATCGTGAATTTGCTTCTATCGACATTAGTACCAGTATACTATTATTTTTAGTATTTGTCAAACTTGTTCGGTCGCCAACTACCGTCTAAAAAACCCGGCAGACGTACACACCCTCCTCAACAAACTCTAGGGAACTGGCGCTCAGTCAGCGCTTTTTCTGGCACTGAGGGCAAATGTGGGTACCGCGGCCAGCAACACGCAGCTTAGCAATGGCCGTACCGCAGCGCAAACAAGGTTGGCCAGTACGGCGAAAGACCTTGGCGAAACTGAGATAACTGCCTTTCTCGCCCTCGGCGTTAACGTAGTTTTTGTCTGTACTACCTCCTTTTGCAATCGAAAGCCGCATCACAGATTTGATAGCACTCGCTAGCGCGGTAACCTGCTGTTTTGAAACGTTCTGTACGAGCGTGGAGGGATGGAGCTTAGCAAGCCACAGCGACTCGTCTGCATAGATATTTCCCACGCCCGCCAAGACTGTCTGGTCAAGAATTGCCGCTTTGATAGCAGTGTTTTTGCGGCGTTGCAGCCGTTCATACAGCACGCTTCCTGTAAACGATTTATCGAGCGGCTCTGGGCCGACTTTTTGCATAAAATCAATATTCGGCACCTCGCTGCTCGGATACAACTTCATCCAGCCAAACTTGCGCAAATCATTAAAAAACAACCGCGTTCCGTCAGAAAAATCGAGATGTTCGCGCGTGGTGTTGTCGGGCAACTCTCGCGCAAAACTATCACTCGGGTGTCCCGCACCCCAACGCTCCTTGTGTGATATGACGACAATCTGCCCAGTCATCTTCAGGTGGCACACTAGCGTGTAGCTGCTCGAAAAATCTATCATGAGCACTTTTGCTCTGCGACGTACGGCAGTAACTTTTGCGCCCAGTAAAAAACGCGCAACGTCTGCATGAGCATTTGGAAAGCTTTTGGGGCTTGCGTAGTTATGCGCTTGCACAACTGTCTTTCCGACGATAAGCGTTTTCAGACCACGACGTATTGTCTCAACTTCTGGCAACTCCGGCATTTTCCCATTCTACCTCACGGCATACACTGTACCAAACGCTGCAGCGGTCAGCTCTAAACGATCAGATCATCGCCAAACGCCGTAGCAAAACGCAGCCTTTTCTCGCGTAAAAACTTGCGGCTCGCCGCGAGATACCCGATACTGATACAACATGGACGGAATCGCCGACATACTCAGCAAAAAAAACTTCGACACGCCGCCTGAAGTACGCGCCATAAAAGACTTTGTGCATCGCCAGTACAAACATGACGTTCAGGTAACACTACAGCCGCGCTCTATTGTCATAGCGGCGCACAGTGCTGCACTCATCGGCACGCTGCGGCTCAACGCTCCGGCGCTACAGAAAGCTGCTCAGACAGAAAAAAAACTAATTTTCCGTATACAGTAGCATCTGCTCGAGCTCCGCGCGAAATTGCATAAAATCTGTATACAAAACCGCCTGCATGCCGACCGACTCTGCTGCCTCGCAAAAAACAAGTTTGTCGTCGGTAAACACGCACGCTTCAGGCGCAACACCCAACCGCTCAGCCGTTATGCGGTAGGCTTCTGGATCGGGTTTTGCATAACCTATCTCTGCCGAAGCAACTACCTCGTCGAAATATACTCGCAGCTCATCGTCGGGAAATCGCCTTTCCAGACTACTCCGAGCAACATTACTGAGCATGGCTGTTTTGTAGTGCTGTTTCACGTCGCGAATATATTGCAGCAGACGCACATTGCGCACCTCTCCAGCCTGTATGTACGCCCGAAGCGTCTCCGCCTCCACGCCAAGTATTGCGGCGATTTTTGCGTTTGATTCCTGCGGATCAATCAGACCGCGATTGTTCGCCGCGAGAATATCGCGTACTTCTTGCGCGGCAGCCGCGTCGCTCCGAGCAAGTTTGGCGCGTATTTCTTGGAGCGCGTCGGTAATAACCACGCCGAAACAGTCAAATATAACGGCTTTAATCACAAGCCAAAACTTCCCTTATGTCCCGAATTGTCTGGTCGACAGAAGTATACTGCACAGTGCTCATTCCCAAGGCTGCCGCAGCCGCTAGGTGATGCGGCATATCATCGACCATAACGCACTGCTCTGGAGCCGTACCAAGCTGCTCGCACATCGTCGTAAACATTCGGGGATCGGGCTTAGTAATGCCGACCGAAAACGAACCAATCATCGCATCAAACAACGCCAGTTGTCCGGGCGAAAAAATAGTCTGAAAAACATCATGGCTCGTGTTGCTCAGAAGACCGATTTTGTACAAGGGCTTCAGTTCTTCGGCAATAAACTGCAGCAATGGCTCATTGGCGCGCGTCTGTTCAAACTCACGACGAACAGACGCAGCCGTTTCGCCCGTCTCACGGACGAGCGCCTGCACAAACTCATGCTGCGCCGCCAGACCGGCATCGGCGCGCTGCCCTAGTCTTCTTAGTCTTTCCCATGCTTCTGGCCGGTTTGAAAAATGACGAGCCTTAAAGGCCTGCCAGCCATTGAGGCCAAGCACTCCGTATAGGTCGAAAATGATTGCGTCTTTTTTCATTACCTAATTATTGTACTCGATTCTTTATACGAGCGCCCTGTTTCAAACACGCACGCCAGATACGTTATGGGCGGTTAAAGTCGCGCATAAACTCGTTGTACACCTTCGGTGGAATTTGCCGCTGAAAAAGTACATTAACCGAGTTGGCAATACCCTTGAAGCTCCCCGTCCCGCAGGACGTACGCCAGTAGCGAAACACGTCGGTTCCGCCCTCTCGGAGCAGGTAGACATACCGGTGTTGGAGCGGACATTGCCCGCGCTCATCTTGTTTAATAGTGTCGTCGCCGCGAGAAAAACCGAGCGTATCAAGACCGTTGAGAAAGTTCAGATAGCTTTCTTGGGTGTTTGGGAACACCTCTTGCCTGATGACGTGGTTATCATAGCCTTGCATAAGCTCAATTTTGCTCTGCGAAGCATCTACGCTGATACGCAGACTTCGGTGTTTCTGATTGGCAACGATCCGGCCATCGAACGTATATTGGACTTCCGTACCGGCCCGAGCATAGGAGCTAAGCGGCGCTCTTTCGACAATCGACGTATTATTTCCACCGCTAAACGCCTTGCTGAACAAAAGTATGATCAGCCAAATAAAGCCGAACATAACGGCCAGAAAGATAATGATTCTGATAATCCTTGGACTGTCGCTCACCATAACGCTTTCATTATAGCATAAACCGCCTATTCTTGCAACACCGCTATATCAATCCACTCCCACACCACCTCAAACAAGCTCTTCAAGCGCTATAAGGCTATAGCTCGCCCCAGTTGTCGCCTATAGCGGTGTCTACGGCAAGCTTAACAGGAAGTTCCGGGTAGACGGCTTCCATAGTAGTTTTCAAAATGTCAGCGACGCGCTCGGCGTCTGCTTCTGCACACTCGACGAGTATTGAATCATGGATTTGCAGGAGTTGCTGCGGCACAACAGTCGCCGCGCCGCTTCGCGACCGAGAGAGCGCTTTTTCTGCTTCTTGCAGAGAAATCTCATCAAATTTCTTTTGCACCGCAACCATAGCGAGCTTCATAAGATCTGCTTCGGTTCCCTGAATAGGCATATTCATGGCCGCTCGCTCGGCTGCCTGGCGTACAACAAAGTTGCTCGAGTGAATGTCTGGCATGGGCCGCCGCCGCCCAAGCAGCGTTTCGACATAGCCGTCTTTGCGCGCGCGTTCTTTGAGACTCTCCAAATAACCGAGCAGCGGTGCGCGCAACTCAAAATAATCATCTATAAAGGCCTTTGCCGCCGCAAAAGACATGCCAGTGGCGGCCGCCAAACCGTGCGGACTCATACCATAGAGTACGCCAAAGTTCACCGCCTTTACCGCCGAGCGCATCTGTTTGGTCACATCTTCGGGCGCACGGCCATATATTTGCGCCGCCGTTGCAACATGAATATCCACGCCGCGGTTAAACATTTCGACCATATCGCTATCCCCGCTCATAGCCGCTGCCAGCCGCAGTTCAAACTGACTATAGTCGGCGCTCACCAGTTTTCGCCCTTTTCCCGCCACAAAAGCCGTACGGATATGTTTACCCAAGTCGGTGCGCACTGGTATGTTTTGCAGGTTTGGGTCGGTGCTGCTCAGTCGTCCAGTCTGTGCAATCGTCAAATGAAAGGTGGTATGCACCCGAGAATGGTTGTCGACCATGGTTGGCAGTGTGTCTATGTAAGTGTTTTTTAGTTTCGTCACTTCGCGGTAGCGCGAAATCAGCTCTATGACAGGATGGCTCGCGCGCAACTTTTCTAGCTCGCTCGCGGCAGTGCTGTAACCGGTTTTGCCGCGCTTGATGCCCTGCGTCGGCAGACCTAGTTTCACAAATAACACGTCGGCCAGCTGCGAGGGACTGGCGATATTAAACTCTTGGTCGGCGTAGCCATATATTTCTTGTTCAAGGTCAGATATACTGTCTTCGATTTGTTCAGAAAACTGCGCCAGATAAAGTGTATCGAGCTGTATGCCAGCATACTCCATGCGCGCCAGCACAGAAATAACCGGCATATCGACATGAGATGTCAGATGCTGAATGTCCGGCATGTGCTGTAGGTTTTCGCGTTGCGCGGCAGCCACAGCACGAATGACAGCGGCGATCTCACCGCCCCTACTCAGCAGCTCTTCATCCGTTACATCCTCCAAAGACGACCCGTCATAGCCCAAAATCTCTGCCGCCAAATCCGTCAAAGATTGCGCCCGAATAAGGCTGTTTATGTTAAACGCCGCCACCAAGACATCGTGCGAAACCACTGGCAGTTCCGTCACGCCCAGCGCGAGCATAGTTTTTAGACTAGACTTCACATCATACCCAACCACGCTTGCGGTACCGCTCAAAAGACGAACCACGTTTTCTGAGGACAAACGCGTCAGATCAAGCGCATACGTCAGCTCGTCGCTGGACGAAAGGATCAACACGCGAGGATCGCGACCAGCCGCTCCAGCCGATCGCCCATACACAACAACCTCGCCTTTCGCTGGCAACTTTACGGTAGCCAGCTCCTTTTCGTTCTGAATAAGCGTCGTTTTACACGCCGCAAAATCTCGATTCCCGTCTTTTGAGCCGTGCCCCCGTAAATCCACTTGGAGCGCGTCGGGAACCTGCCGAGCCAATGATCGAAATTCCAATTTTTCTAAAAGCCGCAAAATCTCCGCAGGATTAGCGTGGCGCCCATCCATACGCGCCAAATCCAAAGGCACAGGTGCATCCGTCCATAGCGCCGCAAGTTTCTTACTCATATAGGCGCTGTCTTTGCCCGCTTCAAGTTTTTTGCGCACGCTGTCGCGAACCTGCCAGAGATTTTCATAGACGCCGTCAAGCGTCCCGTAGTCTTGCAGGAGCTGGACAGCTGTTTTTTCACCCACGCCAGGCACGCCTGGAATGTTGTCAGATGCATCGCCTTTGAGCGCCTTGAGATCCAAAAACTGTTCGGGCGCTATACCGTACTTTGCGGTAAATGACTCTGGCGAATACAATTCTATGTCACTCAAACCTCTTTTCAGCCGATACATGCTAGTGTGCGGGCCAACGCACTGGAGCGCATCGAGGTCAGACGTCACAAGCAGTGTTTCTATATCTTTTTGAGCCGCCTTTACCGCCAGCGTCGCCATGATGTCGTCTGCCTCATAATCATCTAGTTCGTACAGCGGCCAACCGAACGCTTTGAGCAAGTCGTGCAGTATAGGAATTTGCTCGTAAAAGTCTGGCGGAGCCGGTTTGCGCCCTGCTTTATACGCTGGATAAATGGCGAGACGAGAGCGTATGTTCGTTTTGGGTTTGTCCCACGCCACCGCAACATAGTCAGGTTTGAGCCGCTTAATAACCTCAAGCGCCATCGTAGCAAAACCAAAAACACCCCCTGTTGGGGTGCCGTCTTTGGTACTGAGGTTGGGCATGGCGTAGTAGCCTCTATAAAAAACTGACTTTCCATCTATCACCGCCAACCGTTTCCGCCCTGCATCAGCCATACCTGTCAGTATACGCTGATTACTAAATAGTGAAAACTAGCGGCAGAAAACCTATAACCCCGAGCTTCCTCAGACTACGTTTTAGGTGAAAGTTCAGACTTATGATACATCCTCAGGACCGAATAAGAACGACCGGAAGCTCGTCTCCTTTTTGAGGACCAATTTGAGCCTCACACCTGAAAAACCCTCCACCAGAGCGGAAGCCCGATACTTCCCAAGCACTAACATCTTTTCTAGGATCCGAGTTTAGTTGGCCCTCCACGTAACATGCGCGCGCCCTGCCTGTTATACCTACAGCCTCCATAACCATAGGTACACACCATTTCCATGGTGTCGTCATCGGTTCCTGGTCTCCAGATACCGCTACTGCGATCCGCCCAATAACACCTGCTTCATCTGGCTGCTCATGCATCTGCACGCCCACTACGCCCTCAGGTAATCGAGCTACTCTGGACATTCCACTTGCTGACCCTAACGCACCAGTCCCTGATTCAGGTGACACCCCAACGAGCGCACCTCTTCCCCAAGCAGACCCTGTGGGTGCCGTGCCCCTCCTGCCAAAATTTGTGAGATGCCCTACTGCTGAAAGTCCCATACACTTTATCCCATTCTTTCTCTTGCATTTAGGTTAATCATATTTCATATTATATACCCATTAGCACACTTGTCAACCCCCTCATCCCCTACGACAATGGCAGCGAGTTTAGTGCCTGGAAGTTCACAGAACACGAACTGGACGCAACTATCTACTTCGCTGGTCCGTACCGCTCTTCACGGCAAGGCAGAAACGAGCACGCCAACGGCTTAGTACGAGACCGCTTCCCAAAGACACAGATTTCAACAAATTACAGACAAAGAACTGCGAGAAGTAGAACGCATCCTTAGCAATCGCTCCCGTGGGCGCTGTAGACGGAGAAGCCCTGCCGAACTAATTAAGCCTTATTTGGGTGTTGCGATTTGAATGTGAGTTCGAGCGCACAACTCAGACAGAGCAGCGAGAACATTGCGATTGCGGCCGTCTAGCTCGGATTGCATATCCAGATAGCCTCGCAGAAATGGATGGTCAAGTGCGAGCTCGCGATCGTTGCGTCCGATTTGGCGGTAGACTTCACTGCGCAGCTGGTCTGGAGCTCCCTCAAGCTGAAGTAAGATATCATGAACGAGTTGCGGGTCTTGCTGGGGATCCAGCAACACATCGGCTGTTCGCTCGCTAATCTCGGCGACCATACGAGTAGTCGGTGCCGGCAATGAAAACTCGTGAGTGGTCGATTTGGGAAATAGCTCCGCTACAGTGAGCGCGTCGATCGCCCACTTTGGCTCTTGAGTCTGTTTGTATGTCTCAAAACGTGATTTTACGAGCTCCTCAATCTCGTCGCTGCCGATGATTAGTTTTGAGTTGCGAGCTAGGTGTGGGAGCGTACCACGTGCGTCAGTTATGCCACCGCACACAAATATAGAGTATTCGCTGCCATCGTCGTCCCCGAAATCATATACGACGAATGGTTGTCGTGAGAGGTGTTCAGCCGAACGCACCAGAGGAGGTTCGTCATAATGAAACTGCATAAAACTATTTTTACATAATTATTTGATAAAGGCAAATTAGGCGTATTCACTCACCCCCTTTGCAATATAAAAGCAGACGCCCTACACTGTAATTTACTACCAGCAACTACGAAGATATGCCCACTCTGGCTTATAGCCCTAACCGCCACATCCAAAACCACAGTTTAGTAGCTCACTCACGTATTTCGGGGAGTATACATCCCCAAAATAGCATGATTTCGGGGACCCACAATCCCGCAAATATTGACATTTCGGGGATTGATTGCTAGTATGTTCGCATGTACATCCAACGTTACCTAGACTTAGAGCAGTCTATACAGCCTGGCAAAGTTCTTATCTTACTGGGTCCGCGCCGTAGCGGCAAAACTACTCTGCTCAAAAACTTTATCTCTCACACAGCGCGCAAGACAGTCACCTACAGAGGCGACGAGCTAAGCGTACAGATTAGCTTTTCTGCGCCAGACTCCAAAGTGCTACAGCCTCTCGTCGGTCACGCCAACGTGCTCGTGATAGATGAAGCTCAGATGATACCAAATGTTGGTCGAAGCCTAAAACTTATTGTCGATACTATGCCTCATCTATCCGTCGTAGCAACTGGTTCTTCCGCTTTCGAGCTAACTGGGCAGCTGGGCGAGCCGTTGACAGGCCGCAAAGAAACACGGCAGCTTCTACCCATAGCCCTGCATGAGCAACTCGGAAACGCCGTAACGCCAGAGTTAGACGTTTCAAGCAAAATACAGGACTACCTACGTTTCGGGATGTATCCGTCGGTTTTAACAACAAAATCACTTGCGCAAAAAGAGAAGTTTCTGGCCGAGCTGGTCGATTCGTACTTGCTAAAAGATATTTTGACATTTCAGGAGATAAAGGGCTCGCGCACTATCCTTCAGCTACTCGTGCTGCTTGCTTATCAAATCGGAAACGAAGTATCGCTGAGCGAGCTCGGATCATCGCTGCAAATCGACCGCAAAACAGTAGAACGCTACCTGGATTTACTCGAAAAATCATTCGTTATCTTTCGCCTGGGTGGCTATAGCCGCAATTTACGCAGCGAAGTTACAAAAAAGGCCAAATACTACTTCTATGACATCGGTATTCGCAATGCCATTATCCATAACCACAACGCGCTTAATCTGCGCAATGACGTTGGTCAGATGTGGGAAAATTTTGCTGTGGTTGAACGCCTAAAGCGCCGCTTATACTGGGGACCATCCGCCAACCAATATTTTTGGCGAACGTGGCAAGGCGCCGAGGTAGACCTCGTAGAGGAACGCGGCGGCAAGTTGTATGGTTATGAATGTAAATGGTCGACAACAAAAAAACACTCTCCTCCTCCCGCGTGGCTTGCAACCTACCCCGACACGGCCGAATGGAGTCTCGTCACCCCCGAAACGGTAACGAGCTTTGCTTTCCCTGAACCATAGCCAGCTTCGCCGCACCCAAAACCGCTCAACTCACGCTCAGCATTTTGTCGAATACACGGCTTTTCCGTTGTGATCGCCGCAAAGATACAGGTTCGGATGCACGGCTACCGAACCCTTGATTGCATGCAGACCTTTCACGCGCAACGCCACCACCGACCCGTCCGTTAGCTCTTGCGAATCGTATTCGCCTATACTCCGTAAGAACTGATCGTATTTGGCCGCTGCCGCCTCGGCGTTTCTTGCTTTGAGCTGCAACACGAGGTCGTCTACGAAAAGCTCTCCGCCAGGCTTCAAAAGACCAAGTGCTATCTTGAGCCCGCGCAACGGGTCAGCAAAATGGAGAAACGTCAGATGCGAAACCGCCACATCAATACTTTCTGTCTCAGGAGCTTTCGGACGCCACGTATCTGGTCGTAAAAAATCCCCAAAGACCCACGTGATCGCAGCGCGCGACAAACGCCCAGCTTCCATTGCCGTTATGCCAAACAAACTTCCCTGTATGCCCTGTGCTTCCAAGCTATCTGCTGCATCAGCCAAAAAAGCACCCGAACCAGCTCCAATATCCAAAATACGCGGGTGTTCAACACTGCGCACACCCTCTAACGTTTGCAGACCGGAAATTGGAGGAAAATAGTATTCATCCGCACTGGGCACTCTGACATACCGCTCATCAATGTGCCGTGCAACCTCGAACCCTTCTCGACAGAGCATCGTTGAATACATTTCTAGTGGAGTCGGCATGAAGGAGATTATATGTCACACACTCATTACCGTGCAATGTTTTTGCACAATCACCGAATAGCGTTTTCAATGCAATATTGTACTGTTCGATCATACACTGGCATAGCGGGTCATAACAGGCTGCGCTTCTATCGTGCACACTATAGCCACAGATCACGAAAGGCTATCGTTGTTGTTATAAACGAGCTAGTACACGATTTTTTTGTATTTACTTGTTTTCATGTCATCATATAAAAATGTACGAGTATGGCATTTCTCTCATTGCCGGCGCAAACGAAGAGCGCGAGTCCTATTTACGCGCTGTTGCCAAGGATTCCAGCGAGAATCTAGATCGGTTAAACGCCTCACTAGACGCTGCGGCTCCAGCGTATAGGAGAATTGGTGATTGGGTTATAGAAAGTATCGCCCCCCAGGTTGGTAGCAACTTTGATGACAGAAGTGTCTTTGTGGCAGTGTACGAAACACTGAATCGTGTCACGCCCGAGCAAACACCCGAAGAGATCAAGCAAAATACCCTGCGCGACTTATACGGAAAAGAAGCCTACATCGTAGGAGTCACGAAAGACAGACGTGGAGACATTTTCGCAGATCATGATCTCTGCCAAAAAGTAGCCGCGGGCGACAAAGATGCCATGGACGCTTTTGTTCAAAAATACCATCGGCTCGGCATGAAAATCGCCAATAAAGTCATCGAGAACCAAAAGGACACCGTGGTAGACCATATGGATCTATACCAGGAGATCATGATACATCTATTACGAAAAGCTGGATCATTTATGCCCGATCGCGGCGCACGCTTCCACCAATACGCAACTCAGGCTCTAACCCAGATAATGTACACAAAATTGCAGGACCTGAGAAACGTAGTACATGTTCCAGCAAAAACGCTGGAGCGAGTGAGCGCAATCAATGCTGCCAACTGGCAACGAACAGCCCAGCAAAGACCCCTGCTCAGCGACGAAGAGATAGCGGAGTGGCTCAAGATACCTGTGTCAGAACCGCGGCGCAGGAGCGACGAAATAACGGTCAAAACTCTTCGGCAAGCAGCACAAATGACGCGATATATGGGCTCGATAGATACAGGGTGGGCGCCCGGAGAAGACACGTCCCCAGGCAATTCCTATCGTGTAGACGAACGGCGTCCACTTGCCCCAGTAACCGCGGCGGAAGAGCCTGAGCAAGACCCCGTGCCCGAAGCAGCCTTTACGGGTTTACGCTCCCAAGCTGTCTTCGACGCGCTAGCGAAACAGCTTAGTCTTTACCATGCAGACATTGTAACAATGCGCTACGGAATTGGCTCTTATAGTGGTGAAAGCTTAACGCAAACACAGATTAGCGAACGGCTTGGTATAAGTGGCAGACGAGTACATACAATTATCAAACAAACTATGGCTAAATTACGCGCAGCAGATCGTCAATCAAACACGCTCGCAGACTGGCTATAAGTCAGCCTAGGCGTCTAGTTATAATCATGCACCTATATTTCCACGCCTGCACAACTACGCCTGTTGCGATACCGCACCGCAGAAGCACAGCCCCAAACCGCCTCACGACGCTAACCAGCCCCGTCTGCTCTCGTCATTCCTTACTCTTTACGCTACACTAGTGGCATGAGTACAAAAATTATTACGTTAGTAGGGATGCCAGGCGCTGGCAAGGGCTTGTGCGTCGAATATCTGGAGAAAAAAGGCTGGCCAAGCGTATATTTCGGCGGGGTCACCTTAGACGAAGTCAAGCGGCGAGGACTAGCAGTCAATGAAGCCAATGAAAAAACCGTTCGCGAGGAACTACGCGCAACCGGAGGCATGGACGTAATCGCCAAGCACATCTTAGCGAAGATTGACGCACTCATTGCACAAGGCGAAACAGTTGTCATAGCAGACGGTCTTTACAGTTGGGCTGAATACAAGTTGTTCAAAAAGCGTTTTGGTGACGACGCTATTATGGTTGCGGTCGTCAGCGCTCGCCAAGTGCGGCACGAGCGGCTCCAGCGCCGCCCCGTTCGCCCACTCACCGACGAAGAAGCCACCGCTCGTGAATACGCCGAAATAGAAAACAGCGACAAAGGCGGCCCTATCGCCAACGCCGACTACACCGTCCTCAACGACGGCTCGCCCGAAACGACCTACGCCCAGCTCGACACCATTCTTGCAAAAGAACACATCAGCTAAACGAACACACTGGGCGTTTACAGCACAATACCGAGCGAATCCGCAAAATCGGCGTAGCTACCGTGCACCATATCTGGCACAATTTCGGCTTTCATAAGCTCTGCTTCAGAAAATCGGGAAGTAATAGCACAGACGTACAGCCCAGCCCGCTTAGCCGCAGCAACACCTTTCGGGTCATCCTCAAAAGCCAGCACGCGGCCTCTATCCGAGTCGGCAAGCGCCAGAGTCTGAAACGCCATCTCAAATGATTCTGGATCCGGCTTTGCCCGCACAAAGTCCTGGCGAGCAATGACTCGCCGCTCTTCAAACACCGTGCTCATACCGCTCGTCTGCAAAAAAGCTTGTACATTATGTTTGTCTGCACCGCTGGCAATAGCAATCTTGGAATCGGTCAGCACATACATCGCCTTCACAAACTCAAGCGCGCGGGGCAAGGGCGCGCCGAACTCCCGCAGCACCGGCTCGTACAGCTCGCGCTTGCGAGCGGCTATTTCTTTCAGAAGGGCGTTGTCGTGATCAACCGCTGGCGAATCAACCAAACCAACCTCATACATAAGCTGCCACACGCTCCCCTCTATGCTGTGTTCAGACGCTCGGGAAATTGCAGCTTTATTTTGTTCATCGCTCACCTCTACCAAACCCGAGATACGATATTTCTGACCAATCTCGCGCACCGCAAGGAGTCGAGCATGTTCGTGAAGATTTTTGCCAAGATGTCCTGCGTAGTTGTCGAGCAGCGTGTCGTCGACATCAAAAATAGCGCCAAGCGGACAAAACGTCAGTTTGCTCAACGTCATAGCGGATTGTTCGCAGCGCGCTTTTCAAGAAACACAAGTAGCACCCCAAAAGCCACCACCAAAATTGCCCAAAAAATCGACCATGCGCGCCGCCAACTGCGAATAGCCTTCGGCTGCGTTGCGGTGTCTAGGCGCCGAAGCACCAGCGATGACGAAATACTGCGGTAAAACCAACCAGTCGCTATCGAAGCCTGCCCGAGCAGTTTTTTCACCTTCTTGAGTGCGAAAAACAAGTTGCCGAAGAGACTAAACGCCGAATGGTAGTCCATAAAAATGAGCCCCGTTTTGTCCTGATACATCATATCTTCGCCAAAGACATAGCCCGGCATGCCTCGCCCAACGGCCGCGCCCTGCAACTGCACCGACTTGCCGCGAAACGGCGACGCGTAAGGGTTGCGCATTTCGTCCAGTACTGTTGTTTGCACTGACGTTTGCGACGGATACCGGTACAAAACCTTAAAGATAAGAATGACTCCAAGCGCCGCAAAACCCACGCCCCAGCTACGTGCCACAATACCCGCCACAATACCGCCGACATACGGCAAGCTCATAACAGCTAGGTCGCTCCAGAGCACACCCCACAACCGGCGCTTGTCCAGCATAACCCGCTCAGCCGCCGCTTCCACGTCATAACTAAAGACTCGCCCGCTCCTACTCGGCAGCTTACTCAACTGCCGCACGCGGCGGCCAGTGAGCGGATGGGTTGAGTTGAGCTCAATGAGCTTCGCCCAGGGGCTATACGCGTCGAACAGCATTGCCTCAGTCACAGCCTGCTTGTCGTTATTCGTTATGTACGAAACACCGCCTGCATGTTTTGCGCCTTTCACATCTACCAAACCCATGTGACGCGTACTATGCAGCAACCGCGTGGTTGAGCCAGTATCTTCCTCGCTCACAATACCATACGCGATTTTTATAAGCGCATTACTCAGGTCTTCCGGCTCTGCTACCTGAGCGCCAAACCGATCCGCCAACAGCTCGCGCGTACGGCTCAAAAATAGCAAAAGATACGACGCAATGACGTAGAGGACATACGCTAGCAAACCAATCGCGGCGAGGCTGTTTTTGCGATCGCCCTTGCTATATGTAAACCAGAAATACATTTCGTACAGCAACTGTACGAGCGTACTCGCCACCATCATGACTATGAAGTCGCGGTTTACGATATGCCCCATCTCGTGCCCGACTACCGCCTTTTGTTCTGGTTCATTGAGATATTTAAAAAGCCCTCGCGTCACAATAAGGCGCGCATTGTAACGGCCGCTACCATAGCAAAACGCAGTTGGGTTGTCGTCTGGTATAACGCCAACTTTTGGATATTTGAAATTGTACTGCGTTGCAACAGAAGTAATCAGTTCGTTCAGATGTGGGTACTGCGCTGCGACTTCTTGCGGTGTCAGAAATTGTACTTTATAGAAAGTCTTGTTGATCCAGTCAGTGACGGCCGGCCCTACGAGCCACATCAAAAAGTTGATGATGACAGTCAACCCCATAGCCAGCCAAATGCTCAAGCTGTTGCTGTACAACAAAACAAGGATAACCACGAAGCACACAAATGAAAAAATCATTCCCAACGTTACTAACGACGCTCCCCAAAGTTTCATGCTCAGCTCCTTATTACTGCGTTTAGTATACCACTAGGTCGCGACTACCTACTTGATGTAGTCGTGCAGCTTCCTCGCGTCTTTGTGCTTCCGCAACTTAGCAAGGGCTTTAGCTTCTATTTGGCGTATTCGTTCGCGGGTAACAGAAAACTCTTGGCCGACTTCTTCAAGCGTATGCTGTTTACCGTCTTCCAGACCAAAACGAAGTTTGAGGATTTTTTGTTCGCGGTCAGTAAGCGCCGACAACATATCCTTAACTTGCTCTTTCAGCAGCTGGCCAGTTGCAGACTCTTCTGGTGTAACCGTGTCTTCGTCTTCGATAAAATCTGCCAAAACTGATTCTTCTTCGTCATCGCGAATAGACGCATCTAGGCTGGAGATATCTTGCTTGATTTTCATGATATGCTCCACCTTTGCCTCGTCTATCTCCATTTCTTTGGCGATTTCGGCGTTGGTCGGTTCGCGGTTGTATTCCTGTGTCAGACGGCGCTGGGTGCGAAGCAGTTTGTTGATAGTTTCGACCATATGCACTGGTATGCGAATGGTCCGAGCTTGGTCAGCAATAGCACGCGTAATCGCTTGGCGAATCCACCACGTTGCATAGGTACTAAACTTAAACCCTTTGTCGGGATCAAATTTTTCTACGGCGCGCAACAACCCTGTGTTTCCTTCCTGTATGAGGTCGAGCAAATCCAGCCCGCGCCCAACATACCGCTTAGCGATAGACACCACAAGACGCATGTTTGCTTCGGCCATTTGGTCTTTGGCGTCCTTGTCGCCCGCAACAACTCGCTGAGCAAGCTCCAGCTCCTCATCTGCCTTTAGGAGCGGTATTTTACCGATCTCGCGTAAGTACAGGCGGACAGAGTCGTCGGCAATGTCATCCAAATAGGTTTGGTCTTCAAGAACAATTTCCTCTTCTTCGTCCGCAAGCCACTCATCGCTCAAGTCTGCAGCAACTGGCTCTTCTGGCGTTACCACCTCTACACCCGCCTCGGCAAGATCGGCATACAACCCATCGAGCAGCTCAACATTGTCGGGTACATCTGGTATAACGGCCAAAACGTCTTTTGCGTCTATTGAGCCAGTTGCCTTTGCCTTTTGCAGCAAATCGGCGCGAACCTGTTCTAGCCTAGCTTTATCATCCTTTTTTGGTGCCACTCGTGTCTCCTTGCTCTGTTCGTAATAGTTGGTCGAGGTTGCGTACTTGCTGTAGTAACGCTGTTGCTTCCTCGTTTGTTGCTGTCTGTAACGCCTTGCTGAGCGTTTGTTTTTGCATCCTCACATACTGATGTATCAGTGTTGCCTGCAAACGGTTTGCTTCTGACCGAAGCTCCAAAGGCTCAACGTCTTGATACAACGTTTCATAAACTAATGACAATATTTTAGCATACTCCGCAATCTGTTGCACCTCGTCTTGGTCGCTCCCGTCGAAATCCGGATGTTCAGCCAAGAACTCAAAGGCGTGCCGCGCGTCATCGTCGCTAAACATGTCGGGATCCAGCGAATAAAGCACAGTGCGCAAGCTGGGCTTCATGAGCGTCAGCGCCATAAGCCGCTCCTCCAGTTTTACCTTGTCTGACATGACCTTCTCGACAGGACTCTGTTGTACGGGAGCAACTCTGCGGCGCAGAGGGGCAACCGAATGTGGTGTTTCATGAAGTTTAGTCGCAAGCGCTTCTTTGCTCACATGCAGCAGCTCCGCTAGGCGCCCGACGTAGTGATCCTGTTCGACCTTATCGGGCAACTGGCGCACCACGCGCAATACAACATCGCTCAGTTCGCGCTTACCAAGGGCAGTTGCGACGTCGAGCGTCGCCGTATAGCGTTTTATGAGCCAGTCCAGCGCATACATAGGCTGTTCAATAATCTGCCGCCAGACTGCTACGTCTTGCCGAATGAGCTCATCTGGATCTTTGCCGCTCGGAATAGTAATGACACTAAGCCGTATCCCGCCAATCTTGCCAGCAATAGGTATAGCGCGCTCGGTCGCTGCCACGCCCGCTTTATCGGCGTCGAAACAGAGTCGAATATCGCCCGTCAGCCGCGACAGGGCTTTGAGGTTTGGCTCAGTCAGTGCCGTTCCAGCCGCCGCAACCACCTGGCGCACCCCCGCTTGATGACTGGATATAACGTCGAGATTACCTTCCGTAAGCACCACGTACGATTGCTTCCGAATAGCTTCTTTCGCAAGATGCAGTCCAAACACATGCCTGCTTTTGTCGTACAGCGGTGTCCCAGGCGTATTTATATACTTTGGCGCGTGCGGATCGTCCGTCAGTAGACGAGCAGTAAACCCCACGACTCTTCCCTGCGGGTCGCAGAGCGGTATCATGAGCCGCCCGCGAAACATGTCCTGCAGTCCGCCGCGGTACGCTCGGCTCGTCAGCCCCGCCAGCTGCACTTCTTGCTCGCTAAAGCCCTTGCCGAGCAGAAAGTCCAGAAGTGCTCGACCAGTGTTTGGCGAATACCCCAGCCGCCACGCCAGCGCCGTTTCCTTACGAAATTCGCGCTGCCTCAGCACATACGCCAGCGCTGCTTTGTGCCGGCCAAACTGCGTCTGATAAAACGTACACGCCAACTCATTGACCTCATACAGCCGCTCCTTTTTGTGCGAGGACTGTCCTCGCACACCGGCTTGGCGGTATTGGTCAAGGTCTACGCCAGCGCGGCGCGCCAATATTTCGAGCGAAGTTTTAAAGTCAACACCTTCCATTTCCTGAATAAAGCTAAAAATATCGCCGCCGCGGCCGCTACTAAAGTCATGCCAAATTTGCTTATCGGGGCTAACCACAAAGCTTGGCGTTTTTTCTGAGGTAAACGGACTAAGCCCTTTCCAGGTTCGCCCAGCACGCTTCAGTTGGACGTACTCGCCTATCACATCCTCTATTGCCAGTCGTTCTCGTACTTCTTCCTTCGCATCCATCCTACAGTAGATAGTAGATGGTAGAGAGGAGATGGGCAAGCATTACCCTTTCTCGCTGCCCGAACAGGCAAAAGGCGCAGCCGCCGCCGCGCCAACATGATAATTCCAAGCATCTCCTCATATGCAATGAATTACGGTCACTAGGCAATTACCTGCGTATCACTTGACTCTTACCTCTGTATTTTCGTAACATAAGCATGATGAACCCAAACGAACCAAACTTTGGACAGTTTCCAGCGCCGCCCCAACCCGATCAAAAATCAGCCGGCAGTACTCAGCAGACGCAAAATCCATACGATTTTATCGTCAATCCAGCCGCCGCACACAAAAAGAGAGCAATATTCAAGGCACAAGGCCCTATGCGTCTACTCGCAATCGTTGGCATCATAAGCGCAGTTTTGCTCATAGTCGGACTGGTGGCAGCGCAGTTTTTGTCTGGCGGCGGCTCAACCGAGTCTTTGGTGAGCATTGCGCAGCAACAGCAAGAGATCATTCGCGTTGCCGAAAACACGCAAAGAACTTCCCAAGATGAAAGCACAAAGGGTTTTGCCTACACCGTAGCTCTCAGTATTGGCTCCAGCCAGCAGCAACTGCAAACATACATCACGAAAAAGGGCACAAAACTTGACTCAAAGATTCTGGCACTCAAACGAAACGCCGACACAGACAAGCTGCTCGATAACGCCAAAGCCACCAGCACCTACGACACGACCGCACAAAAAGTACTTGACGGCTTGCTGAAAGATTACGTCGACGCGCTCAAAGAAGTCTACCAAAAGACGAACAGTAACGAACTCAAGGAAATACTACGCAGCAATTTTAAAGCCGCAAAAACTCTGCTTATTCAGTCCGAAAATATAGCTTCCTAAAGCTCCGAGACCAAGCCAGCCGCTGCGTCAAACGGATATAACCCCTCACGCCACACACACAAGCCGCCAGCCGTTACGCCGCGTCGGTTACTAGCTGGTAGCTGTGGCGTATGAGATTTTGCACCTCTTCCCAGGGGAGCTGTCCAGTGAGCACCAGCGTATTCCAGTGTTTTTTATTGAGATGGTAGCCAGGCATAACCGTTTCGTATTTTTCGCGCAGCACCTCGGCAAGCTGAGGGTCGCATTTTAGACTGAGATTCAACGGCTCCTTGCCCTCGGCGATCAGTGCAAACATCTTCCCCTTAACGCCCCCCACCTTATACACGGCCACCCCCTCGCCGAAGGGGTAGTCGAGCACTGCGTTTGGCATACTCAGCAAATACGTTTCTACTTCCTTGTGCGTCATGTGCGTCATGCTAGTGCGTCCTTTCCGCGTATCGAAAATTCTGAACGAGCCGCTGGTATGTTTGCATTGCTGTTCATAACCTCTCGCACTCCCCCTTAAACCACGCTAGGTAATGCTGCAGTTCGGCTATAGACGCCTGGATATCATCGTGCGCACGGTGCACATCTGCCTTTTCGTAGTTCACGCCGTATCGCCCCTGCATATAAACCTTCCAGGCGCTAACGTCCAGCATGCGGTAGTGGAGCTTTAGATCAAGTTTTGGCCACCAGCGGGCAATAAACTTGCGATCGTTATGGATACTGTTGCCCGCCAGCACAGCAGGCTCGCTACCAAATTGCCGTTCGACGAGCGCAATAAGCTCGGACTCAACCTCGCGAAGTGATTTTGCAACATGCCGATCGCTCGTTTTGCGGATAAATTCATCGCGATTTGCCGGATAGCTCTGCCACCAGGCGTTTTTCTGCATGCGCTCGGTCACAAGCTTGGACGGTTGCCGCACCATCGCCTCATACGTCTCCAGCGTGTTCAGTTCAAAATCTGTCACTTCAGCGGCAACCTCTAAAATAACGTCTTGCTCCGCATCCAAACCCGTCATTTCAAGATCAACCCACAAAAGTCGCGTCGGCACCGCCTTTTTGTCCACTTCAGTCATGATTAAAGTATACAGAGTTCCAAGACAAGAGTTAAGAGAAACTGTCGTAAGAGCCTCTCCACCATCTCTCTTTCGTAACGAAACCTCCAAATTGTCGGCGAAGTATATTGCACATTGCGGAGGAATAATGGTTTTTTATTTCGACAAAATGCGCAAACATGCGCAGCCAATAGTGTGGAAATAGCGGAAGGGTTTAACGGCGGGGCAACAGCAAAGCAACGACAAAGCAAAACAAACGACACCACGCCAGCACATAAGCCAACCCGCGCCAATCAACAACATGTCTACTTTTCTATGCGATAGCATACATAAGTAGATAGTTTACGTATCTGTGTATGGGGCGTGTTGGGTGTGTACATAGGGGGTTTTGGTTTCGTTTTGAGTGTTAATTCGGAACCCGAATTAACACTCAAAACGCAACCCCACCTATAACTTGAAGAGCCACAGGGTTTCTCCGTATCCTGTTGTTTGCAATAGAGCAACTAATACGAGAGG
>PDRS01000016.1:0-868 GCA_002746885.1 Candidatus Saccharimonadota bacterium
GGCGAACAACCGGACAAGATTCTGCGTATCCTCTCCTCTCCCTTCTACCGCAGCGGAGTGGATTATGTCTATGGTAACCACGATATCCTGTGGATGGGTGCGGCCGCCGGCTGCGCTTCCCTTGCGGTGGAAGCGATGCGTATCACCTGCCGCTACGACCATTTCTCCTTTCTTGAGCGCCTGCGTTTCTCTACAGAAAAACTGGAGGAGTTTGCAGTAAAGACCTATCCACCGGAAAAAATCACCGGGAATTTCAAGGCAAAATCAGATAAGGGCCGGGCGATGGAGAAGGCGCTTGCCATCATCCAGTTTAAACTGGAAGAGAAGACCATCTGCCAGTACGCCCACTATGAGATGCAGTCCCGCCTGTGGCTGGAAAAACTCAGCAGCATGTTACAAGACGGCGACACTGGCCTTAACGATACCTGGTTCCCAACGATCGATCCACAGGATCCTGCTGCCCTGACAAAAGAAGAACAGGAGATTGTTGACGATCTTGTCCACCAGTTTACCACCAACGCGGCTGCTTAAATTCCTGTTTGAGCATGGCAAAACCTATCATATTCATAACAATTTCCTTAATATCCACGCCCTTGTTCCTTCCACCAAAGAAGGAGAGTTTGAGGAATTTCTTGGTCGCAGCGGCAAACAGCTACTTACCTTTATTCAGGATACCATCTATCGCGTTGGTCAGAATTATCTTGCTGGGAAAGAGCAGAAAAAAGAGGATCAGGCACTCTTTTTCTATCTCTGGTGCGGCCCAAAATCTCCTTTTTTTGGCAAACACGCGATGAAAACCTTTGAACGCTACTTTCTGCTTGATAAAAAAAGCCATGAAGAGCGCACCCTCTACTGGCATAAAAACCTG
>PDRS01000016.1:899-2595 GCA_002746885.1 Candidatus Saccharimonadota bacterium
AGGTGCCCGTATGGCAAGCAAAGATGGAGTGGCGATCAATGTTGATGGCGGTTTTGCCGCCGCCTATTATAACCGCGGCCACAGCCTGGTGCATACCCCCTTTCAGATCTACGGTATTATCCTGCCTACCCCGGATGAGATTGCAGAAGCGGAACGCCGACTGGAGTCCGCACCGCTGGACGTTGAGCTTATTGACGAATTTCCACAGCCCATAAAAATAAAGGATACCAGCGCCGGCAGAGAGCTCTATAAAGAACGCGACCGCATAGTGACAGAGCTTCTCGCTGCCAGCGGTAAAACGATTGCTCTGCCTGGATATCAACTACACAGGGACTGAATATGAATACAAATACCAATTATGGTATGGAGATTGTCCGTGCCACAGAGATTGCAGCCTTGACCGCTGCCCGTATTCAGGGGCTTGGCAACTATCTGGAGGTACTCAATGAAACAAGGCAGGCACTGATCAAGGTCCTTGACCGGCTGCCCATCCGCGGCCGGGTAGTGAACGACCGTTTTGTCGGTAGAAAAGAGACGGTACAACTCCCCGCCTCTATCGGCTGCGGCGAGACACCTTTTGATATTATGGCGATCGCCCTTGAAGGTTACCATTCGGCAGCGGATGGCAAGAACAATTCGACATCCTACGCGGTTATTGCCGAGCCTGATACCATTCAGTCGGTGCCTAATCTCAGTATGTATAAAATGGTTGTCGGTCAGGAGGTGGGAAGGTTATTGATATAAATCAGCCGCCGGCAGTCAATGTAAAGCGGGTGGCAAGAGCACTGAAGAAATATACCGAAAACGTTACCGTCTGCATCCTTAACCAGACCCGCCACAAGAAATTGATCAATGAAGTCCGCTCCTGCGGCGCCCGGATCAAACTGATCGATGAAGGAGAGATATCCGGCTGCCTTGCCGCAATCACCGGCGAGTAAAGACCAAAGGGGTCGCCATTGCCGCAACAGGTATCACTGATGGAGAGTTCCTGGAAGGTGTCCGCTTCACCGCAAACGGCGCAGAGACCAACTCCTTTGTCGCCCGCGGCAAAACCCGTACCTGCCGCAGCCTGAAGACAACCCACTTTTTCGACTATAAACCGGTATTCTAGAGTATGGAAGAGACCCCGCAATCACCGCAGCAGACAGAGCCGCATATGGTTGAACTCAATATCGCAGATGTTGAAGACGGCTCTATTCCGAAGGCAGTACTTGCGGCAGACAGCCATTTCAACCCCGACCACAAACTTGTCTCTCTTGAACGACGACGGGCGCGGGATATGGCGGTCTTCCCCATCGAACAGGAGACCCTCACCCCCCTGCCCCGCCCCAACCACTGGTCGGTCGCCTGGTCGGATCTGATGATGACCATGTTTGTTCTCTTTTTTGTGCTGTTTATCTATGCGAAAGAGAAGACAACACAACAGAATCCACCGCCAAAGGCAGAACGACAACCGACAAGCACCGTTATTTTTCTCCGCAAGGATGTGGCAACAGCAAAACCGGACGAATCCCCTGCGCGAACAGCGCCCGTTGCCCTGCCCAGCCCCGGCCAGCAGGAGCCGCGCCAGCCGGTTATTGTTGATGCCCGCAGCGATACACCGGTACGCCATCCCCTTAAGGCGCCAAGCTATACCGCTCCCGGCAGCCCGGCACGAATCCCCGGCAGCATCGGAGAAGTTGTCGAAGTTGTTGAT
>PDRS01000003.1 GCA_002746885.1 Candidatus Saccharimonadota bacterium
ACCTGCTCACTACTAGACTACGGAAACGACACGGCTACAGAAGCCCTGCCGAGCTACTCAAGCCTTATTTGGGGGTTGCGATTTGAATGAGAATTTAGGGTCGCTCCGCCCCCTGAGCGCAGTGAGCATAACAACCTTGAGATTCGCCGTTTCGGGAGTATTCCGCAATATATCGAGCACATCAAAACCGCTGGTTTTTGACCCCCTTAGCTTTCACCATCCTTTGGACTCTCTGACGGCGGGAACAACTGTTTCTCAAGTTCCTCAAGACTCCGAGCCTTTATTTCGCCCATTCTTGCCTGCCGCCCACCTGCTGCATCTTCTGCAGCCCCCTTTAGAGCTGCTTTGCCAGCCCCTGGTCGTGCGCGCGCTTTACGTGCTTCATGTACGTCCTTTGGCGTCGGGATCTGAGCCGGTTCTGCTGCGCCAGCTTCAGCTCCTTCTTGGCCTGGCCCACTGACCAGCTGAGCAACCGCCGCTTCAGACACGCCCTTTGGTACTCCAATCTGAGCCGGTTCTACTGCGCCAGCTTCAGCTCCTCCTTGACCTGGCCCGCCGGCCAGATCGGCCGCCACTTCTGGTAACTCATTCCGACCTGCGGCTGGCCCTGGTTCTACTGGTTTCAATCCTTCAGTCATTTTTTATCCTTTTTCTTATCTTTATTTACTATGTACTCCTGCATATTAGCATAAGTTTTATTTTAAGTCAAGTGTGTATTGTGGCTTACCTGCTGCACGCCGTGCGATCATAGTCAAACTACATCACCGCCCCGCCCGTTACTGCTAATCGCCGTGCTGGACATGAGCGTGTTTTAGGTAATTCGGGCGCCAGCCAGATACCTATTTACCTCAACCATAAGCCGCTACTGAATGAGCAGGCTAATCTTTTTGTGAGGGGTCATGTCATGTTTTTGCTGTTCTAGGTCGTTTCGCCAGTACCAAATACTGTTTGGGATAAAGTACAAAATACCATCGTAGCCATCGCTGTTGTCTGGTTTGTAGTCAATGAGCGTAATGTGTATTTCATCAATGTCCTCTAGCCAGTCTAGATCGCACATACATTCATCAAACGCATCCCAATTCTTGCCATAATAGTCCGGAAACTGCAGTGCTTCTGCAAGCTCTTCTCTCACATCTTCAGGAGTTTTTCCGGTGCAGTTAAGTTCTATCGTAAGCATATCTTTCTCCTTATACATTAATCATAAGCCGCTACTGAATGAGCAGGCTGATCTTTTTGTGAGGGGTCATGTCATGTTTTTGCTGTTCTAGGTCGTTTCGCCAATACCAAATACTGTGTGAAATAAAGTACAAAATACCATCATAGCCATCGCTGTTGTCTGGTTTGTAGTCAATGAGTGTAATGTGTATTTCATCAATGTCCTCCAACCAGTCTAGATCGCGGATACACTCATGAAACGCATCCCAATTCTTGCCATAATAGTCCGGAAACTGCAGTGCTTCTGCAAGCTCTTCTCTCACATCTTCAGGAGTTTTTCCGGTGCAGTTAATCTCTATATCCATAGTCTAACCTCTGTGACAGAACGAACGCTCGTTTTTAGACAAGAACGTTTGCGCCTGCTGCTAGCTTAAACACCAAGATGGTATTTTATGCGGTCTACGACATCGCTCATGACAACTTGGCTTTTCACCATATAATCATCCACGCCAAGCCCTTGCGCGCGCTGCTTATCGCTTTCCTGACTGAGCGCGGTGAGCATAACGACTTTGAGATTCGCCGTTTCGGGAGTATTCCGCAATATATCGAGCACATCAAAACCGCTGACTTTCGGCATCATGGCATCGAGCACAACCAAGTCTGGTTTGTATTCCCGAGCAACCGCCAGTGCATCTTCCCCGTTCGCCACTCGACGAATGTCAAAACCTTCCGCTTGCAAGCGAACCAGGTATGTGTTTGCTAGTGCGTCATCGTCTTCGACGAGGAGTATTTTTTTCGGGGGAGCTACTGTATCTTCCATGGCATCATAGTACACCACTTACGCTTCGCAAAGCAACCGCGACTTGCAAAGCACCGCCAACCCCCGCCCAAGAAAACTGAACCGCCGGCAAACCTGCAGCCATGAGCGCACACAGGCATGTCATCCGCAGAGCAGTACGTAGTTATTTGTTTTTCAGGGCAGCTACAAAACCCTTAAACATAGGGTGCGGTCGGTTTGGGCGGCTTTTGAATTCGGGGTGATACTGGCTTGCTATAAGGAACGGATGATCGACGCCCTCTATAACTTCAACGAGTCCGTTGTCTGGGTTCATGCCGCTGGCGCGTATGCCCCAACTTTCATAATCGGGTACATATTCGGCCATGGCTTCATATCGGTGGCGATGACGCTCCACAATATCTTGCGTGCCGTACAGTTTTGCCGCCAGGCTATCTGCCGCAAAATGACAAGCATAATCACCCAAACGCATGGTTCCGCCCGTGTTTTCTTTGCCTTTTTGCCCTTGCATAGTGTCTATAACAGGCGTGGAGGTTTCCGGATTTACCTCTGTCGTGTTGGCGTCGTCGCGGCCGGCGTTGCGAGCCGCTGCAATCACCATCATGTGCAAACCGTAACAAAGCCCAAGATACGGCAGTTTGTGCCTCAGTGCGTACTGCGCAGCCCGTATTTTGCCCCCGACACCGCGCGAGCCAAAGCCGCCAGGCACCACAATACCGTCCACCTGCTCCAGTGTTGCCGCAACTTCTGCTTCGCTCGCGGCTTCAAGCTTTGGCGCGTCTATCCATGTAATGTCAACCGAAACATCGTTCGCCCACGCCGCCGAACGGACTGCCTCAAAAACAGACATGTATGTGTCGGCGTTGTCGAGATACTTTGCTACTACCCCTACTTTGACTGTCTGCTTTGGTTTTGCAACCGCCTTCTCGACCACTGCGCGCCATTCGCTCAAGTCGGGTTTCGTCACAGCAAGCGACAAATCCTCACACATGACATCTGCAATACCAGCGTCTTCGAGCGTCAGCGGTACTTCATATATGCTATCGGCATTCGGCAGAAGAGCAATGGCCTTTGGCTTCACGCCAGTAAACAAACTGAGTTTGTCCTTCAAATAGTCGGGCGCTTTCTGCTCGCTGCGGCACACCAGTATGTTGGGCGCTATGCCGAGACCGCGCAGTTCTCGCACCGAGTTCTGCGCTGGTTTGCTTTTGAACTCATTGCTCGCACCCAAATACGGCATGTACACCACATGCACAAACAGACAGTTTTCTGGACTAAGCTGCATGCCAAGCTCACGAATAGCTTCCAAAAACGACAGACTTTCGTAATCGCCAACCGTCCCGCCAATCTCAACAATATGCACATCAAAACCCTCTGCCGCCGCTGTAATATGTTCCTGAATAGCCCGCGTCACATGGGGAATAATCTGCACTGTGTCGCCGTGATATTTGCCAGTGCGCTCTGCTTCGAGCACGCCCGAAAGAACCCGGCCGCTCATGAGCGAGCTTTCACGAGTCAGCTCTTGGTCAAGAAACCGCTCGTAGTGACCAAGGTCGAGGTCGGTTTCTGCGCCGTCTTTCGTGACAAAACATTCGCCGTGCTCGCGAGGGTTGAGCATGCCAGCATCGACGTTTAGGTACGGGTCGCATTTTTGCAGGTTTACCGAAAGACCGCGAGCCTTGAGAAGTCTACCAATAGATGCTGCCGTAATGCCCTTACCGAGCCCCGAGAGCACACCACCTGTTACAAACACAAACTTCGTTTGCTTCTCACTCACGCGCCACAACCTCCCCGTTTATCCCACTTATGATACGCTGCTTCTATCCCGCTTGCAACTCAAGTGTCCATCCTCGCCCACGAAACAGCCAATCCGTTTCTTTATAAATTTCTGCATAATAAGTAAAGTACTCCTCTGTTTTCTAGAGGAGTACTTTGGCGTAAAGACAACGTACTATATTAACCAAGTCCAGATAGCGGCTTTTGTCCCTTTGTTGCCGATTCCTGCTCCCACTGGTTGATTAATGTCGTCGCGATCGCAAGAACTGTTCCGGGGTCAACGCCTTTCATAGTACTACCAGAGTATTCACCAGGTTTTTCCAAGCCGCTCTTTTGCGCAGACACTTCACCGTTTTCATCAACTTCCACCCTGAACCTTTGCGAAGATATTTCACCGTTGCCATCCTCCCCGTCAGAAGGAGAAATCAGCCTAGTGCCCTGAAGTGAAACCAGCTGCAGTTTTGTGGGGTCACTCAAAGCTTTGATAGCCGCATCAAAACTCATTTGCCCTGCGTGATCAAATAGCGAGTTTCCTTCTGTCGGCTTAAAAGTCACAAATAAGTCTGCATGCCCCCATTTAATCCCAGACCCCTCTTTAGCATCAGGGTCCTTAAAATAATACTCATTCGGCACAATCTCCCCCGTATTGAGGTCATAACCCTGAACAGCCTTGACAACAAATAGCGGACCCTCCTCGTCATCGACAAAACCCGTAACGAACTCAGGTACATAGTCGTATTGACCAGGCCCTTTGTTGGTCATTGTCGTATCCGTTGCTCCAGTTGTCGTATTGTTTGGGTCTTTTAATACCTCCAAAAGATCTACCGCGATCTTCGAAGCCTCTTCTGTAGCATAATCCAACTTGGCGCTTGACTCGGCGCTTGATACACCTTCCTCGCCTTTATCCGTCTCCTCTTTGCCGCTCTCCGCTGCGTCTGGGCTCACGAATATGGTTTCTGTAACTGTGGCTGTTGGCTGCGGCTCTTGGGGCGGCGCTGCTTCGGCGCCTGAGTCATTTGAACAACTAACGAGGGCAGCGCCCAGGACAGCCGCTGCCACCACACCCCTAACTCCCGCTCCTACCCTAGAGCCATCTCTCCCGCCGCCGTCAGCTGCCGCCAGAGATGCTGCAGTAGGCTCCATATGTGTCTTCATTGTAGTGTATGTCCTTTTCTAAATTTTATTACAACCGTATATTACTCTACTTTTGATATTTTGTCAAGTATTCTGTTCGGTCGGCTCGGTCAGTATATGGAGCAAATATTCTCCTCCGCTGACACTGACCAAAAATGAGCTGTCGCACTTCAGTACGGTGAACCTGCGTGCAGTACGCGCTTGACGTTACTGTTTGTTGAGCCAAGCGGTGGCTGCCTGCAGCTGCACGTCGTTCTTGTTTTTGATATCTTCTTCGCTTGGTTTGATTTCTTGGTCAGGTTTTATGCCGGTTTTTTCTATGTTTGTGCCATTGGGCGAATACCAGCGCCCAACCGTCACTTTGAGCGAGCTGCCGTCGCCAAACGACATCAGTTGCTGTACGACACCTTTTCCGTAACTCTTTTCGCCAACAATACGCGCCTGCACCTGGTCGCGAAGCGCCAAGGCCACAATTTCCGAAGCCGAAGCGGAACCGCCATTCAGGAGCACTACTGTTTTCATATCTCGCAAGAGCGGTACACTACCCGAAACTTTATCGGTCGAGTATGTTTTTTTGCCGCGGCGCTGCTGCACCACAACCTGGCCATTTTTCAGCCACAACCCGCTAAGCCCAACAGCCGAATCAACCTCGCCGCCTGGATTAGCGCGCAGATCGAGAATAACTTTCGTAACACCCGCATCGACAAATGAACGCGCCGCTTTTACTGCCAACTCGTCGGTATTATCACTGAACTGACTGACCTGCATATAACCAATATTGCCGTCGAGTATTTTCGACTCTACCGACGGTACATGAATCACATCACGTGTAATAGTAATGTCGAGCCGCTGTTTTTTATTGCGCATAACCGTCAACTTCACATCGGTGCCTTTCGGGCCGCGTATGGCAAGCACTGCTTCGGTCATAGTCATGCCGTATGTCGTTTTGTCGTCCACCGCCGCAATGACGTCTTTGGCGCGCAGTCCAGCCGCCTTTGCCGGCGACCCCGCCAGCGGCGCCACAACCACAATGTTGCCATCTTGGTCCAGCTCAAGCTTCGCCCCAACACCGCTGAGAGTCCCTTGCAGATCTTTCGTAAACTCTTCCGCTTCTTTGGCGGTAAAAAACTCGGTATAGGGATCTTTTGTACTAGCCGCCAACCCGTGCTTGAGGCCGTCGAGTATTTGCGCCTCGCTCAATTTGCCATCGTAATTATTTTTTAGTGCTTTGTAGACTTTGTCCACTTCGCTATAGTCGAGCGTTTCTGGTAAACCAGTGCGAGCAGCATAGGGCTGTCGCGCTGGCAAAAGCCCGCTTTGCCCCGCCAGCACACCTGCCGCAAACACCGCAAGCAACACCCACACACCCAGCAAACGATTCCACGTCAAAAAACGACCGCTCTTCTTCCCGTGTGTGTTTGTCTGTACTTTTTGCATGCATACCAGTATACAACGCTCGCGCGCAGTTGCGAACAAAACCAGCCGCAATAATCAAGCAACGAGGTAGCCGTACTCGACTTGAGCAGGTGCGGTACAATAGAGCCATGAGTTCATACACCATCAGAAGCTGCTCAGCAGAAGATTACGCAGGCGTCTGCGCAGCCCTCGCCCAAACAATGCAACAGCCCATCCCCTTTCTACAAGCCCCGTTCTATGGGTCGCTGCAAGCGGCAAGCGGCAAGCAGGTGGTGTATTTTTGCATCACAAAAGACACCGAAACCGTCGGCTGCGGGCTTGGCGTTCAGTACCGAGCGCCTGGCGGATTTCGTTTTCTCTACTGTCCGTACGGGCCAGTCGTGCGCGAAGCCAACGAAGAGTTACTCGCAGACCTAAAGGCGTTTTTCCGGCCGCTCGCGCATAAACTAGGCTGCGCGTTTGTTCGTCTCGACGATGATACACTCGCCGCCGCGTCCCCAAACGCTCCAGTCGCAAGCAAACTTGCACGCATGGCAAGCCTCCAGCCTCGCGCCGAATGGGTGCTCGACATTTCACCCGACGAAGAAAGCGTCTGGATGGGATTCCATAAGCACGCCCGTTACAACATCCGCCTCGCCGAGCGCGCCAACGCAAACATCGCCATATACAAGGCGAGTGAAGCACCCCTAGAAACCTTTTACAGCCTCATGCAGACAACTAGCAAACGCGATAACTTCGAAATCTTTGACAAAGCCTATTACGAATCATATCTCAAGACGCTCGACGACAAAGAAGGTTTCATTGTGCTCGTGAGCATAGACGGCAAGCCCGCCGCGACTGGCTTATTTGCCTGCTATGACGGCCAAGCGCATTATGTATTTGCCGGCTCAAGCGACGATTTTCGTAAAATTGCGCCCGCGTACACCGTCATTTGGAGCGCCATGAAAGAAGCAAAACAGCGCGGCTGCACGCTATTTAACTTCGGCGGCGTCAGCGACACCGTTAAAGGCCAGCATCTCGGCGGCGTCACTGGTTTCAAAAAACGATTCGGCGGTTTTCGCGTAGAACACCGAAACCCGCTCGACCTCGTGTACAAAAAACTACCTTATACTCTGTTTAAAACCTACAAATCACTCCGCTAGTTTTTTGTGCAAGCTTAATACACCGTGAGTATCTGGCGGCCGCCGCCATTCATGCTCGCCTGAAGCGCAGCAGCGGAAATATATTTACTTCCGCTAATAGGATCGTGCAAATAAAAGCCAACGGGGTTGCTAGCCGACCCCTCGACGCCATACACCAAGCGAACGTGTTGATTTTTGGCGGCGTGTACAACGCCACTCGTTGCCGTGTTCCAGCTGTCGTCGACCGCCCGCCAGCCCATGACACCCCAAGCGACCACCGGTTTTCCGCTGTATATCGCCGCAGCAACCTGCTGCACCGACGGACTATACACAACGTCTGCACTTCGTCCGTACGATCGTGCTGCCTTGGCAACCGGTCCAGCGTACACACCCCAGCCAGTTACGCCTAGTTTTCCGTCCACATCACCGACGAATTCTATGTTGGGGTCTTGCCAGGTGTTTGTTGCGGTGTCGCGCGGCTGCGGCGCGTAGCCGATCCGCTGTAAAATTGCGTCATCATTCGTAGCTACGCCGTAGTACGCAAGCGCCATACGCAAAGAGGCCGCTTCGCAACTGAGCGCGTGTACCTGTCGGTAGTATGGAACATTGAGCTTCCGCACCTCATACACAGTCGAAAACTGTGCGCTATACGCCTTCCCGACGAGCCCAAACACCGGCTGTACGCCATCGCGCACACCGTACGTATACGTCGTTTGATACGCCAAACCGTTCGGGCTATAAGTCATAGTAGTGCCAGACCAGCTGAACGAACCAGCTACATGAGGTGAAATAAAGAAAGCCGCCTGTGCGCTTGCGTGATCGACCGGCTGATTAAACGTCAGACTTACTTTGCTTGCCAGAGCCACTCGAGCAGCGCGCGGGACAGCCCGAACTACCTGCACATGACCTGGCGTCTGCGCCGTGAACGTTTTGTCCTCGGCTACAAATCCGCCCGCCACCGAACGAGCGCCTTTTTTGACGCTATACGCGTAAGACGCGCCAGGCGGCACCGCACCAACCGTATGAACGTAGCGGCGCGGATCTTGCCACGAGCCGCTCCCTGGTACATCAAATGATACCGCGCTAGCATCTTGTACCATATCTTGGTCAAAAGTGACTGTTATCTGCTGTTGCGGGTGAATAAACCCATCGATAGCCGAGTGCGGAATAGGCTCAACGACCGTATTGAACTCGAACTGCGCGACAAGCTGCTTGCCTTTTGGCTGGCGGCGATCAAGCACATCAGCTTTATATGTCCGACTCTGCGCAAGCGGCTGCGCAAGTTTCCAGCGGAACACCGTATCGTCGCGGCTCGTCGGTTTCGGCGACACAACTGGAATATCGCCCGACAGTTCAAGTTTACGCAAGCCCCCGTTTTCCCCGCTCAATTTCACTGATAGCTCCGTTTCGACACCGACATCTTTTGCCCCGCTCTGCGGGGTAGTTGCAGTAATGCGCGGCGCACGTTGCACAACAACACTGACTACCTGCTTACTCGGCGTATTGCTCATGAGGTCGGCAAGCGGCCGAACATCGGAAAGATGCAAATGCAGCACCGACCCCGGCGTGAGCGGTTTGCGCGGTGTAAAAGTAATGCCGCGTACACCGCCAAGTGTACGACGCACATCCCAAGTGCCAGCGAGTTTTTCCTGCCAAGAATACGACACGCCGCCGCGAACAAGCCGATTGAACGCGATCTCTATGGGTTCATTATGGCGATGCCCCGTAATGTCGCGCACTTCTACCTTTTGATGCGCATACGCCGCCGCATAACCGCCGAAGACTACGAGCAAACCCACGCCAACCGAGATACCCATAAAAAGCACCAACCCGTGCGCAGGACGCCCTAGTAACCGGCGGCGCAAGGACTGCACCCAAGCAAAACCGCTCCGCATCCGCAAAAACGCCCGCCGCGGCCACCGAACACCAGCCGTAGACTGCACCTGCTCTTGTGTTTCGCCAGTGCCCGCTAAAGACTCGTCAAAAGCTGGTTCTGCTCGCTCAACTCGTATCGTTTTTTGCTTTGCCATATGTTTTTTGTGTTAGTTTTTTAGTCAAGGTACAGCGCGCATGGCGCTCACTGGTTTACATCTGGTCAAAGTAAATGTAGGTGAGATTAGCCGCCATACCAGGGCTAATGAGCATTTCGCTGTAACGACCCGTAAAGTCGTAATTGAACTGGCTCACCCAAACCGACCCATCGGCATTGACCGCCTCGACCCACATAACGTGGCCATAGTAACCGACATTCCACACGGCAACCGAACCAACTTTTGGCGTAGAGCTCGTCGGTATACCCGCACGAGCAGCATTGCCTGGCCACTGGTTGGCATTACCATAGCCGCCCCAGTACGGCATGTAGCCGTAGGTGCTATGTACCTTCCAAGCGGTGTAACTCACGCATTCGCGGTTGTACATACCCCAGTTATCTACGGTGTTATCTTTCGGATAATTCGTCCCCCAGTAGCCGCCCCACGGGCTTTGCGCCTGAGCTGGGTAGCCGCCATGAGAGGGATCGCCTGGCACAACAGCGCCCGGAGAACCGCCGCTTAGCTGCCTGTTCGCCGCCGCCTGCTGCGCCTGCAGCTGAGCAACACGGCTATTGTTTGCGGCTATCTCTGCATTGTACGCCTCCTGTTGCTGCTCGTTGAGATTAAGCAGTTCCCACTGTTTTGCTCGAGTTGCATTCAGATCGGCCTGTTGGATTTGCAAATCGCGAATCAGCTGTTCGACGCGTGCTTTTTCGAGCTGTAGTTGCTTTTCGAGCGCAGCAATTTTCTTGAGGGTTTCTTGCAGTTTGTTTTGGACGCGCGAACGGTATTCTTGCTTGTCGACAAAATCACTGAGGCTTTTACTCGCTGCAAGCATTTCGAGCGAGCTCGGCGTGCCATCGACATACATCGCCTTCACGTCGGCTGCCAAAATCGCCCGTTGCCGGTCAATCTCAGCCTGCGCTTCGGCGATTTGCTTTTGCAATTTCGCCTGCAAGCTCTGGTTCGCCTTTATAGAAGCCTGGAGCGTTTCTATCTGCTTCTGCAGCTTCGTGATAACATCTGCGTAGTTTTTGGCCTGCTCTTCCAGACCAGCAACAACTGAACGTTTTTCGGCGTTTTCCTGACGCAGCGCGTCTATCTGCGCCTGGTACGTGTCTGCCCACACAAAGCTACGCCACGCTGGTAGCAATGCACTGCCAGCGACCAAAATCGCAAGCGCCACAAGAGAAACTGTTTTGTGTGAATGCCGGAAACGGCGCAAGAAACGAGAGTGTAGCTGTTTTTTCATAATTTTGTGTGTTTGATCGAACATGCTTATGATATCACAACTACGCAAAACAGACAATCCTCCTTATCCCTGATAAATTGTTGTAATATTTCATCTATTTGCGTCGCAGAGAGCCGCTGGCAGCCCCGACCGAAGACGAAGCAGGCACAACGCGACGAATACATATCTACGTCACGCGCTTTCTTTCTTTATGTTTTCGCTGTTCTTATTTCTGCGATTTGAATTTGAGATAACGCTGCGTGGCTATAACTGACGAAGCAGCACCTATCAGTATACCAAGCGTAAGCTGCATAGACAACAGCTGCCAGTAATGCTCTCTGAAATAAATTTGACTATAGCTGATGTCGAGCAGCCCAAGACTGGTCGCCTGCAGCGAACCTGCCGCCGTAATAAACAGCGCATTGACAATTAGCAGCGAAATAATCGCCGACAACACCCCATAGATGATCGTTTCTATTACGAACGGCGCACGAATATAGTTCGTACTCGCTCCCAGCAAACGCATAATCTGCAACTCGTCGCGGCGGTTGAATATAGCCATTTGAATTGTGTTGAAAATAATCAAAACAGAAATAACAGCAAAAACGCCCACCGTAATCAACCCCGCGTCGCGCAAAACGTTTGTTGCATGGGTAATCTTGTCTATAGTTGCGCGCCGTTCACCGATATCCGAAATAGGATCCGACTGAAGCTTCTGCCACGATGGTTTCGTAACAAAATCTCGTATTTCATCCATCTTGTTTAAATCTTTCGGCTTGATTTTTATGGTCGCAGGAAGTGGGTTATCGGTTTCGTTGACAGCGGCAAGCAGCTTGTCGTTGCCAGAGTTCTGCTTGATAAACGCACGCAAAGCAGCCGCCTTATCTAGGTAAATAACCTGCTCAACATTTGGCAGCTTTTCTATGGCAGACACAAATTTTTTGGCCTGACCGACACTCACATCGTCTTTAAGGTATACAGACACGTCAATTTTATTCGTAATCTGCGCTACTTGGTCGTTAAGCGTGGCATTTATGATGATAGACGCCAAAATGATCGTGAGCGTAATGATCATCGTCGCCATGGCCGCCACCGCCAGCCACACGTTTCGCATAAAATAAATAAATCCCGTACGAACGATCCGACCAAAGGTAGTTGAGCGCCGCCCCATCTAAGCCCCCCTCCTAAGCGCCGCATTGTCACTATACTGCGCGTTTGCTCGATCACTAACCAGTTGACCATTCTTGAGAGTCACGACACGACGTTTCAGTTTGTTGACAATATCCTGGTTGTGCGTCGTCAGCAGCACGGTTGTACCATATCGATTTATTTTTTCGAGCACGCGTATAACGTCCCAGGCGTGCTTCGGGTCGAGGTTACCAGTTGGCTCGTCGGCGATAAGAATTTTTGGCTGCCGGACGATAGCACGAGCAATTGCCACGCGCTGACGCTCACCGCCGCTAAGTTCCACCGGCATACGCTTCGCCTTGTTTTTTAGGTTCACTATGTCGAGCACGCGCGGCACGGTGTTATTTATTTCCTTTGTATTCACACCGACAATCTCGAGCGCAAACGCCACATTCTCAAAAACAGTTCGATTCGGTAGTAACTTGAAGTCCTGAAAAACAACGCCAATCTTACGCCGAAGCAGCGGGGTGTTCTTTTCTGGCAATTTATCATAGTCTATGCCGCCCACAATAATCTTGCCGCTCGTCGGTACTTCTTCGCGCGTCAGCAGTTTCAGCAGCGTCGACTTGCCCGCCCCGCTTTGACCAATAACAATGACAAACTCCTTCGGTTCCACGTGCAAGCTTACCCTATCAAGCGCCGTGCCGAGACTCTTCCCATACGTTTTCGTAACCCTGTCCAGAAGTATCATAAGCGGTATTATATCATGCCAACAATTGCGTCTCACTGCCTTCTCGATCTTTGCTACCAGATTGCCTGATACACAGATGCTTGTTCGTTAATAGAACAGGAGCCGACACATCAATGAGCGCTGCCAATTTCTCCCTCCAAATACGCAGAAATAAATGGCGTAAGGTCGCCAGCAAGCACCTTTTCTGGGTCGTTTGAGACGTGATTGCTGCGAAGATCTTTTACTTGCTTATACGGGTGTAGTACGTAGCTACGGATTTGGTTACCCCACGCGGCTTGTTCATTTGGACCTTTTAGTTCGCTCACTTTTTCAGCATGCTGCTCCATTTGCAGCTGCACAAGCCGCGAGCGCAAAATAGTCATAGCCGTTTCTTTGTTTTGTAGCTGTGAACGTTCATTTTGTATAGCCACGACAATACCCGTCGGCACATGCGTAATCCGCACAGCCGAGTCGGTCGTATTGACGCTTTGACCGCCGTGGCCGCCGCTACGATAGACATCGACTTTCAGGTCTTTTTCGTCAACAGCAACTTCATCGGGAGCATCAATTTTTGGCATAACTTCAACCTTAGCGAAGCTCGTTTCACGACTTTCGGCGTTGAACGGACTGAGTCGCACTAAACGGTGCACCCCATGTTCACCTTTCAGTTTTCCGTAGGCAAATACCCCTGTTATTTCCACGGTTGCGCTCTTGTAGCCACCCTCGTCTGCTGGTGCTTCTTCAAGCAGTGAAACTGAGTAATTATTTTGTTCAGCCCAGCGAGTATACATGCGCAGCAGCATACCCGTCCAGTCCTGGGCGTCTGCGCCACCCGCGCCAGCATGAAGACGCAAAATAGCATCATGATCGTCATATGTTCCTGCAAACTTCAGCTCTTCCTTTAGCTCGCGAAACTTGTTCTCTGCTTGCGCGACTTGGGCTGCTATTTCCGCATGCATGCTCTCGTCGCCAAGCGCGAGTAACTCAACCGCATCGTCGACAAGCTGTTTTAACTCAGACCACGGCTGTAGGCGTTTCTCTATATTTGCAAGTTCTTTTACACGCCGTTGCGCTTTGTCTGGGTCGTTCCAAAAATCTGGCTGATTGACAGTATGTGTAAGTGTTTCTTTTTGGGCGCACAGCTTTTCGTACCCAATACGCCGCAGAGCGTCGTTTACCGATGCCTGTATCTCCTGCGTTACCTGCGGCAGCTCGTCCATTTAGGTCTCCTGTTGCCAGAGTGGGGCGATTTGCGTATTCAACTCATCGGCCAAGCGCTGTGAAACGCTGCCATACACACCAAGACCGCCAACCTTATCGGTAAACATGGCTCGTGTTACATCTACAATATCCTGTTTTGTTACAGCCTGAATACGTTCTGGTACCGCGTAATAGTCCTCTATGTACTCGTCAAAGAAATACCTACCCGTATACCCCGCTGCCGTGCTCGAAACCGTTTGCGCACTCCGCTGATAGCGCCCGATGGCATAGGCTTGCGCCGCCGCAATGTCTGCCTCTGCCAGTTCGCCGCGAAAGAGATTTCCAAGCTGTTCGAGAATAATATCAAATAACGCCGGTGCATTCGCCGCCGAAACTTGACTGCCGAACCATAGGTTGCTACTCAGCTTGATCTGCTGAAAACCGCTGTTCATGCCATAGACCAGTCCACGCTCGCGCGCGGCACCGAGAATTTTTGAGTAAAGCGTTTCTGTTAGCAGCGCGTTGACGAGCGTTAGCGCGTCGACCTCTCGTTCTTCGAGGCGCCTATTCATGAATGTGTCTATGTAAAAATACACGGTGTCGACCGTTTCGTTCGGTATACAGATAGGTTTTTTCAGCGATTTAACAATTTCGTCAGGCATCGCAAAGCGCTCGCCGCGAGGTAGTTCTATTTCCTCGAAAATCTCGATCATTTTTCGCTTACGAGCAGGCGTGATATTTCCGGCAACAACAAACCGCATGTTGTCTGTGGTGTGCGTGTTGCGATAGTGTTCGCGTACATCGTCGAGTGTGACATTTTCCATGAGCGCCAGACGCTCTTTGTCCGTTTCCGCAACCAAGCCATAGGCCTTGCGGCTGGATGCTCCGAGTTGGCGATAATGATTGTTAGCCCGCGCCGCGAGTTCTTCGCGGACATTGCCAAACTCAGCATCGAATTCTTCCTGCAAAAACAGCGGCTTATCGATAGCGGTGCGCATAAGCCGCGTAACACGCTCCCACTCAAAATCGGCGCACTCAAAAACGTAAACAATGTCATACACATCGGTAGAAGCGTTGCTGTAAGCGCCGTTTTTTTCCACCTCCGCCTGAAAGTCGCGAGCACGCGGAAAGGCATCGTTTGCCCCTAGCAAAATATGCTCCATGAGATGCGGCGCTTCCCACTTTTCGCGATCCACCAGATACTCGCCAGCTCGAAAATTGACGTACGCATTCATAACGCTCGCATCGGGCACATGTATCATGAGACCCTTCGCACCGTTTTTCAGAATAATCTCTTCGACAGTGTGTTTCATATGCGTGCGCGGCTTGTTGCAGGTGTCGTAAAATCTCGCTGCAAGCTATTTCCTTTTTCGTGCCTTTGCCTTACGCTGCCGTTCTGCTTTGTTCGCTTTGGCGCGTTTTTTGGCGGTTGATACTGCTTTACTACCACCCGTTTTTTTCTGCGCACCTGCGCCCGACGGCGCAAAATCGCCCTCGTCGAACTGTTCTTGGTCGTCCAAAATATCAGCCGCGTTACTGATAGAACCGCGCGCGGCTCGAGTCAGCTCGGTTTCGACAGGTTGCTCAAACTGGCTCATATCAACAGGCTCAGCATGGAAAACCGCTCGAACAACTTCATGGCGCAGCATATGCTGCATTTCCTCAAATATCAACTGGCCGCGACGGCGATATTCGACAAGCGGATCGCGCTGCCCCACGCTCATCCAGCCAATGCCTTCGCGCAAATGATCCATGTTTTCAAGGTGTTGCATCCAGAGATTATCAAGAATCTGCAAGTAGATATCACGTTCAACTTTGCGCATAATTTCGCCAGTGAAAGCCGCCTCGCGGCCTTTGTACAGCTCTTTTGCTTCTTCCAAAAGCACTGGCTTCACGGTGTCTTGCGTTTTGGCAAAAACTCGGTCGAGCGCTGCTTCATCCAGCGGCAGAAGTTCCTTAACAGCCGGCTCAAACTCTTCAGTTGCGCGCACTGGCGAATCGGCCAGCAAGCCAACTTCTTCGTTTATGTACGCCTTGACGCGCTTACTGATATCATCTGCGCGCAAAATCTCTTTACGCATAGCATAGGTTGCCTTGCGATGGCGGTTCATGACATCATCGTACTGCACAACGTTCTTACGCTGGTCAAAGTGAAAGCCCTCTACCTTCTTTTGCGCCGCTTCCAGGCTGCGTGTAATCATCCTGTTTTCTATTGGCACATCATCGCTCACCTTCAGCCTGTCGAGCACGCGGCCAATGCGTTCCGCGCCAAAAATACGCATGAGATCGTCTTCGGTGCTGACATAAAACTGCGTTACGCCAGGATCGCCCTGGCGGCCAGCTCGTCCGCGCAGCTGATTGTCTATGCGGCGAGATTCGTGCCGTTCGGAACCGAGCACAAAAAGTCCACCCAGCTCCTTCACGCCTTCACCCAAAACAATGTCCGTGCCGCGCCCTGCGATATTCGTCGCCAGGGTAACTGCCCCACTCTGACCGGCAGCAGCAACAATCTTGGCCTCTCGCTCATTATTTTTCGCGTTAAGAACTTGGTGCGGCACCCCTGCCTTGGTGAGCATACTGGCTAATCTTTCGTTTTTCTCAATGGAGGCCGTACCAATGAGCACTGGCTGCCCCTTGCGATGCAGTTCCTTCACTTCCTTCACAATAGCTTTGAATTTTGCTGCTTCGTTGCGATATATGCGGTCGCTTCGGTCATCGCGCACAATCGGCCGGTTCGGCGGTATCTCAACAACATCGAGCTTGTATATCTGGTGAAACTCTTCGCTTTCGGTCATAGCCGTTCCGGTCATACCGGCAAGTTTGTCGTAAAGACGGAAGTAGTTCTGGAAGGAAATTGTCGCAAGCGTCATTGATTCCTGCTGAACTTCGACGCCTTCTTTTGCCTCAATAGCCTGGTGGAGACCTTCATTGTAGCGGCGGCCTGCCAGCAAACGACCGGTAAATTCATCGACAATAACGATTTCGCCGTCATTCGTCACAACATAGTCTTTGTCGCGCTTAAACAACGTCTGCGCACGCAACGCTTGTTCTAAGTGATACAGCGTACGAATGTTTTCGCCGCCATATAGGTTTTCTATACCAAGTACTTTTTCGATTTTATCAACACCACTGTCGTTGAGAACAACCGTTTTACGCTTTTCGTCAATTTCATAGTGTTTTGCCGTCAGCTGGCGAACCGTGCGCGCAAATTGCGCATACGCGTTGCCCGGAGTAACACTGGGGGCGCTGATGATCAGCGGCGTACGCGCTTCGTCGATCAAAATAGAGTCAACCTCGTCGACGATTGCATAATTCAGGTCGCGCTGCCGCAGCTGGTCAGTTTCGCGAACCATATTGTCGCGCAGATAATCAAAGCCAAACTCGTTATTTGTGCCATACGTGATGTCGGCGGCATATGCTTCTTGGCGGCTGCACGGTTTAAGATGACGAAAACGTTCGTCTTCGTGCTCTTCGTTGACAAAAGTCGGATCGTATATGTATGAATGGTCGGCCTTAATGACCGCTGTCCGCAACCCAAGAAAATGGTACACCTGTCCCATCCATCCCGCATCGCGTTGCGCCAAATAATCGTTTACCGTCACGAGGTGAGCACCCTTGCCATCAATAGCGTTGAGGTACATCGGAGCCGTCGCAACGAGCGTCTTCCCTTCGCCCGTTTTCATTTCACTGACGTTACCCTCGTGGAGCACCATGCCGCCAATAAGCTGCACGTCGTAGTGTCGCTGACCGAGTGTTCGCGTCGCGGCCTCTCGCACGAGTGCAAATGCGTCGGGTAAAATGCCGTCAAGCGATTCTTTTTTGAGTCGAGCCCGTAGTTTGTCAGTCTGCTCGCGCAGCTGCTTGTCGGTCATTTTTTCATATTTTGGTGCGAGCGCGTTTATAACTTTCACGCGTTTCCGCAAACGCTTGATTGTCTTCGCCTGCGGGTCGCCAAGGATACGTTTTAACACTCTATTCATGCCGTCTGTTACACCTCCGTCACAGTCACTAGATTTCGTCACCACTATTGTACCCTGTTTGAGCTACCTTGGAAAGGACACTCTGCGCGAAAAATACGCAAAATGGTTCGCAACACACTCAAAACCACAAGTAAAACAATTATGTCCGCTTCAAGCGCCGAGTAAACCGGTGCCGCAACCCGTATTTGCTGTGTTTACCCTTGTAGTCCGCGAGCTGTCGACGCATTTCGACGATTGCAATGTCAAATGCAGCATACATATGCGTCGTCGTTTCCTTTGCCGCCAAGGTACTATGCGGCAGCTGCAGCGCGAGCGTACAGGTTTTTTCCTGTCGTTTTTTATTCTCTTTAAAATGAATCGCCAAAACAGCCGATTCGCGCGCGTTTCGAGGAATATACTTCTGAATATCCTTTACCTTGCCTGCAGTGTATTTTTGTAATTTCGGGGTCAGGTCAAAACCTTCCGCGCTGACGGTGTGAATCATATAACTCCTTATGGTTTACAACTCTGTTTTGCCGCCCATGTAGGGTACAAGGGCATCAGGTACTTTTAGTGTACCATGTTCTGTTTGGTAGTGCTCGATAACAGCCACGAGCGAACGCGCAAGCGACACGGCCGTGCCATTGAGCGTATGCAGCACCTCAACTGAGCCATTTTTGCGGCGTACGCGAATATTGAGGTTTCGCGCCTGAAAATCAGTGCAGTTACTACAGCTGGTCAGCTCCCGATACGCAGCGTCGACCGGCGACCAATATTCTATGTCGTACTTTTTTGCGGCTGGCGCGCCTAAATCCCCTGCTGCAATATTCACGACATGATACGGAATACCCAACGCCTGCCACAACTCCTCCTCAACGCGCAAAATATATTCGTGCATGTCCCGACTTTGCTCAGGAGCGCAGAAGATGTACATTTCTAGCTTGTTGAACTGATGCACACGAAACAGTCCTCGCGTGTGTTTGCCATAAGTACCCGCTTCTCGGCGATAGCACGGACTGTAGCCGACGTACTTGAGCGGAAGCTTGTCTTCGTCAATGATTTCGTCGGCATGATACCCCGTAAGCGGTGCTTCGGCCGTACCAATAAGCGTCAGATCTTCGCCTTCGACGTAGTATTCATTGCCGCTTTCGTCGCCGCGCGGCGAAAACCCAGCGCCCATTGCCGTTCGGCTGTTTACCAAATGCGGCACCGTCATGTACTGAAAATCTTGCTTCAGCACAACATCTAACGCAAATTGCGTTATGGCATTTTCCAGCAACGCCAAGTCGCCTTTAAGGTAGTAAAACTTTGTGCCAGCCACTTTTGCGCCGCGTTCAAAGTCCACCCAACCGCGCTCTACCGCAAAATCCAGATGATCTTTTGCACCAGTTTCCTGGGCGCCGTTTTTCTTTATTTCGGCGCTGTCTTCTTCGCCGCCAAGCGGTACATCATCAAACGCTGGATTTGGCACAGCCTGCATGTGCGTTTGCCACTCTTCTTCCGTGACCTTTAGCTCGGCTTCTTTCTGAGCAATTGTCTCCTTGAGCTTTTTACCTTCGGCTATCTGATCTGGCGCAGGTTTCTGCCCCTTCATGGACTCGGTCAGTGTATTGCGCTGCGCCCGCAGCTCTTCTACAGCCGTCAGTTGAGCACGCCGCTGTTCATCGAGCCTGAGCAGTTCTGCGACAGCAACTTCCCTATAGCCCTTGTCCTCGCTTTTTCGCTGCACTAACTCAGCATTCTCACGAATAAATTGTATGTCTAGCATAGCCGTAGTATAGCGCGATACTGTTTGCGAGGTAAATAATTTAGTGTAACCGCTTGCCGTATACGGGACGCGACAGGTATGCTGTATGCATGGATCACGAATTACTGAAACAGCTTCTAGATAATGTATTTATTCAGATAAGTCTCGTGCTGCTTGGCTCCCTCGTCGTACAGTTTGTGCTACAGCAAATCATCAACAGGCTCGTCAAACACGCTGTGCGCAGCCACCGTTATGACAGCAAAACTGACGAAGAAAAGCGCGAAAAAACGCTTATCACCATGTTGCGCACCGCTATGAGGGTTGTCTTATGGGCTGCCGCGAGCGCAGTTATACTTTCTATGCTGCACGTTAACCTTGCCGCACTTGCAACCGGCGCCGGACTGATTGGTATCGTGGTCGGCTTTGGTGCGCAGTCGACCATTGGCGACTTCCTCGCTGGCACGTTCATCATTGCCGAAAACCAATATCGCGTCGGCGACATCGTAACACTCACTTCGGGCGGCAAAGAGATTTCTGGCATCGTGGAAGACATATCCATTCGCATAACTCGCTTGCGCGACCTCGATGGCAATTTGCATATTCTGCGCAATGGCGCAACTGGCGTCGTCACCAATCGCACATTTGATTTCGCAAACGTCAACGTAAACATCCGCATCGCCTACGAGTCCGACATCGACACCGTCGAACGTGTCGTCAATGAAGTCGGGCAAGCTATGGCGAGCGACGAAACTTGGGCACGACACATCAAAGAGCCGATCGCCTTTATGCGCGTCGACGGCTTCGAAGAATCGGCGGTACGCATAAAAGCACTCGGCAAAGTCGCCCCAGCCAAACAGTGGGAAGTTGCTGGCGAGTTTCGCCGGCGCATCAAAAAAGCCTTCGAGCAAAATGGCATCATCATTCCGTTCCCCCAACTGGTTATTCACAACAACAAATAACGCTGCGGCAGATGACCAGGTAATTAGCTAGTCAGCTGTTTCGCTGCCGTATAGCTTCAAGCGTCAGCTCGGTCCGCGCCCTAGCATATGAACAGTACTCGCACGGACCGCCCATAGCCGCCGCGCCCACCGCTGGCATCATACTGTCTTCCATACACTGCTTCATGTCGACCAAGGTTTTTTCTACCCAGTCACTTTTGCCATGGTGCGGAAATACATGTGTTTCAAACTCAACCACGCCATCAAATGTATCCTTACCAGGATTGCCTGTTGCGTAGACAAAATAACCAATGTCGCTCACCGCAAAACCATTTTGCCGGAGAAGCCACTGGTACACCTCCATTTGCCGCCGGTACATGTCTTGCCAACCGCCCTCAGGACCAAGCGCTTTCACCGGTTCTGCCTTTGCGGTCGCCTTATAGTCAACCACTATCAGTTTGCCTTCGTCGTCAACCCACACGTCATCTACCGCACCGAACACATGCAAGTTCGTCGGCTCGTGGAGCGTAGCAACACCCGTAAAATTATTGCGCCATGTGTCGAGGTCTTTGTGCTGAAACGGCACGGCTTTGACTCCAAACGTGTCCATAAGCGGGTGTGGTTTGCCGTCTTTGCGATAGAGATCAAATTCTTTTTTGAACAATTCATCTATGGCTTTATTGATATTGAACGGCGGACTACTCGGCCGCGTAATTTTATAACGCATATCCAACCAGAAACAGCGCGGACATTGCATAAAAAGCTCTATTTTTGACCGCGAAACTTTGTACGGCGTCTTCTGACCCGGCTCATACGGTTGCGACCGCCCTTTCGTGTAACTCATGCCATCATTTTACGCGGTCGCTCACAAAAATACCAAAAGCTTTCCAAGCGCCTCAGGCAGACGCACAAAGAGTACATTCAGCTTCTACACATACTTGCGGAGCGCTGTTCGCAGTTCGGCCGTGTTTTTCGCAAGGTGATCGGGTTTGACGGCCTTGAGCCCAGCCAAATCCGCATAACCCCACGTTACCGCAACTATTTTGAGACCCGCTGCATGCGCCGAGCGCACATCGACCCGCTCATCACCCACGCACCATACTTCTTCTCGGTTCAGCTCTTCGCGCGCAACGAGCTTGTTCATAGCTCTCGCCTTACTGAAGAAACTCGCGCCGCCGTACACGCCCTCGAAAAACGTGTCGAGCTCATGCAAACGCAGATACTTTTGCACATTTGCTGTCCTGTTTGAGCTTACAACATACAGCGGCACCCCCTTTTTATGCAGCTCAGCGATAAGCTCCGTCATGCCCGGGTGGACATTTACGCTGCGCAGATGCTTATGAAACATGCGTCTACCCCACGCCGCCAACCAGAGTATTTTCCACTTCGGTATGTGCATAGCGAGCGCAATTTGCAGAAGACTTTTGTTCTGAAGCGCTCGGCGCTCTTCTTTAGTCAGCTTTCGACCGCCTTTTACGCGCTCGTACACCTTGATAACCCCCGCTAGGCTATCTACAATCGTCCCGTCAAAATCAAAAATCACCGCAGGCATAGACATAGTCTACCAAGAAACACCAGCTGTTTTCACGTTTATTGCGGAGAGTTACGACGAGGAATCCTATTTCACTAGAAACCTACCAGCCCGCCAAGAACTCTTGCTTTGGGTGGCAACTGGCGGTTCAGTTCTTGCGAAGCTTCACCAACGGCTTCTAATATACTTGCCACCAATGCCGCCTGCGATGGAGGCATTCCTCCCGCGCCAGTATTGGCGTCCCTATCAAGAAAATCTCCGTTATAATCGTCGGCGATCACTAAAACCTGCAGCCATCGCTCGCCATCCTTACCCTCCAGATCAATACAACCACTCTCTTTCAGAGGAAGATGACGCCCCTTCTCATCCTGATTAGCGGGCTCTGCTTGCCGCCCGGCTTGAGTATTATCGGCAACGACATTATATGGGTATACGTTACCGCCTCGCCATAAAAATGCTAGCGCAGAACCAGTATTCTCGGCGCCCTCTCGCATCGTAGAAAGTGGCGCATATACAACTGTCCTTTTCCCCTCCTGTTCCCACGACTGGTCAAAGCCGTCCTGCACATCAGAGGCCGTAACAAGCGCAACAGGATCACTTGAATACACAGAAAATTTAAGTGCTATTCCTTCGCCAGAAAATACCCATGGCTTGGGGGCATCGCCTTCTTGTCCAGCTGAACCAAGCCAAGCCTCCAACCCAGCGCCTGCATCACTTTCTCCGTGTTCTCCTGATGGTACCAATCGTAAGTTTCTCATACTTATATTATGGCACATTACACAGAGTTTCATAAAGCAACACACTATAATCGAGCATAAGATTGCTCATAGGCACAGTGAAGGCGAAGCACCAAAAAAACTTGCTGCACTCGCGCGTTACCAAAAGCGCCCGACTCAGTTTGCCCGAGACCTGCTGGCATATACTAGCCGAAATAGCTCATGCGACATCACCGAGCTCAAGGAGGAATTGATCATAACGAGCTGGTACACCACCGCCCCGGCGCTTAAGGGGCTCCTCGCGACCCACGAGAGACACATGCCCCAGCTCAGCGCATATCCGCGCAAACGTAAACCGTTCTTCCGCGGCAATAAGCCTCTCAAGGTCTTTATCCCAGTCAACGCCGTCATATGGAAACCCTTCGGGCCGCTCTTTCGGTGCCATAATTAATGCGATTATACCGCGAGAGGTGTTGTTATGCAACTATAAACGGTTCGTCGCAATGCTATACTATGCTGTATGAAAAATACATTGGCTGTGGGTGTTCGCGCACTACTGCCAAAAACTGCGGTGAGAGGCGTTGAGACTGCATATCGAAAGACGCGAGCGCGGGTCGCGGCGGCGCGGTATGGCAACCCATCACGGCATCTCCGCGTCATCGCAGTGACAGGAACTAACGGCAAAACAACGACTGTCAATTTTCTCAACGAGATTCTCAAAGAAGCTGGTTATACGACCGCGATGTTTAGCACAGCGACGATCGAAGTCGCTGGCACAGCGGTGCGCAATGACCTCAACGCGACAGTGGCAAGTACCACCCGCATGCAGCGATTTTTTCGTGACGCCAAACGGGCGCAAGTCGATTTTGTGGTGATGGAGTTTCCGTCGCACGCCATTCATCAGCACAAACTCTATGGCGTACCCGTCGAGATGGCGATCATGACAAATCTGACGCAAGATCACCTTGATTACCACGGAACCATGGAAGCTTATGCGGCGGTGAAAGGACAGCTATTTGCCGCCTCGCCCAGGTACATCGTGCTTAATCGCGACGATGCGTGGTTTGCATATTTCGACCAGTATCACGCCCTCGACCAAAAGATTACATACGGCGAACACCCCGAGTCCGAAGCGCATATCGATCGAATCACCTTGTATCGCAAAGGTACAGAGGCTACAGTGACGATTGATCATCAAACCAAACTCGAGCTTGCCACAAACTTGCCGGGCGCGTTCAACGCCTACAATATGACCGCTGCTGCCGCTGCTGCGTACCTTTTGGGCGTCAACCTCAAAGACATCGTCGAAGGAGTGGCCAATCTCGAGGCGGTGGCTGGGCGGTTTGAGCGTGTGGTTGAGGGGTTACCGTACGATGTTATCGTCGACTATGCCCATACACCTGACGGTCTCGAAAAACTCCTGACGGCGGCGCGAGCGATTACAAAACAGCGCGTCATACTCGTATTTGGTGCGTGCGGCGACCGCGATCAAGGCAAACGCCCCATCATGGGCGGCATTGCCGCACGACTGGCAGATCGGATATTTCTGACCGACGAAGAAAGTTATAACGAAGACCCTCAAGCAATCCGCGACATGGTTTACAAAGGTATCGAGGACGTCAAGGGCGGTTCAGCGAAAACGACAGAGGTAGCCGATCGCCGCGACGCAATCGCAAAAGCACTGGCGATCGCGAAAAAAGGCGATGCGGTCTTTATCACTGGCATGGGTCACGAAGTCTATCGTATAGTGGACGGCGAGCGGATTCCTTGGAATGATGCCGCTGTGGTACGTGAGATTCTAGGCAAACAGCCCAAATCATAAGTGGCAAAAAGCGTACGTTAAACTGTCCGTTTTTCCCTGCTCCGAGATATAATGAAATCATGAAGAAATCATACGCTTACCCCCGAATTAACACTCAAAACGCAACCCCACCTATAACTTGAAGAGCCACAGGGTTTCTCCGTATCCTGTTGTTTGCAATAGAGCAACTAATACGAGAG
>PDRS01000001.1 GCA_002746885.1 Candidatus Saccharimonadota bacterium
TGCTCAATACTAGACCACGTAAACGACACGGCTACAGAAGCCCCGCCGAGCTACTCAAGCCTTATTTGGGGGTTGCGATTTGAATGAGAATTTAGGATCGCAATGTTGACAAACGCTGCAATTTTTGCTATGGTAGAGTACAGGTTTGTAAATAAACAACATAAAACCAAAACACAAAGACAGAAGGCAGTTATGCACAAATCACTCAACGAATTTATCCAAAACGTCGGTTTCGCACTCGATGTGCTCGGCGTACTGTTGATTGTGGTGGGGTTTTTGCTTGCGTCGGTCGCGATCGTGTACCGCTATTTCCAGCGCGACCCAAAGGGTCTTCGGGGGCATGATCTTTATCGCGACTATCGGCAGCGTTTGGCACGTGCAATCTTGATTGGGCTGGAATTTTTAGTGGCCGGAGATATTATTCGGACGGTTAGCGGGGACCTGACGCTCATTGGTGTGACGACGCTGGGCGGTATTGTGCTGATACGAATTGTGCTCGGTATGACGCTCGAAGCCGAAATCAACCCGTCGAAAAAGTCGCTGAAATCACGTCTCGGCGTGTAGTGCTGTAGCGGTCGTAACTTGAGCTACCTAAGTCGAAAACTAGGCAGTATGCCAGGTTCTTCGTAGGGTCGGCCGGCGGCAACATCCCAGACCGGCTTCCAGCCAGTCGAAAATAGGATTCGCTGCATCGTAGCCGCCTGATCAAGATAAGCGCGTCGATTTTTTGCGTCGTCGGGAAAATAGAACGCTCCGTGAGGTGCATGAGGTAGCTCGTGGACAATGATGTCAGGACGAGTTTGCGTGAACGCTTTTCGCACGAAACCCCCTTCTACCAGCGTGTCTAGCCCGCTCTGGACGAGGTGAATCGGGATGTCTCGCAACTGTTGGGCGTAGCGCGGCCAAAGGTGCGGAAACTCAGTGATCATAGTGATCTGATCGGCTAACGTTTTTGGTCCTATCGGTTCCAGGGTTCTGCGGCCTGCTTCGAATACTTTTTGCCACAAGGGTAGTGATTCTGGCGCTATATGAGCCAGCTCGCCCATAAAGTACTCACCAGGTCCTACGTTTGACACGACGCCGCTTGCTGCACTCATGCCGGCGGCAGCATAGCGCTGAGGTGTTCGTATGCTTTCTTCTCCAAACGGCGGATCTCGAAGTACAATCTGACAAATGCGAGTGTTTTCGTAGCTCGGGTCAGTGTTTATCGCTGCTGCTATGGCGAGCGCGAGGTTTGCTCCTTGGCTTGTGCCTACCAAAACTACATCTTGAGGCGATGTCTGGTGTTCTTGGTCTGCTTGCACGCGCTGGTGTATTTGCTTGGTCAGCTGGTCAACGTCTATACCTTCGGAGCCGTGCTTGAGAGCATGAATCTGCGCGAATTGACCTGCGACCGGAACAAGAGCATGGCTATCCCACGTATGGGTCGTGGCTGTCCCAGCTATAAGAACGAGGTGCTTGTTACCACCAACTGCCGAGCGATTTTCTGCGTAAATTGTTTGTATTTCGGGGTCTCTCTGGATGGATTCGTACCATTGCTCGCGCGTGCGATATACGGCTGCCGCTACACTGAGGGTAACAAGGCCTAACCGACCGCATTGCCCGAAGAATTCTCTTCGGTCTATGGCATGTGCTGTTGCGGCTTCGGCTGATTCCGTAGATTGCATGACAGTGCTTCTATATTTCGACAAAAAATTATGCTTGTCAAATAATCTGACGAGAAAGCGTACCGTTTCAGGCTAAGTGTTGCTATCGGTTTTTATGTCCTGTGCTTGCCCAGGGTATATTTCGCGGGGATGCTCAGTAAAAAACTTTGCGTTGTTTTCTAGGGCATATACTGGTTCACTAAACTAAAACGGAACAGCCCGTTACAATAAGTACCTACAACAACACTTAACGTAGAAAGGACTGTTCCTATGACTAGTCTAGCAGATACTCCAAGCGAAGCTTGGTGTCATAGATATATCTATCAACTAACATTTAGTACCAAACAGTGTATTCACTGTGATGGTAAACTACGTTTTCGCCGTAGTTATGCTTGGTGCAGAGCTTGTCGAGTTAAACTCTCAGCCAAAGCCTCAACCTGGCTGCGACACAGTAAGCTCAGCTATCGTCAGAGCAAAGTTGCATAAAACGGTCTGTTCTGGGTGCGCAGAGAGTGCGCCGCATTTTAGGTTGACCGGATTTTGGCAGTCGGGTATAGTGAGTGCTAGCGCATTGGCACTCGTTTGCGAGAAGTGCTAATGTTTGTGCTTTGCCTCATAGCGATGCTACATTGCAAACATTGTGTATCGGAGAGGGAAGTGCTGCTACTGGCGGTGCTCGATAGTATGACCAGGTTCGCCCGTTGGCGAATGGCAAAACGAACAGCAGATTAAGGAGGAGAAATGGCAAATAACGTACCAATTCAGCCCTTGGCTGACTATATCGTCGCCCAAACAGAAGAGGCGGCCAAAAAAACCGCGAGCGGCTTGTATATACCAGGTGGCGCGCAAGAAAAACCAACCGTTGCCAAAGTGGTGGCCATCGCGCCGCATGTGAAGAGTGTGGCGGTAGGCGACCGTATTATCTACAAGAGCTACAGTCAAACTGAAGTAAGAGTAGAGAATGAAACATATTTGTTAGTTCAGGAGCCAGATGTGCTCGCGAGGGTAAAGTAGCTATGGAGACAACAGGAACAATAATCGTTACTATAATATTCATTTTCGTTGTTACATGGGCGTTTCATATAGAAAGAAATACGGCGCGAACCGCGGAAACGCTTCAGAGGATAGAAGAGCAACTACAGAAAAAGCAGAAAGGTAAAAAGTAGAGATGGCAAAAAAAGTTTTTTACGATGATGATGCGCGCAGGCGAGTGCTCGCGGGCGCAGAAATTCTGTACAACGCAGTCAAAACAACCATGGGACCAAAGGGCCGCAACGTGGTGATCTCGAAAAGCTATGGCGCGCCAAGTGTGACGCACGACGGCGTGACGGTAGCGAAGGGGGTCGATATTGCTGATGTCGATGATGAAACGCTGGGCTACAAAGTTGGCGCTGAGCTTATCAAACAAGCGGCAAACAAGATGAATGACGTGGCTGGTGACGGCACAACTACAGTAACAGTGCTGACCTACCACATTTTGAGTGAGGCAAATAAGTTGATTGCTGCAGGGCATAACCCCATGTTGCTGCGCAAGGGCCTCGAAGCAGCTGCACACGAAGTTATCACAAAACTTGAGTCGCTGAGCGAAGATATTCAGGCAAATAAAAAGCGCGTTGCCGAAGTTGCGACGATCTCGGCTGGCGATAGTGCTATTGGCGATCTCATTGCCGACGTTATGGACAAAGTTGGTCGTGACGGCGTGGTGACGGTCGAACAAGGTCAGGGACTGGGTCTTGAGAGCGAAGTAGTCGAAGGTTTCACCTTTGACCGCGGCTTCGTGAGCCCATACATGGCAACAGACACCGGCCGGATGGAGGCTGTATACAGCAAGCCCGCTATTGTCATCACAGACAAAAAGATTTCCAGCGTCCAAGAGTTTTTGCCTATGCTGGAAAAACTGGCGCAGGCTGGGAAAAAGGATCTCGTGCTTATAGCTGAAGACGTTGAGGGCGAAGCGCTCGGCACGCTGGTGCTTAACCGGCTGAAGGGCGTATTCAACACTGTCGCTATCAAAGCGCCGGCGTTCGGCGATAAGCGCAAAGAAATGCTTGAGGATCTTGCTATCCTGACGGGCGCGCAGGTTATTACCGAAGACCGCGGTATGAATTTTGAAAATGTGGAACTCGACGTCGTTGGTACGGCTCGCAAGGTTATTGTCGGAAAAGACGAAACAACTGTTATCGAAGGCGGCGGTACGGCTGCGGCGCGCTCAGTGGTCGTGTAGCGGTTATCAAGGTTGGTGGTGCGACAGAAACCGAAATAGAGGAAAAGAAATATCGGGTCGATGACGCCGTAGCTGCGGTAAAGGCGGCGCTGGCCGAAGGAATTGTTCCAGGTGGTGGCGTGACGCTGGTAAATCTCGCTGGCGGTACTTCTTCTAGTGATGACGACGATGCTGTTGCAGCTGGTCGCGGACTGCTCGTAAAAGCGCTGGAGCAGCCGTTCCGAATTCTCATGAACAACAGCGGACTAAATGCCGATGAGTGGCTACCGCAAGTCAAAAAGGCAAAAGCTGGTCACGGCGTAGACGTCAATAATCCTGCGAAACTCGTTGATCTGAAGTCTGCTGGTGTGGTTGACCCAACCCGTGTTACCAAGGAAGCGCTGCAAAACGCTGCTTCTATTGCTGGTACGAGTATGACAATGGGCGCTCTCGTTGTTGAAGTGCCTGAACCAAAACCAGCTGCTCCTGCCCCCGAAATGGGCGGCATGGGAATGTAGCACGCTGCTAGCTCGGTGCAATTCATGCACGCAAAGCTTACGACCCGAAAGAGCGGCGAGGACCGGTCGGTCTGCCGGGCGGACGGTGATAGGTGAGGCCGGAGCCTGCAGATGGTTGCTGGGGCGTGGTGCCTGGTTTGTTATAGCGAATGTCTGCGGTGCGCTGGTAGTGCTCAAGCTGTTTTTGGGCGGCAATTGGGTTGCTGCGCTGAAGCATTTGAAAATCGCGCCGCTGCGACTCGGTAAGGCCGCCAGGTAGTGCGGAGCTAGGGTTTCGCAGTGTCTGGTAGCTGACTTGCCGTGCTTGGGCGGTTTGTTCTCGCGCTTGGTTGAAGAGGGCAGCTCGCTGCGCTTGGGGACTTAGACGTTGGAATTCGTCTGGCTTTATGCGAGTTGGCCGCGAATAAGCGCTGCTCGAACTGCTCGCAGACGAGCTTGTTGCGGGCATGAAATCCGGTTTTATATGCGGCGTAAAGCTGTTGTTGCTCGCTGCGCCTGATGGGGCCGCTGTAGACTGGCGGGGTTGCGAGCGCGAAGCAGCGTTTGGCGTAAACGGTCTGTGCTGGCCGAATTGATTAAACATAAGCAAGATATTACCATAAAAACAATAAACATTCAACACTCACCGCCTAAATTCTCATTCAAATCGCAACCCCCAAATAAGGCTTGAGTAGCTCGGCAGGGCTTCTGTAGCCGTGTCGTTTCCGTAGTCTAGTAGTGAGCAGGT
>PDRS01000004.1 GCA_002746885.1 Candidatus Saccharimonadota bacterium
TGCTCAATACTAGACCACGTAAACGACACGGCTACAGAAGCCCCGCCGAGCTACTCAAGCCTTATTTGGGGGTTGCGATTTGAATGAGAATTTAGGATCATGGAAACAGTTCAAACTTCATCGCACGAAGCGATCGCACAAGGGCAGCTGAAAGGCCTGCCAGAAGAAGCGGCAAAGCAACTGGGGAGTGATGTTCTAAAATTGTCGCATCAATCGCTCTTTAGCGTGCTAGATGATATGGATTTTGGCCCAACGTACACCCATCCAGACGTAGCTAGCCATAGCCCGGAGCAGACAGAAGCTCACGATAGGGTTGGCGGCATCATACGTGATGTCGGGGGAGTTCTGGCGGATGCATATCGCGAGGTTGAGTCGGGGCAGCGAGATACGGATTCCGTATCACAGAGACAGGCGGTCTTTTCTGCGGCGAAAGAGCTGGCGTTTCAGCGTGGCGTCGAAGCGCGTAACGTTACCGAAATAGAAACTGCGAAACAGCATTTTCAGACGATGTTTGCTCTAGCTATGATTGAGGGTAATACCTCAGGCTGTGATGCGCAAGTGCGTAGTGCTGTGGCCAAAGGCATGGGCGCTGATATTCTTTCGGCCGCCAGTGATCTTCACGGCGTTGTGGCAATACACGATCGGTGGGGAGATGAGTTTTCTGCGCCGCAGGTTTGTGAACGTACGCACGCGCTTTTGCAGGTTGCTACAGACCAAACGTTTGATGACCAGCTCCAGCACATTGAACCGGTGGCAGAGGATTCGCCGTCACCCATACAGACCAAAATGCTTGAAGAATCATTCGCAGCGCTTGATGCGCGAGATCTAACAGCGCTTTCCGAGCTCAAAAGCGATATACAGGGCGATATACAGGCGGCTAGCGCGCTTGCCGAAAAGGCTGGACACGCCCTAGCAAAAGAGGCTTACGGCTTTGACGTAAAACCGAGTGAAGTAAAAAACGCGGTGCAGCAAATTTTACGTTGCCGCGACGAGGTACAAGACGAGGCCGTACGAAAGCAGTTGACTGACTCACTCCAAGCGATCCGAGCGAGCAGACGCGCCAGAGATCAAAAACATAAAAGCAGTAGATCATTCGTATACACCATAGATGCTGCGATGATTGAGCTAGCGGCGGATGGCAACGAAGAGGCTGTGATGGCGCTTATATCTTCTAGTCGCAACGAGATATTGCCCGATGTAGTGTCGAGCAAAGAGCGTAATACACGAGAAAACTTGAATTTTGCGTTTGGGCGGGTTGATGAATCATATACCGATGAAGATAAATCTAGAGCGCGCGAAATGCTACTCAAATGTCATGCACAGAAAGCAGCGCACCTCACGGCGACGTTGCGTGGGAGCGGTGCACACGAGGACACCATAAACAATATACTCGCAAAAACGCCAGACCCTGATTCGGCCATAGATGTGCCAGACGGTTTTTGGGAAATATATTGTTCAGGCGAGTACTGGGCATGGCAAATAAGAGATCGGATAGAAGATATCCTTGCTACGGACATAACACGAACGGCAGAGGATGTTTTGATGCTATATCACGCAGGTTTTCCTGCGCGGGATGATGTTAGTGGAGGGATGTTGGATATGATGAGCGTACTGTCTGTCGAGAAACGTGCTGAATACGAAAAATCCATCACTCGCGCGATGCAAATGATAAAACAATGGCAAGCTGAGAATGATCCTGATTTGATGGATATAGATGACTTGTTCAGGGGCATTTCCGAGGTTGGTGACCCTGCGTTGTTTGTTCAAATATGGTCTCGACTCGGCGGCAGTAACGTAGAGAGCGCATATGTATTGGCAACAGCTATCACTAGCCGTGGCCATGATAACGATCCGCGGCGAGGTTTTGCTGATTTTGATAGCGCGAAACTTGAACGACTTGACGAAGCGATTGACAATGGACTACCAGAGGTTTTGCAGAAAATGCCCAGCTTTTATCAACGTAGTTTATTGCTTGCGGTAACAAACACTACATTAGAGCACGATGCCCTTGCTGAGGTTGAGGAGCTGGCAGACGAAGGCTTGTTTGAGTTTGGCGGGGCAAATAAATATTTGGTCGCGGATTGCGTTTTTCTGAAAAGTGACTCTAAAGCACGGTTTGAGTCAATCAAGGAGCTGGCAGACGAAGGCTTGTTTGAGCTTGGCGGGGCTAATAATCGTTTGGTCCTTAAGTGTGTTTTTTCGGAAGGCGAGAGTTACAGAGCACGGTTTGAGTCAATCAAGGAGCTGGCAGACAAAGGTCTGTTTGAGCTTGGCGGGTCTAATAATAATCTGGTCGTGCGGAGCATTTTGCTGAATAGTAACCCTGAAGCCCAGTTTGAGTCAATTAAGAGACTTGCGGACGAAGGTCTGTTTGAACTAACCGACCCACGCAGCGGCTTAGGGGTAATGGGCGAACGCATGCTTTCGACGTGCCTGAGTTCTGACGACCCTGAGCGTATGTTTACCAGAACCAAAAACATCTTGGGTGGAGGTCAGAAATCGCTTTGGTGGCTCAATACGCAGTACGCAGATCTGCTGCTCGGAGAAGTACATAACGGCGCGGCGACCGACTATACGGTGTCAGGTATACCGACTGCGCTGCCTGTTTCTTCTCGGGATGAGCTTCACGACAACGATACGATAACATTCATGCCTTTTGCCGATATGACTGATGAAGAAAAGCACCTGTGGATCGATCCAGCTGCTCTGGTCGAAAACCCTAGCTTGCTCTCGGCCTCGGAGGTGCCGTTCGATTCGCTTAAGCCTGACGCACGTTCGGCCTTCTTGGCCTACCGGCTGTTTGCGGCAATTGCGTTATCTCGCTCGCCTGAGGAGATTGACAAGGCTAGCGAGGCAAATAAAAGCTACGCCGAAAATAGATCGCCGCTCGAACTAGGGGATCTTGTTCATGCAACCGAATCAGCACAAAATCTGCGCAGCATACTTCTTAGCGGCATACTATGCGGTGAAGCTATAGGGCCGGCTTCGCAAAAAGACATCTACCCGTACAACGTAGATACTGTTGTCGTCAGCCCAACGGTCATGGAGGCAGAAAATTTTGCGGGACGAGTGCGGGCTTTAAAAAATGGTGGCCATGGTTCCATATGCATTGTATTGCACCGTACGCCAGAGTCGACTGATTTTGGCAAAGAAACGAAGGGCGGAGTTATTGTTGACCATCGTTTGGTTTTTGGTGCTATTCCTTCTACTGAGATTAATGCGATTGTTTTGCGCGCTGCAAACTCAGAGCTACAGGATGCAGTCATCGACAGTATTGTCGACCACGGCATGTATGTGCCTGTATATGACGAAGAGGAAAAATTACTGCTTTCGTATGAGGATTATGTACAAAGGCGCGAGGATGGTAATTATAACGCAGTCCAGCCCGAGGTGGTTGACGGATCGTTTAAATTGGACGATACGCAGGAGGGCAGTAATGAGGGAGCGTGGTATATCGTTACGTCTAAAACTGGTCGTGAGCGGTGGTACGTCAAATATGGCGATTCTTCTCGGGAGGCGTCAGAACATCTATGGACAGAAATTTTAGCCGATAGATTCTATGCAGAAGTTACGCCGCAGCTTGCGAGCGAAACCCGAGCGGTTATCATTGACGGCAGACTAGCAAGGGCATCAAAGAAGGTTGTTGCCAACGAAAATCCGGTTGTAACAGAAAAAGCTGTTGTAGCAGAAAAAGCTGTTGTAACAGAAAAAGCTAAGAATGCTGGCTTTATTATGGACTGCCTAATCGGCAACTGGGACGCGGCTTATGGTAAAAAGAACTTGATTATGGACGCTGACGGTAACGCTGTACGCATAGATACGGGTAATAGCTTTGATTTTCGGGCGCGCGGCCAACAAAAAGAAACTGATTCATTCGGCGAAACCGTTCAGGAAGTAGAATTTGGTGCAAATAGTCAAAGTCTGGGCGGCGGTATGCGGCGGCGGTACCCAGGTCTCACGGATGACGATATAAAGCAACAAGTACGTGATTTGCGCGATAAACTGCCCGAGGAAAGAATAGACGCACTAGCAAAAAGTGTTCGGCTCTCTAAGGCCAAACGAGTAATGCTCGCAAAAACTATAAAAGCTCGCCGCCGATATCTCATCGAGAAGTTTCTATGATGTGAAGATAGGCAAGATGCTTGCAGGAGAGGGCGTGGCTATCTATGAACGGTAGAGTGCCGACGGTGTAGTGAGGGTGGGCAAAAATATTGCGTGTTTTACCGATGTTTGCTACTATACGAGAGCAATTAATTAAGCAGGTGCGGGTGAAAGTCCTCTGCGGCGAACGCTTTGTAAGCTCGCCTCGCGGTTACCCGACCGGTGTAGAAGGATTTACAGGATAGAGCTTAGGTTCTAGCCGAGAGCGGCTCAAATGACGGCTCTCGCTCACGACCTCTTCGTTCTAACCTGGCTCCTTAGGAAGGAATCTGCATGGCAGACATCGATATAAAAAAACTACTAGAAGCTGGCGCTCACTTTGGGCATAAAGCCGAACGGTGGCATCCAAAAATGGCGCCATATATTCACAGCAAACGTGGCGGCAGCCACATTATTGACCTGACGAAAACGGTCGAAAAGCTGGAAGACGCGCTGCGTTTTATCGAAGAAACAACCAGCAAAAACAAGCAAGTGCTGTTTGTGGCTACAAAGCGGCAGGCGGCTGATATTGTGAAAAAACTTGCCGAAGAAACGAACCAGCCGTACGTTACCGAACGATGGCTTGGCGGCATGTTGACCAACTGGAATACCATAGGCGCACAAATCAAACACCTGGTAAGCCAGGAAGCCAAAATGGCGAGCGGCGAGCTAGCAGGCAAGTTCAACAAGCTTGAAGTGCAGCGTTTTCAGGAAGAAATCGATGGTATGAATGTGCTGTATGGCGGCATAAAAGAACTTAGCTCAAAACCGGGCGCTGTTGTTATTTTTGACGTAGTACACGACAAGAACGCTGTGAAAGAAGCGCAGAAACTAAATCTGCCTATCGTGGGTGTGTGCGATACAAACGCAAACCCCACTGGTATCAACTTCCCGATTCCGTGCAACGACGATGCTATCAAAACCATCCAACTGCTGGCTGACTATATGAAGGCAGCGGTTATGGCTGGTAAGGCGAAAACCAAAGCCGAAAAACCTGCCGACAAAGACGAAAAATAACCAGGTTCTGGCGGAAAAGCTCCTAGCGAGCGTCCTATGACCTAATGACCTAATAACCAACTGGAGAATTACTATGGCTATAAGTATTGAAGATATCAAAAGATTGCGCGAGCTCACTGGCGTGGGTATGACTGACGCAAAACAAGCGCTCGACGCTGCAGGCGGCGACTTTGACGCTGCACTCAAGGAAATGCGCAAAAAAGGTCTGACAAAGGCCGAAAAACGCGGCGAACGCGAAGCTCGCCAGGGGCTAGTAGGGACGTATAACCACGACGGCCGTATTGGGGTAATCGTGGAAGTAAACTGCGAAACAGACTTTGTTGCACGCAATGAAATATTTAAAGAACTCGTAAAAGATGTCGCCATGCACGTGGCCGCGAGCAGTCCAGTGTATGTGAGTGCAGATGATGTTCCGGCGGCAGATCGCGAAGCCAAAAAACAGGAGCTGCTCGCCAGCGATGCGTTGAAAAGCAAGCCGGCAGAAATGGCCGAAAAAATCGTCGAAGGCCAGCTCGGTAAGTACTTCAGCGAACTATGCTTGCTTGACCAGCCATTCATAAAAAACCCCGATAAGACGGTTGGCGACTATGTCAAAGACCACAATGCTCGTCTCGGCGAAAACATTGTCGTTCGCCGCTTTTCTCGCCTTGCGCTCGGAGAAGTGGCTTAGTCATTTCTTGCACGCATATTTTGCTGTAACAGAGAAGTTCGCAGGGGGGTTTGCTGTTTGGCGCGCCGTTTCATCCATGCGGTATGTTTGATGAGCCGCACAAAGTGTTCGCCGTCGGTCACCTAAAAGCATGATAGTTTGGTATACTTGAGCGAGAAAAAGGAGTAAAGCATGAGTCCACAGAGCGTTGTTGAGGAAGTGAAGAAAAAGTTTAGCGGAGCGGTTGAGCGTTATCACGAACAGTTGAAGACGGTTCGTACGGGGCGAGCGAGCGCGTCTATGCTCGACGGCGTTACCGTAGAAGCGTACGGAACGCTTATGCCTTTGAACCAGGTGGCGAATGTGATTGCGCCAGAAGCACAGCTCTTGCAGGTTACGCCCTTTGACCCAAACAATCTTCAGATCATCGCAAGCGCTATTCGCGACAATCCAAACTTGGGGCTCAACCCAAGCGACGACGGCCGCGTCGTGCGTATACCGATTCCACCGCTCACCGAAGAGCGACGCCGCGAAATAGCCAAACAGCTCAGCGCCAAACAAGAGGACGCCATGATAGCGGTGCGCAACATACGGCACGAAGCCATGGACGCAATAGACAAAGCTAAAAAAGACAAAGAAATCGGCGAAGATGAAGCCAAGCGCCTCAGCGCCCAAGTAGAAGAGGCTATGCAAACGTGCCGAACCGATATCGCAGCTGCATCCAAAGCCAAAGAAACCGAAATAATGACTGTCTAAAAAGGAGCGTGCGGGGGCAGGGGGGCGGCTCGCTGGCTGCTAGGTGAGCTGTGCGGTTTTTATTCGCTAAAAATACTGTCAACTCTGCTTTTGAGCTGCTATACTAAACCTAAATGACGGTGACAATCTTTATCGTAGGTATCATCCTGTTTCTGCTGCTCATCATTACGCATGAGCTTGGGCATTTTTTGGCGGCGAAACGCAACGGCGTGACGCCGGAGGAATTTGGTATATTTTTCCCACCTGCATTGTATCGCCGCAAAATGAAAGGCGGCTGGGATTTTACGGTCAATCTGCTGCCACTCGGCGGCTTTGTGAAGCTCAAAGGCGAACACGATAGCGATACCGCAAAAGGTAGTTTTGGCGCTGCGAGCGACTGGGTGAAGACAAAAATTATGCTGGCAGGAGTTGTTATAAACCTTGTGACGGCCCTAGTACTTTTCACTATTGTGGCCCTCTTTGGTATGCCAAAGCTTGTCGACAACCAGTTTACGGTAGCGAGCGACACGCATATCGTCCGGCAGGAGACGCTCGTTGGGTATGTGGCTGAGGGGTCTCCGGCAGCCAAAACTGGTCTGCAGCAGCAAGATAAGCTCATAAGTATTACTACGCAGAAAGACCGTATCATGCTGAGCGGCGAAGACTTGCCGAGCATCACGAAAGAGCTTGCTGGTCAAACTGTATCGATTACTTACGAACGGGCTGGCGAGGTGAAAACCGCAGAAACAACGCTGCGTAGCGAAGAAGTAGTGGCTGCCAGCAAAAAAACAACTAACCCGAAGGGCTATTTGGGAGTAGTGCCGCAAGAGATTGTGCTTCGGCGTTCAACGTGGTCGGCTCCTGTGGTCGCGGTAGGGTTGAGTGCTCAATTTACTCAGCTGACGCTTAAGGGTATTGGTACGGCGCTGCAGGGGCTTGGCGGCATCATTGCCGGCGGACTGACCGGCAACACCGAAGCGCGCCAAAATGCTCAAACAGAAGCGAGCAGCCAGGTTTCTGGGCCGCTCGGCATATATTATGTGCTCAAAGGCGGGAGCGCGCTTGGGGCGCTTTTCATGCTTTTTATCATAGCGATCATTGCTCTGACGCTTGCAATTATGAACGTGTTGCCGGTGCCGGCTTTGGACGGCGGACGACTCTACATGATGCTCGCTAGCCGGCTTACCAAGCAAAAGCGCCTTACGCCGAAAATGGAAGAGAGAATTGTGGGCGCTAGTTTTTTGTTGCTGCTTGGACTTATCGTGCTAATTACAATTGTCGATGCAAAACGATTCTTCTAAACCACAACAAGCTGTTCGGGCGGAAATAGGCAAAGCCACGGCGACCGCTGCGGAGCATAGCGCCAAAAACACAGAAGCGGATAAGGAACGGCAGGGATCTGTAAAATCGCGGCTGTGGCAGTCGGGGCAAGCTATTCTGTGGACGGCGTTTCTTTTCTTTGCGTCGCAGCTCGCAGCTGCATTTGTAGTAGTGTTTATACTGACGGCTTTCGGGCAGGGATCGCAGCAGGCGTCAGACTGGGTGCTGAAAACTGTTGCTGAACGGTTTTTGTATGTATTGACTGCGGGAGTATTGGCGGTATGGGGTGTCGTTTGGTTGTTGCGCCACTACGGTAAAGCATGGCGAGACATCGGCATACTGGGCATGCGTTTTGGCGATATCTGGTGGATACTGCAGGGCTACGGTGCGTATTTGGTGCTGTTTGCAGTAACGTTTTTTGCGGTGCATGCTTTTATGCCTGCAATAAACACCGAGCAACAGCAGCAAATTGGCTTTGAAACGAATATAGGTGGCGTTGATCTCGCGCTTGTTTTTGTGAGTTTAGTGATTTTGCCGCCTTTGGTTGAGGAGATTATTTTTCGGGGCTATTTGTTTACAAGCCTGCGCCGTCATATAACATTTGTGCAAGGTGCAATAGTAACGAGCATACTGTTTGGTATAGCACATCTACAGTTTGGCTCGGGCGAGCCGCTGCTGTGGATAGCTGCCATAGACACCTTTATGCTTTCTATGGTGCTATGCTACGTGCGCGAAAAATCTGGTAGTCTGTGGCCAGGCATTTTTATTCATGCGATAAAAAACTCTGTTGCGTTCTCGTTCCTCTTTGTGTTCAAAGAAATTGCCGCGTAAGGTACAATAAAAGCTATGCAATGGACACGTCGCCAGTCTACTTCTCGCACCATGCCGCGTAGGCGGTGTATGTCAATCTAACCCGTATAATTACCACTTACCCAAAGGAAAAACATGAAAGTATCACAGTTATTTACGAAAACGCTTAAACAAGCTCCCGCCGATGAGGTTGCAAAAAACGCTCAACTTTTACTGCGAGCTGGCTATGTACACAAAGAGCTCGCCGGCGTGTATGCGTATTTGCCGCTCGGCTTGCGTGTTGTCGAAAACATAAAACAAATTGTGCGCGAGGAAATGGACGCAATTGGCGGCCAAGAGCTTCTCATGAGTACACTGCAGCCAAGCGATATCTGGCAAAAGACCAACCGTTGGGACGACAGTGCGGTCGACAATTGGTTTAAGACAAAACTTTTCAATGGCACTGAGCTTGGCGTTGGTCTCACGCATGAAGAGCCTATCGTAGATGCCGCCATACCGTACGTTAGCTCGTACAAGGATCTGCCGAAGATGGTGTACCAGATTGGCGCAAAGTTTCGCAACGAAAAACGGGCGAAATCGGGCATGCTGCGCGGCCGTGAATTTATCATGAAAGACATGTACAGCTTTGCGCGCGACCAAAAACAGCACGAAGAAGTTTATGAGCGCATTGCAGCTGCGTACCATAGAATATACGAGCGGCTCGGCATTGGCGAGAAAACGTTTCGTGTGAAGGCGGATGGCGGTATCTTTACGAAACGCTATAGTGACGAGTTTCAGACGATTAGCCCTGTGGGCGAAGACACCATTTTTCATATACCAGATACAGAGGACTACTACAATCGTGAAGTTGCACCAGCGCAAGCTCCAGAGCACGAAATGCCTACCGAGCTGCTTCCGATGGAAGAGTGCCGCGCGCCAGGTGTTGTGGGCGTAGAGCAGCTCGCAAAAGTGCTCGATATTCCAGTTGCGCGTACGGTGAAAACCATGCTCTATGTCATTGATGGGGTGGTTACAGCCGTAGCGGTTCGGGGTGATTACGCGGTGAGCGAGGTTAAACTGCGTATGGCGCTCGGTGCGTCTAGTATTGCGCTGGCAGATGCGGAAACAGTCAAGCGCACAACCGGCGCAGAACTTGGTTTTGCCGGATTGATCGGTTTGCCTGATGATGTACGCAGGGTTGTGGATGATTCGGTGGCGCCGCTCACCAACTTTGAACTTGGGGCGAACAAAACTGATTTTCATAACAAAAATGTCAACTGGGATCGCGATGTGCCGCGGCCAGAGCGCTTTTATGACATCAAAGAAGCGCAAGCGGGCGACATTCACCCGGCTTCTGGCCAGGTATACGAAGTTGTGAAGGCTGTAGAGGTGGGCAATATCTTTCCGCTGGAAACAAAATACACCGACGCACTCGACATGTTTTATGCAGACGAGCAGGGCGAGCGCCAGCAGATCATTATGGGTAGCTACGGTCTGGGGGTAAGCCGCTTGCTCGGTGTGCTGGCGGAGCATTTTAGCGACGAGCGCGGCTTGGTGTGGCCAGAAGCGATTGCGCCGTATCGCCTGTATATTGTGCAGATTGGCGCTGACGAAAAAGTTGTTGCCGAAGCTGAGAAATTGTGTGAAATCGCACAGTCTTGGGGGGTAAGTGTGCTGTATGATGACACAGACAAGCGACCCGGTGAGAAGTTTGCTGATGCTGACTTGCTTGGTATCCCGCACCGTGTTGTCGTGAGCACGAAAACAGTGGAGGCAGGGAAATATGAGTATAAAGCGCGCACGTCAGATGAGAGCGAGCTGGCGTCAATCGATAGGCTCAAAAGTATATTGACCCATTAAACGAAACCCAGTACTATATGACGCCGACGTTCAGCATGAAAGCGGCAACAAAGAACTGATTATGACGAAAAGGAGGAAAAACCTATGAAGAAATTATTTCATTTGACCCAGACGGGTATAGATGAGCTGGAGGCGGAGAAAGCTGCATTGCTCGTGAAGCGGGTTGAAACAGCAGAAGCTATAAAGACTGCGCGCGAACTCGGCGATTTGACTGAAAACGCCGAGTATCAGTCTGCTCGCGCCGAACAGGATCGGAACGATGCGCGCCTTGAGGAAATTGAACACATTTTGGCAAACGTGGAAGTTATAAAGGCGAAAAAAGGCAAAGCGGCGGGGCTTGGTTCTACCGTAACGCTCAAACCTGCCAAGGGCAAGGAAGTTACCGTGCAGATTGTCGGGACAATAGAAGCCGACCCGGCCGAAAACAAGATCTCTGACGAATCGCCCATTGGTAAAGCATTGCTCGGTAAAAAAGAGGGCGACACGGTAGATATAACGAAACCAGCCGAAACCACTACTTACACGGTGCTTTCTATTCGCTAGAGCTTATTTTGCGCGGGGAGGGTTTACATTTGCCGCCCAGAAGCAGAGAATAAGTATATAAGCAGGAGGGGTGATATGAAGTCAGCAAATACTACAGAGGGTAGCAAAAAGGGCGAAGCGTCAGCTACGAAAGCTCTGACGGTTCGAATAAACCCATGGTGGCTGAGTGCGTTTCTCGTGGTAGTGATTGCGGTGCTCGTGTTTTTGTGGCGGCCATGGGACGCAGCGCCAGCCGCCGGAGATCGAACGATACGCGTGAGCGGAAGCGCGACAGTCATGGCAGAGCCAGACAAATACGTCTTTGTGCCGCGGTACAAGTTTCAAAATGCCGACAAAGCGGCGGGTCTTGCAGAACTGACAGCTCACAGCGAAGCGGTCGTAGCTGGTTTGAAAAAAGCTGGTGTAGCCGATAAAGACATAAAAACCGATGTAAACGGCCATCGGAACTACTATCGCTACGATAATACAAAACGGTTGCATGTGTACATGCTACGGGTGACGGCGACTGTTCAGACGCGCAAGTCAGCGCAAAAAGTGCAAGATTATTTAGTTACGACGAACCCGAGCGGTTCGGTAACGCCGCGTGTTGAGTTTAGTACGGCGAAGCGTAAGGAGCTTGAGTCAAAGGGGCGGCTTGAGGCGACCAAAGAGGCGCGTGCAAAAGCAGAGCAGCAGGCTGAAGCGCTCGGATTTCGAATTGGTAAGGTCAAGAATGTTGAGGATAGCGACTTTGACTATGGTTACCCCGTACCGTATACCGCTGACATGAAGCGGTTAGACGGTGCTACAGAGCACTCCTCTACGTCACTTACTGTTCAGCCAGGAGAAAACGAGCTGTCATACAGCGTCCGAGTGACCTACTACATTAAATAAACCGCGACGTGCTATCGCGCCTAGCCAGCCGCCAGCTGTCCACGTTGTTTTTTGTAACCGCGGATTGCTCTTTGGGTGAAGACCAGTGCACTTCCTTCTGCCATCAGTGCCAGTGCATCGACTACACGAGCAGACTTGCCCTTGCCAGTTTCTTCTAACATGGTTTCTGCGCCGCGTAGGGCCATTCCGGCCCAAGTTGCACCCATGCCGTATTTACCGTCTTTGCTCGGGTTTGGCTCGCCTCCAGCTGATTTAATTTTTGCATTTTCTGCCATAATGCAAGCTTGCTGTGCGGTGGCGGCGGCGGCAAAGTACGGCGGTATGACGCCGGCACGAACGAGGGTAAATATGCCGTCCGCAGTGAGAGCTTTGTCTAAGCCTGCGTCTACGGCGGCACCAACCTCAGAGCGGGTACCAAGCTTTTTTGCTACGATGCCGTCCAAGAGGTCGCATGATCGACCGATGGCAATTTGGGAAAGGCCCTTCAGGCGTTTGCCTTTACTGAAATTGTGTATCCCGCAGTGTGTTGTATAGGCACCAGCCACACTGATCATATTCGCTACTGTGACGATACCGCCAGTTTTAGCCGCAATCTTCTGGTGAATATTCCGTTCATGCGGGGGAACAAGCTCCCACTCTCCAGATACTTCGTCTGGTCGCTGATGGCTAAGGGGTAGGGTAGGATCGTGGCCAAATGTTGCGTTTGGCGATGTTTGCTGACGGGTCTCTTTACGCATTTTGCTATAGTATAATATAAAATTCAATAAATCATACCCCACGCAGCTCGTAAAACCCCCGCAATTCTAACGGACCGAATGGCGGTCAGCTTTTTGTGGTCAGCTTTTGCTTAGTGATGACCAGCGAAACAGCGAGACGTTATTGGCTGATTCCAGACGGAATCATGTGTACGTATTGTCCGTGAGGGTCTCTTGGGCCAGTAGGACTCTTTGCAGAAAAACCTAACTCTTTTTCAGCTAATGTTGCAGCTGGATCGCCTTGGCGTCTCTGTGTTTCGCTGGCTTCTATTGCATGATCCTGTAGGTATTTGTAGACAACTTGCACAGGCACGTAACCATCTTTGTCGGCTTGGTTTTGTTCGTCAGGTTCAGTTTCCTTGGATGACTCGGTGGAACTGTCTTCACCAGCTTGGTTTTGTTCGTCAGGCTCAAGACCTTCTGGGAATATCACCTTAGCGTATTTTCGAGCATCTTTTATTTCAAATGGCTGTCGTGGCATTAGTCCATCGTGATTTGGTGTGTATGGCGTGATGATCCAGCCATCGTCTTCGGGCGAGCGCTCTACGTGGGCTGTTGGAATATCGTATACCCACTTCGCCACGGCTTCGGGCGCAGTACTTACTTGTTCACGCTGCGGTATCATTGCTTCATCTGGCGACGACAGAGCCTTTTCGTAGAGCTCAGACAGTATGTCTACTGACAGCGGCTGATTAGTAGAGTCAGGGTTCATTTGCTTGTAGTCTTCGTAGCGATACAGTGCCGCCAATGTCGTAATCACTCGGGCTCTTGCGGATTTCATTTTATCTGGGTCGTTTTCGTACTCGCCTAGATAGGCATTGATGATTGGCGGCATTGCTGGGCGCTCAGGGGCTCTAGATGCGAGCGATACTATGTCTTCTAGGAACTTGTCACGAGGAGCTAGGAAATGATTTCTGGCGTCGGCCATGCCTTTTTCAAGGTGAGATGCGCTGGCTTTGGCAGCCGATTCTTCACTTTCGCTATCGTTTATCTTCTGATTGTATATTTCTGCGCTCTCGGCTTCTAGCCTTTCTTGTTCGGCCTTTTCGGCGAACTTCCAAGCTGCTTTTACTGTGTTGACGTAGGGAACAAGAGTGTCAAAAGTCTTGAACATAATTTTTTTATATTCTTCATATCCGTCTTCTTGCTCGTGTTTTGAGGGGGTAGAAGAAGCGGCAAATGGCGAGTTTTCTGTCGCCATGACAACTGAAGCTAGCTCGCTTGAATCTTCAAAATGCTGGCTTCTGTCTTCGGTCATTGCATCAATTGCAGCATTGAAGTAAGCTTTTTTTTCGGGACCGATGGTTTCATCATTTTGAAAGCCCTCGCGCAATAAAGCTAACGACGCTAGTTCATCAAAATGGCCGTTCGCAAGATGCGCCTGTTCCCACGCAGAGGATATTTGGTCGTCCGTAAAACGTTCTGTATTCATGCTTCTACATTATCATATAAAATTCAATAAGTCAAATCATACGACACATTCTATGTAGCTTGTAAAATTCCCGTGGAGTGAAGTTGGGTGTCTGGTGGGCGGTATCGTCTACTACTTGATTTGGTTGCTTGGCTTTCGTAGCGTATCTTTACTTTGTTCGAAATCGGAGTTAACTCCGATTTAACTCCGATTTCGAGCGATAAACCCCACAGTACTTGGTGTAAAATATACGTAAGTTTCTATGACAATACTGGGTAATATAAAACTAGAACTATATGCTTTTCTTGCAGCGAAGCCACTGGTGCGCGTAGGACGTAGCGGTCTGCCGCCAGAAGTATATGTAGCGAGTTACGGTGGACGACATGTTTTCTCGTGCAGTGTGTAAAAAATTACCAGTTAAACTGGCCTGTCTGTTTTTTGTCGGTATGTTTGTGCTGTTTGTACTGGCTAGTCTGCCAATGATCGGTATGAAGAAGCACGTGTATGCTACCACCAGCCAAGCTCCAAGCTTTGAATATGGAATTGTTTTTGGCTCTGGCATTGACCGCCGCAAACAACCTCGCGGCGAACTGCGGTCGCGCTTGGATATCGCGGCTCAGGCGATGCTAACTGGGAAAGTGAAAAAGTTATTGCTCAGCGGCGACAACAGAACGCTGCAATACAACGAACCAGAGGCGATGAAAACATATTTGATCAAAACGTATCGGATTGATGCCGAAAAATTGCAAGAAGATTTTGCTGGGCGCAGTACCTATGAAACCTGCGAGCGCGCCAGAAAAATATTTTCTATCCGCAAAGCTTTGCTGTTCTCGACTCGCTCCCACTTGCCTCGAGCAATATATACCTGTCGTCACTTCGGTATTCAAAGCTATGGTATGGCCAGCGGAGTAAGCGCCAGAAATGCCTACTACCGAGAGCCGCTGGCGGTGCTGAAAATGTACTTCAACCTATACATTTACGGTGAAAAAACTATCCTGGGCGAAAAAATCGATTTTTAGCGGTACGTACCAATGAGTACTTTTTGGCGCGTGCTTTGGGTCTGTGTAGCGTAGGAGTTAGAAAAACTGCAAAAGTCTTTCTAACTTCTTACGAAATCGGGTACAATACATGCGATATGCAGTGGTTAAATACTATCGTTGACGAGCTCGTTGCTCGGCAGCCAGAAGGGGAGATTTTACTTGAGTCTGGCGGTTCGCCGAGTGGGACGCACCATTTGGGACATATGCGCGAACTGGTGATATGCGACGCTCTTTTGCTTGAATTGCAGCGGCGCGGCCGCCAGGCGAGACACGTCTATTTTTCTGATGACCTTGATGGTCTGCGCAAGGTGCCGGTGGATGTGCCGTCGCAGTTCGAAAACTATCTTGGTATGCCTTTGTGCGATATACCATCTCCAGATGGACAGGCGGAGTCGTACGGTGCGTATTTTACGGCGCAGCTTCAGCGCGCCTGCAAAACACTCGGTTTAGAAGTGTCTTTTGTGGCGTCTCACGAAAAATACCGCAGCGGGTTTTTTGTGCCGGCTATCGAGCAGTGTCTTGCACGACTACCGCAGGCAAGGCAGGCGCTCGAAACAATCTCTGGTCGAAAACTAGAGGACTCATGGTCTCCTATTCAGATCATGGAAGAGGGGAGGCTGAAAAAACGAGCGTTTGTTTCGCTCGACACGACGCAGAAAACGCTTGCATACCGAGATGCCAATGGCGTGGAGCAGCACATAGCTTACGATGACGGCAGTGTAAAGCTCGACTGGCGGCTTGACTGGCCGGGGCGCTGGTGGCTGCTCAACATAGCGGTTGAACCGTTTGGCCGAGATCACGCCAGTGCGGGAGGAAGCTACGATACAGGCGTGCAGATCATGAAGGATGTGTACGGGTCGGAAGCGCCATATCCGGTACCGTATGATTTCATCAATCTTGCGGGCGATACGAAAAAAATGAGTGCAAGTAAGGGCACGGGGCTGGACGCCGAAGAGGGTGTTCGTATTATGCCCGCCGAGGTTGTGCGCTACCTCATTTTGAGTGCTCCGCCAAAGAAGCGAATCTATTTTGACCCTGTTGGCGGCGTGGTAAAACTTATGGATGAATATGCCGCTTTTGCTGCAAAGCCCGAAAAAACTGAGGCCGAAAAGCAGCTCCTGTATATTTGTACGCGCGGCGGTACGGCGCGTACGGTGAGCCGCGTGCCGTTTAGCCACTTGGTGGCGAGCTATCAGGCGAGTTTGCGCGACGCGGCGCGTACTCTTGAGGTGGTGAAGCGAACCGAGCATGCCGACGTCGCCGCAGAAGAGGCAGATGCCATCATGCATGAGCTACAGTTTATAGACGCCTGGCTGGATAAACGCGCACCAGACGATGTGAAATTTAGTTTGCGAGAGCATGTTACAAAAGATGAATTCAGCGAAGCTGAAATAGCACTTTTCGCTGGCTTGGCAGAAAAAATCGCTGCTGCGCCAGTAGACGCGGAGGGCGAGTTTTTTCACCTAGCGCTGTACAGTTTTAAGGACGAGTTGGGTCTGCAGCCGAAGGAGTTGTTTGGCGCAATCTATCGTTTGCTCATTGGTAAATCGAGCGGGCCTCGCGCTGGCTACTTTTTGAGCATTCTTCCACGCGACTGGCTTCTGGCTCGGCTGAAGTTCGAAGGATAGTCATGGAGATATCTGAACAAGCTTTTCATGAACTGATTGACCGAGCGTTTGACTCGCTTCCAGCAAAGCACCGAGATAGGGTAAAAAACGTCGCAATCGTGACGGCAGACGAACCGACACCGCAGCAACGCAAGGAGCTGAAGCTTCGCGGTAACGAAACACTGCTTGGGCTATACAGCGGCGTACCACTGCCGCAAAGGCAAGGGAAAGAGCCAGTAGTGCCAGACGTTATAACGCTTTTCAAGCTGCCGCTCCTTGCACGGAGCAGCGGCGAAGTAAGCTTGTACGAAAACATTCGCCATACTCTCTGGCACGAAATCGCGCATTACTACGGACTCGACCACGAGAAAATACACGAGCTAGAGCAGTGAGCTATTTTTTCGGAGCGGTCTTTTTTGGTGCTGCGGCTTTTGCTGCGTAAGCTGGTCGGACTTGGAAAAGAAGCCACCAGCCGATGGCGGTGCCGACGAGACCAAAAAGGAGAGAGCCAAAACCGCGCCCATCTACAAAAAGTGTAACAGCAGAGTATGCGAGGCTCACAAGACTGGCGTAGAATAGTAGATCCCAACCCCGTTTCAAACGCGCCTTTAAGGGGTTGTATGCCATGAGATACAGGGCGGTCATGACGCCGAGAAAGGCGATTGCGGACCAGACCCATGGGGTTAATTCGTTTGTCGATATCACTGTGCCGTCGCCGTAGGCTTTACTCAGCTCGTTTGTCAGCTTGACGATGCCGCTGGTTCTTGTCGCAGCTGACCAAAGCCCCCAAGCGGCGAATACTGTTATCGCTGCACAGACGAGCATGAGTATTGGCAGCCACTCGACGAGGATCTTTTTGCCATTGTCTGGTAATTTGGGCGCTTGTTTTCCAAACACCTCGTTTAGTTGTGATTCAAGCTTTTGTATGCCTGTCATTACACCCCCCTCATTCTTAATATATCGTCATCGTACGCCAAATGACGCTTGCGGTCAATCAGCTGGCCTGTCTGGGTGCCGAATGCTTTACATGTCGCTTAGCTCAGTTTATAGTGTGGCAGGTAATTTCATGCCAAAAAGGAGGTGTGTATGAAACTGTGGAACCTCAGGGCGAAAGTCCCTGCGGACGGCGTCGTGATGCCAAGCGAGCGGCTGCCGTGGTTACAAACGATCGGAATCGGGATGCAGCACATCGTCGCCATGTTTGGGGCGACGTTTTTGGTTCCGCTGCTGACTGGCTTTCCGCCGACAACGACGATTTTCTTTTCGGGTGTTGGTACGCTGATTTTCCTGATCATTACGCGAAACAAAATTCCGAGCTATTTGGGGTCGAGCTTTGCGTTCATCAGCCCAGTGATTGCAGCAAAAACCGGCGGCGGTATGGGTGCGGCGCTGGCTGGTATTGTCGCGGTTGGTTTTCTGTTGTTTGCCATCGGTCTCGTCGTCAGCCGCGTCGGACATGGCTGGATCAATCGTTTGATGCCGCCAGTCGTTACTGGTGCGATTGTCGCGCTGATCGGTCTCAATCTGGCTGGCGTGGCTGGTCAAAACTTTTTTGCCGACCCGATTTATGCACTTGTTACGGTGCTCAGTATTTTGCTGATCGCCGCTTGGGCTAAAGGTTTCGCGAGCCGCATATCGATTTTTCTCGGTGTGCTGGTTGGCTGGGTTGCGGCGGCACTGGCGGGCGGAGTTGATCCAAAAGCTGTTCAGGCGCTACACGACGCCGCGTGGTTCGGGCTGCCCGAATTTGCTTCGCCGGTCTTTAGTTGGGCGCCAATTCTGCTGATGTTACCAGTCGTGCTGGTGCTAATCGCCGAAAACACCGGCCACGTCAAAGCCGTGGCTGAAATGACCGGCGAAGATCTCGACAAATCGCTCGGCAAAGCCTACATGGGCGACGGCGCGTCAACTATGCTGGCCGGTTTCTTCGGCGGTTCTGGTACCACGACGTACGCCGAAAACATCGGCGTTATGGCTGCCACACGGGTTTACTCAACGGCCGCGTATGTGGTAGCTGGTCTGACGGCGATTGGGCTTGGTCTGTCACCGAAGTTTGGCGCGTTGATTTTGACCATGCCGTTGTCGGTGCTCGGCGGCGTCACGACTGTGCTGTACGGTTTGATTGCCGTACTCGGCGCTCGTATTTGGGTTGAAAACCGCGTCAACTTTCATAAAAACGAAAACTTGATGCCAGCTGCCATCGCTCTGATTGTCGGGGCGGGCAACTACACCTGGGCGGTCAATAATGACCTAGCGTTTGAAGGTATCGCGCTCGGCACTGTCGCCGCGATTGCCGCCTATCACATTATGCACGCCGTCAGCCGCAGCTCGGCCAATGATTTGGTTGCCGAAGCGCCAGCCGATACTTCGGTGCCACCAAAAGCAAAACGCAGTAGCAGCAAAACACGTGCAAAAACACAAACAAAAACACAGACAAAAGCGCGCGCAAAAACGCGCTCGAAACGCAAGTAAGCGTACCCGCTTTTGTACAGCCTAGCGCCTGATTTTATAGGCGCTAGGCTTGTTTTTTGGGACCAAATGCTAGGTCGCCAGCGTCGCCCAGCCCAGGTACGATGTATTTGTTTTCGTCAAGTTCGGGGTCGATTGCGGCGCACCATATTGATGCACGTTTTAGCCCATACCGCTCCAGCTTTGTTTGCACCATGTGCACGCCCGGCTCGGCGCCGATTGCCGCGATGATATGAACTTCATCTGGCTGGCCGCCCTGCTCAAACAGCACTTCCAGCCCATCGATGAGGGAGCTGCCGGTCGCTATCATTGGGTCAGCTAGAATCAAGCTGCGCCCGCTCAAGTCCGGACAGGTGCAGTAGTTGACAGCGATTTTGAAACTGCCATCGGCGTCGTGTTTGCGGTATGCTGCCACGAATGCGCTGTCGGCGCCGGTAAAAACATCGAGCACGCCCTCATACAGCGGCAGCCCAGCTCGCAAAATAGTTGCTACGACTGGCGGGGCTGACAGTTGATGGCCAGTTGTCTGAGCCAGCGGCGTCGTGATAGGCACTGCTTGGTATGTAAACGTTTTACTCAGCTCGTTGGCAACCAGCAGCCCGACGCGCCGCATCGTTTGGCGAAACATCTCGCGGTCATTGTGTTTTTCTATGTCGCGCAAGCGGCTGACAAGCTCGACGATACTACCGCCGCCTTGGCTGATATTTTGTAGATCGATCACGCCGTCTCCTTTTGTTTATGCTATCTTTTCAATCATACACTATCTGCGCCCGCCTTGTGCATGTTGCCGATTGTCAAAGCTGTGAACTGTGAGCGTTTGGATGTGTTCAGTTGACGATGCCCGCGATGTCGCGAAAGTCGGTCACGACGTATGTGGGGTTGCGGGATGTAAGCTCGTCGAGCCGATAGAACTTTTTGTGCTCTGGCGGATAAAAGAGGATAGAATCGCAGCCAAAGTTGGCGGCGGCTTCAATATCATTACCGCTGTCGCCGATCATGATGGTTTTTGATTTGTCAGTCGCGCCAAGCGCGGCGAAAGCTTTTTCCAGAGATTGCGGGTGCGGTTTGTGTTTGGCAACATCTTCACCGGTCAAAATAACATCGAAAATTGATCTCAAACCGAGCCGGTCTATTAGAGCGTCAAGATTATGTTTTGGCGAAGTGGTAACTAGCGCCAATGTTTTACCAGCACGGTGCAAACCCGATAGCGTTTCCACCGCGCCTGTGTATGTGGACGTTTTGGCTATGCCAACTCGGGCAGCGTCGGACATTTCTTTGTAAACTTTTTCGGGATTGTCGAAACGCCATACGTCTCGGCAATAATGCAAAAAATGTCCAAATGACGCAACAATTTCTTCGTCAGATGCATTGACACCGTATTTTTTCGTGATTGCGACTTTCGCATCAAACCACGGGTCGAGTGTCCGTGCGATCATGCCGTCCCAGTCAAAAAGCAGGTCCTAAATTCTCATTCAAATCGCAACCCCCAAATAAGGCTTGAGTAGCTCGGCGGGGCTTCTGTAGCCGTGTCGTTTACGTGGTCTAGTATTGAGCAGG
>PDRS01000011.1 GCA_002746885.1 Candidatus Saccharimonadota bacterium
ACACCAGTTGAGCCAGTGGAGCCAGCCGCACCGAGCGAGCCAAGCAAACCGCACGTCCCAGGAGCTGCTGACGAAAGCGCCCCTGGAGTCTTGACGGAAGATCGTCTTGTACGCATGAATAACGAAGAGTGGCGCGACGCTATTTACAGGCAGGTTGTCGACAGAGCTCAAATGCAGAAACTAGAGATCACCGCAGAACATAGAGCTGCCGCAGCTAAAGTTATGGGCGCGGTCATGGAGGGACCCCTACAAAAAACATTAGAAGAATTTCAAACCGTAGTGGAGCAGCTTGTTGGCATAATCGAAGGGCAGAAACAAGAAACGGAAGCTGCGAGCGAGCCAACCGCGCCAGTTGAGCCAACGGAGCCGCAAGACGCCGTACTTGGCCCACGTGATCCAGCGCCCAGCAGGGGCGAAGCTCCTGAACCTGAAGAGCCTGGATCTGAGTTTGAGTTCATCCCCGCTGACAGCCCCGAAACCGCAGGCAATAAGCTTGTCATCCGCTCTGCGGTGGCAGAACGGCCAAAAACTCCCGAAAGGGAAAGTGAAGATACTTACATCAAGCTCGATCAAAACGGCTTCTATGCCGTCATTGACGGCATGGGGGGCATGGGTCACGGCAGAGAGGCTGCACAGGCAATCGCTAAGGGCGTACAGGAGTCCGTTCAGTCTGCGCTACATGACGGCCCTACCAGAAGTATAGAATCAGCCCGGGCGCTTTTAAAGTCTGCGTTTGAGAAGGGCATGCAATCACTGGAAGCAGCAAGTTTGGGCAAAGCAGGCGCCACAATTGCAGCCGTAGCCACAGTAGAGCAAGCCGACGGAACATATCTCGCGTTTCGCTCAGCGGGAGATACAATGATCTACCTCTACCGAGATGGAAACGTCACCAGGATAAATGAAGAGCAAATCGTTGAGGACAGACCTAATATTGTAAAAAATGCAATATCTTATGAATGGAACGGTTCAGAAGACGATTACGGCGAGTTTCAAATTTATCCAGGCGACAAAATTCTCGTGTGCTCAGATGGCATCACTGGAGACTGGCCAAAAGAACGGCTGACCGACGTCGAGCGGGCTGAAGGCCTTCGCCAGCGCACCCCAGGCGAAGCTGCACAATGGCTCGTGGAACATAGCAAAAAGATAGATGATAGAACTGCGCTTGTTCTCTTCGTGGGAGCGGATGGCAGCGTGCGCAATGCTCCTGCCGAACCGCCAGCACCAGACCATACCAATCCTGGAGCAAGTGGTAGTAACGGCGAAAAGACCGATAGCAGCACGCAAGAAACGACTACTCCGCCAAAAGAAGCGAAGCCGACAGTAGTTTCTTATAGGCTTGAACATGGCGGAAGCGTCAGCGGATCGGTGCGCTGGCAAATTCAACGGCTGAAGTCGAAGTCGCAGCGCCCCATAATCGCCCTAGAGGAAGATGAAGGCGCACTAGACTCGTTTGTTGAGCAGCGAATCCGTCAGGTGATGCAGCTGAACGACTGGAAGGACGACCGGAAGACAGCCGAGAACCTGCCTCCTGGACAGACAATCAAGCTCCTAAGTGATGAAGAGATGCTTAAAGCCGCCTGGGACTTCTTGGAGCAATATCACAACAAGCAACGAGCCACCCGTGACGCGTAAGGAGAAGTGCGCAGCCGGGAGCTAATAACCGCCTTCGACATAGTTTGTTATTTTGAGATTAGCTGACGGGTAGACGGATCGTAGATGTTCGCAGTCAATCGCGCCATTTCCTTTGGCCTGGACGAGGGTCGGGGTTTCACTGCTTATGTCAGGTTTGAGGGGAAACATCCCAACACCACGCCGTCTTAGCCCGCCACGTACGAGCTGAGACACCTAGCTCTTCCTGGGATTGTTTGCCAAGAAGCCATGCAGCAAACCGCTCAAGCAGCAACGCTTTTGCTAAATCTGGACGGCTACGAATGCTCGTGCTGGAACGACTTGGACATCGCCAGCGAAGTGTACCAGCACGGGTTTTGCCCCATTTCTGCAGTTTGTGTGTTTGCAAGCGCTACAGTACCTAAAACCTCGTCTTTTCATAGATAAGTAATGTCAGAAGACATTACTTATTGGCAAATAACAGAGGAAAAACTAATGAAAAACCAACACGTTTTTGTCGGTAGCTCGTGATCAGGGCAGAGACATAGAGGCGTTTCAGTACTGATTTATTGACTAAATATCAATAACGTGCTATCATAAATAGTAGTTAGTTTCATTACTGCATAATCACGAAAAGATAGAAAATAGAAGATAACACAATATGACCAACGCATCACCAGAAACACCGCAAGCACAAGCACCGCAGGAAGCGCGGTCATCTCATGATGGACACAAGCAACTCTGGACTACAGTATTAGCCAGTCTTGTCCTAAGCACATCCGCGACATATTCGGCAAACAACGAGCACGGCGACGAGCATTTCGGCGGGCCAGACAGCGGCGTAGGCGTCGGCATACACGACATATTGCCTGGTGACACAAACTTTCTGTTACCTGGTGTCGGGGCAGACATACACCGCACCGAAACGAAGGAAACTGTCCGCAGCACTCCGCCAGTGGTTGTCTACGGTCCAGACACAACGTACGAAACGCACGTCGTCACAACTGAGCCTATGGCCTTTGCGCGGCAGTTCGCCGCCGACCCGTATGCTCGCGAAAGCCTCGACGGAGACGCTGCCCTTGGAACGGTCGTAGAGTACATACGTGATTGTATTGCAGACGGCAAGAAAATTAAGGGCATCAGTGTCCACGGCTACGCCTCGGCAGAGGACGAAAGCGGCGGTTATGATGATGGGCTCAATACTCCGAGCCAGCAGAATGTCGCTCTCGCTCAGGAGCGCGCACAAGCCGGTTTTGACAAACTGCTTCCTATGCTCAAGCAAACGTTTGGCGACGAAGTCGCCAATAAACTACGCGTCACCGGCGGCACAGAAATACAAGACCCAGAGCTTAACCAAGCAATTTTCGCCCTTGCGCAGTCCAGGAACATATCGCCGCACGAACTGATGGAACAGTACAAATTTAATCCCAATTCGCTCACAGACCAAGAGCGCGAGGTGCTGCAAGGACTTGATGAAGATCGCTACACCGCGTTTACGATCGAAACTTCTGAAACAGAAAGTGTGCCGTATTATGAACTCAAAGGGGAAGAATGGGTCGAAAAAAGCAAAGAAACAACTCACGGTAAATTTGTGCTTATACTCGTACCCGCGGGGTTGCTATTGCCATCAGGAACCAGCGGAGCAAGAGGCAATAACAGTGCGCCCGTCGTTCCGACTCCTGTAGTACCTCGGCGCACATCCCCGCCCTGGCCGCAAGATAACTCCATACAGCGAGGTAGCAAGGTCAAGGAATCACCTGGTCATGCTCACCGAGCTAGACACCAAAAACAACCTGGCCAACATAACAATGGCGGAAACAACGGTACACGCGGTCAAGGGGGACCGCATGTACAATCAAAATATCAGCAAAGAAAAAATAAAGCTCGATCTCGCCAACCCCGCCAGTCTCGCCGGTCTCGATAGCCTAGGTGACGCGTAATCGCCGCACGTAAATCTTTCGTAGAATAACGCGACTTGCAGTACTCAGCAAACGTTTTGCAAAAGCCATGACCCGTACTGCCCGAAGTGTATTACTGATTGCTGTTATTTACGCCTCACCACAGCCGCAGCAGTTTCATCGCAACTCGTTTCTATCCCTAGAATGGTCATACAGTCACCAGTATATCAAACGGTGTTGCAAAGTACTTGACTAAT
>PDRS01000009.1 GCA_002746885.1 Candidatus Saccharimonadota bacterium
CTCTCGTATTAGTTGCTCTATTGCAAACAACAGGATACGGAGAAACCCTGTGGCTCTTCAAGTTATAGGTGGGGTTGCGTTTTGAGTGTTAATTCGGGCATATTGGGCGTTTCTGCGCTGCTCAAACCTGTACGAACCTACGACCACGCTCACTTCGTTCGCTGGTCGCAGAACCCAATCTGCATGTCTAACCAGTAAAAAAGCCGGTCTGAAGACCGACTTTTTTACTGGTACACCTGGCAGGATTCGAACCTACGACCTTTGGCTCCGCAAGCCAACGCTCTATCCAGCTGAGCTACAGGTGCGCATGTGGTTTGGTGGCGACTTTTATGTACAGAAACGTTACAGAACCCAGTTTCAGCCGACCGCCCCGAACCGCAACAGGGGTGATTGTAGCATATTTTTTTGGCAGAGGCTAGTCTGAAATGTATCGATCAATCTGTTATAATTGACCATCGGCGTACCGGCTCAGTAGCGCAGAGAAGCTGCCGCTCAAAGGAGGAGTCGCATAGTCCGGTCTAGTGCGCTGCACTCGAAATGCAGTATAGGGGCAACTCTATCGCGAGTTCGAATCTCGCCTCCTCCGCCAATTTGCACGTTTGCTAAAATCAGGCGTGAAGCACCTAACGACAGCGCAATTCCGGCGACCTTCTCGGCAGAGGCACAAGACTTTCATTGCTACTGCCGCTTCTATCGAGAAAGCGAAACAACTCGCGAAGAAACGGATCTCCATCGGAGGACACGAGCGAGCCAGATATGCTGCGCTGGGTAAGGGTGTTTTCTGGGGAGTAATGGAAGAAAAAATTACATACAACACCCCTTGAGCTGAAAAAGAAAAATGTTTTATCCTATTTTTTCTTCAAAATCATGGTAAGGAAGCAGTTCTTTTAACTTTGCCACCTTATTTTTCCTAAAACCACGTCTGTTTCGAGATTAGACTTATTTGTTTGGTACATAAATTCACGACATCTTCCGCAGGGCGGTAGGATAAAAACACTTCCTTTGCTATCTTTTTTTACGGCTACTATTTTTCTGACGCTATATTCCCCTTGGGTAATCATTTGGCTAATTGCAGCATGCTCAGCACAAAGTCCCATACCTGAAATAGTATCAATACATACCCCTTTAAAGATGGTATTTTGATCTGTTATAAGTGCACAGGCAACACCGCCCATATCAACATTATCAATAGTTTTTGGATTCAGTATCTGAATTGCTTCCTGTATTAATTTCTCGTTCATCATAATGATTTTGAATATGTAAGTGTTTAAAATATTTTCTTTTTCAATTTCGCCTAACGCGCGGATGTGCGCAACCATCGTTGGCTACATTAGAATTATGCCATAAATCGGGGACTAGAGAAATGTGAGTGATTCTGCGAGAGTTTTTAAATCAATCCTGCGAGGGGCGCGGCGCCGAGGCGCAAACGAAAACGTATGAGGAGTCACTTTTGGGGTGAAACTTTACGACCTCTGCTCCTTCGAGGCTTTCTTGATGTAGTGTCTATAATAACCCACGAAATTTCCTATCAGAAAACTGCCTTCGGCGATCATCCCCATAGGCGAAAATATAATTGCATTGTATAAAACGGCCAGTGATGTACCAATCATCATTTGTTTTCGCATCAATTTGTCATTGTGTTGGAAATTGCCGATGATAAATATGAATAACGCGACGTAAATAAAGAGGTCATATATCTCAGTGTAGGTAAACAATACTGCTGCTGTGTTTAGTGCCAGAAAAACAACTAAATATTTTTTGTTTGTCGTGAACATGCAGGTCGCAAATCGTAGCACTGAAATGAACACAATAACCCCTGCGGTAGTTTTCCCAAGTAGAAAATAGTGGGCGCTAATTAGGCTTGCCGAGAAAACTAGCGTTAGATAAATCTGTTTTCGTTTTTTGAATTGTAGGCTCAAAAAATCTAGGCCCATTGCAAAAAACATTGCAATTTGCGACAAAACAAACGGGGTAGTCAAATCAATCATAGCAAGTTAAAAACCTATGATATTTATTAAACCCATTTTTGACTTCAAATAAAAGCGAGCATTTTCTCAGCTGGATTTAGCACGCGTATATACGCCGCCATCGTATGTGCATTGGCATGGTGTCATGAACTAATTTTGATCTATGCCGCGGTGTCGTGTCGCTTAGCAACTAAAGTTAACCTTTCCCAGAAGTAAACTCTGTGCCCGTGAGTTCTTGGGGTTTTAGTACCGCTCGCTGTTAAAGTAATAGTCTAAAACTCCCAAGTGTAGAGTGAATATTTTTTCGGGTGACGTTTCGAATATGTTTTTTAGCTCAGACTTCTTGATCCACTTGATGTCTTTGCATTCATCCTGCCGCGCTATTGGCTCTTTGTCTTCAACTTTACAGATGAATACAAAGCCTACCCATGGCTTTCCACCCTTAATTTGTTGTTGGCAACAAAACGCCTGAAACGCAAAAGAGCCATCATTTTTTGGCGAATGTGTTTTAGTTTTTATATTTGGATAAATCTCTAAAACCTTCAGTCCCGTTTCTTCTAAAACTTCTCTGTGAACCGCATCATACACATGCTCGTATTTATCAATTGAGCCAGCAGGGATTTCTAATGTACCAGAATACTCTGGATCTCTTTCAAGCTTCCATCTGGTCTGGACTAAAATTTCGGTATCGCCATCATGATCTCTCTCAATAATTGCTGAAATCACCGGAATACAGATATTGAGTTTATCTATTTCACTCATAGTGTTAGTTAAAAGCTCGCATATAAAGCTTGTTTTTGAGTCACGAAACAAATCTCGCACAACGCGCGGCGTATGTACGTAGCCGCCGTAAGTACATTAGCACTGTATCATAAATTTTGAGCTATCAACAAAACGTGGGGCTAATCTAGCACTTTCTCCCCTTTGTCGACGAGATAAACAGACTTAAAAAGGTTCACGGATTGGCCTATAGCTCATATTGTTCGCTACTGTAGCTCTCGCTGCATTATGGGGCAATTACTGTAACGCTACGGACTAGGTGCAGATAGGGGAACGCGTGTGCGTTCAGGCAAATATAACGTATACTGTAACGCATGATTAAAACACTCGTTATCGCAGACAGACAACCCAAAATCAACATTCGAGAGATCGTTCAGGACAACGGCATCGAACTCATTATCACTCTCGGCGACCTGACGAGAGAAGACATTTTGCCGCTTGAACAAATCACAGACATTCCGAAAATCGGCGTATATGGTAACCACGACAGCGGCACATACATGCCAGAGCTGGGCATATGGGATATGCACCGAAAAATATGGGATTACAAAGGACTGCGTTTCGGTGGGTTTGAAGGCTGCGTACGCTACAAAGAAAACCCAGATGCCGTTATGTACACCCAGCAAGAAGCCATGCAGTTGATGGCAGGGTTTCCTAAAGTAGATGTGTTTATTTGCCACTGCCCGCCGCGAGGTATCAACGACGAAGAAGAATTAGCTCACCAAGGTTTTGACGCGCTGCGAGAGTACATTGACCGCCAACCCCCGCAAGTTTTGCTGCACGGCCACACATATCCCACTGAAGAAACGCTTGTCAAGCAGCATGGCGCGACACGCATAGAATACGTCTACGAACACAAAATCATCGATCTGTAAGCGGCGCGTTTGTGCCAGCAGGCCGTCAAAAGCTTGTGCTGGACAGGTGTTTCTGGTAAATTCATTGGAAAGATGGAGAAAAACGAACCCAAAACACGCCCTGCAAACACGCGTGTTCAGCGTTCCGAAAGGAACGTTTTTTCGTGCCCAGAACAGGGCCGCCTGACGCTGAGCGACGGAAAAGTTTTTGCAGGGTTAATGCCCGATTGGCAAACTAGCCAATACGACGGTGAAGTCGTGTTTAGCACTGGTATGACTGGCTATGTCGAGTCGCTGACAGACCCATCGTTTGCTGGTCAAATTTTGGTGTTTACCTATCCGCTCATCGGGAATTACGGCGTCAATCCAGCGGCAAGCGAGTCAGATCGCATACAGGTGCGCGGTGTCATTGTGAGTGAACTGGCGCCGCACTGGAGTCATCAAGCGAGCGAGCTGTCGCTACCCGAGTGGCTCCGAAGCCAACAAATTCCACTGTTGAGCGGTGTCGATACGCGAGCACTTACCAAGCATTTGCGAACGCGCGGCGTAATGAGCGGCACTATCTCGGCCGGAGCAATCAAACCGCCGCACACGACTACCGTTCCGGTCGTATCTATTCCAGAACCCATTACCTACGGCGCTGGAGCAGGCAAGAAAAAGGTTATTTTGGTCGATTGCGGGCTGAAAGAAAACATTTTGCGTTCTCTGCTGGCACTTGGGCTGGAGGTAAAGCGCGTTCCGTACAATTACGACTTTCTGGGCGAAACGTACGACGGCGTGGTAATTTCGAGCGGCCCAGGCGATCCAGCAAGCTACCACGACACTATTGCCATCACCAAAAAGCTGCTGGCGGACAAAAAACCGCTTTTGGGAATTTGTTTGGGAAATCAAATCATGGCGCTCGCGTCCGGCGGAACAACGTACAAACTAAAGTTTGGCCACCGCGGGCACAACCAACCATGCCAGGACGCAACGACCAAACACTGTGTCATTACCAGCCAGAACCATGGATACGCCATAGACGAAAAAACCCTGCCTCGCACTTGGCGCGTCAGTTACCGAAACCTCAATGACAGCTCAGTCGAAGGCATAGAACACGTCGCAAAACCGTTTTTCTCGGTTCAATTTCACCCAGAGGCCTGCCCTGGCCCGACCGACTCAGCTGATCTGTTTAAAAAGTTTGGAGCTATGCTATGAGAATACGAAAGGTCGTGCTCCTGGGTTCGGGAGGCTTGCGAATCGGCCAGGCGGGCGAGTTTGATTACTCTGGCTCTCAGGCGATAAAGTCGTTCAAAGAAGAAGGCATCGAAACGGTACTCGTAAACCCAAACATCGCAACCGTGCAAACAGACGAGGATATGGCCGACAAGGTATACTTTCAGCCGCTCAATGTCGAAACGGTGCAAAAAATACTCGAACGCGAAACCCCCGACGCTATTGCGCTAAGTTTTGGCGGCCAAACAGCACTCAACCTAGGTCTTGAGCTAGAGCGTCAGGGCATACTGAAGCAGCTCGGTATACGCGTCCTCGGTACGCCGGTACACGTTATAGAAACGACAGAAGATCGCGAGCTATTCAAACAAGCACTCGCCGAAATCGGAACAAAAACGGCGCGCAGCGCCACAGCAGAAACCGTCGAAGCAGCCCTGGCAGCGGCACACGACCTTGGCTACCCCGTTATGATGCGTTCTGGCTACAGCTTGGGCGGCCTTGGATCTGGCCGTATCGACACACCTGCACAACTCAAAGTTCGCGCAAAAGAGGTGCTTGCCGCTGTCCCGCAACTGCTCATAGAGGAGTATTTGGTGGGCTGGAAAGAAGTTGAATACGAAGTAGTGCGCGATCATGACGGTAACACCATCACTGTGTGCAACATGGAAAACTTTGACCCCATGGGGGTACATACTGGTGAATCAATTGTCGTGGCGCCTTCGCAGACGCTCACAAACAACGAGTACCACATGTTGCGCGAGGTGGCGATTCGAACCATCAATCACCTTGGCATCATTGGCGAGTGTAACATTCAGTACGCGTTGCACCCAAGCAGCGGCGAATATCGGGTCATAGAGGTAAATGCGCGGCTTTCGCGCTCTAGCGCACTCGCTTCAAAAGCAACAGGATACCCGCTCGCATTTGTTGCCTCGAAACTCATGCTCGGCAAACGCCTGTACGAAATAAAAAATAGTGTCACCGGCAAAACGAGTGCGTTCTACGAACCAGCACTCGATTATCTGGCAGTAAAAATGCCCCGTTGGGATTTGCAAAAACTGAAAAGTAGCGATCATCACATTGGCAGCGAAATGAAAAGCGTTGGCGAAGTTATGGCGCTCGGACGTTCTTTTCCTGAGGCGCTACAAAAAGCAGTGCGCATGCTAAACATGGGCGCACAAGGTTTGAGTGTACATCCGCACGACATTGCCGACCCCATGGATGAAATCACCCACCCAACCGACCGACGACTTTTTGCGGTGTACGAAGCACTGAAGAGCGGTACGACGACAGCAGAAATTCACACCGCATCGCACATAGACCCTTGGTTTCTCGAACACGTAGCGGCAATAGCCGAAACAGAGCAGCACATTGCCAGCAGCGCACTCGACGCGCAAACTCTACGCCGCGCCAAAAAAATGGGTTTTAGCGATAGCGTCATTGCGAAGCTTGCCGGCAAAACCGAGGCGCAGGTACGAAAACTACGCCTCAAACATGGTATAACCCCCGTCATAAAACAAATCGACACCCTAGCAGGCGAATTCGACGCCGAAACAAATTACCTGTACGCAAGCTACCACGGTACAACACACGACATTTCGCCGTTGCGCGCAAAGTCGGCAATTGTACTCGGTTCTGGCCCATACGCGATTGGATCCTCAGTAGAGTTCGACTGGTCGGCGGTCAATACCGCCAAAACGCTTCAGCAAAACGCGTACAAAACCGTCATCGTCAACTCAAACCCAGAGACCGTTTCAACTGACTTTGACCGATCTGACCGCCTATACTTCGACGAACTAACTCTTGAACGCGTTCAAGATATCGCAGATTTCGAACAGCCAAAAGGCATTGTTGTTTCGGTCGGCGGACAGATTGCAAACAACCTCGCCCTGCCGCTTCACGCGGCTGGCTACCCTATTTTCGGGACATCTCCGCGCAACATTGACCGAGCCGAAAATCGCCAGAAGTTTTCTGATATGCTTGGACAACTCGGCATTGATCAACCGGCGTGGACAGAAGTCAGTTCGCTGTCGGCAGCCAAACGGTTTGCTCAACATGTCGGGTATCCCGTCCTCATCCGACCTTCATACGTGCTTTCCGGCGGAGCGATGAGCGTGGTGCGTTCTGAGACGGAGATGGAACGGTACCTGACGGCAGCGACAAAGCTTTCACCCGACCACCCGACGGTTATTTCGCAATTTGTGCAAAACGCAAAAGAGCTCGAAATAGACGGCGTCGCCAAAAGCGGTGAGCTTGTCATATATGCTATATCCGAGCACATCGAAAATGCCGGTGTTCATTCTGGCGACGCGACAGTGGTATATCCCGCGCAGCGGCTGTATTTGGAAACAGTGCGGCGCGCTAAGCTTATTGCCAGACAGGTTGCCAAACAGCTCGATATTACGGGGCCGTTCAATATCCAGTTTATCGCCAAAGATAACGAGCTGAAGGTCATAGAGTGCAACGTCCGAGCATCACGTTCATTTCCGTTCGTTTCGAAAGTGTCAGGCTACAACTTTATCGACATCGCAACCGAGGCCATGCTTGGACATGTGCACAAAAAAATCTATCTGACACTCAGTCTCGACCACGTCGGCGTCAAAACACCCCAATTCTCGTACAACCGCATGAAAGGCGCAGACCCAGTAGCAGGTGTGGAGATGGCTTCAACTGGCGAAGTTGCTTGTTTTGGCTCGGAGGTCGAAACGGCATTTTACCGCTCTTGGTTGGCCACCGAACAAAACATCGGCGGCAAACGTCTACTACTAAGCTTGGCGGACGAACAAAAGCACAAGTTCGTCGAAGAAGCACAGCAGCTCGTGCAAAACGGCTGGCAAGTATACGCCACCTCGGGCACACACGCATTCCTCGCAGAACATGGCATTCAGACGCACCGCGTTCACAAAGTGCAAGGCTCGGCAAAGCCGAATTTGGCGGACCTTATTCAAAATCACGAGCTTGACCTTATGGTGAGTATTCCTTCCCGCGAGGAAACAAGCGAGCATGCCTACACAATTCGGCGACTGGCTATCGACAATCATATTCCGCTGTTTACAAACGCCGAAACTGGCCGTCTACTACTGCGCTGCTTGCTTGAACCCAGTCTTTCCGACCTCCAACCCAAGCATTGGCGCGAATATGTCAGCAACATGCAGCATTAGCCTGTACCGCCCAAACAGATGGTTGCGGCAATGTTTTTAGCGCTTTTGGCGAAAGTGGGTGATTGCGAAGTAGTCAATACCGAGTGCGCGGGCAGCGCCTTCGTCGTTGCTGCTGTCGCCGACGAATAAAAACTGCTCTCGCGGCGTGCCGTCTTCTAGTAACGCCCAGCCTTCGGTGTGCGGTTTGGCAAGGCGCACATCGTCTCTGCTGACAATTTTGGCAAAATGCTGACGGATACCAAGCTCCATGAGACCGCGCTCAATAGTAGAACGCATGTTTGCCGACCACGCGTACAGCACGTTCCCCTGCTCTGCTAAGCGGTGAACAGCTTGCACGAGCTCGTCATGCGGCGTGTGCGCAAAAAACGTGCTTTCAAACTCTTCGCTCGCCGCAATGAGCGCTGGAAGAAAAGCCTCGTAACGTTCAACGTGCTCGTTGGCAACCTCCTGCCAAGCGCTGTTCTCTTCGGTAATGCGGCGAAATGACGCCGCTTGATCTGCTGGCAGACGCTGCGCAATAAGCTCAACCCACTCCTCCCATGGCATGTTGAGGAGCGTAAGCGTTGCGTCAAAGTCAAAGATAAGGTGCGTGTAATTTTGTGCCGCGACACGCTGCAGCAGCTTCTGTACCTCTGTCATAGCACTATTGTAGCAACTGTTTTTCGCCTAAGACAACTCGACCGCACGCAGTAGACTGAAAGCGTAAACGACTCGTACCGCTATCAAATACAGCAAGGCAGCCCCGACGAACGCTCCGCCCCAAAAGACAACGCTGATCAGTGTTTATGCTGCAAGTGCTGGCAATACCTATCTCGCAAGGAGTATACTGAAGCGACATGGAAGATTCGATATTTACGAAAATCATCAAAGGCGAGATCCCCTGCCACAAGATATACGAAGACGAACACGTCCTCGCTTTTCTCGACATTCTCCCTGCTCAACCTGGTCATACTTTGGTTATACCAAAACGCCAAGTCGAGTTTGTATGGGATCTGCCCGACGATTCCTATGCAGCGCTGCGAGACGCAGTGAAAAAAGTCGCAAACCAGCTTCGGGCAAAATCCGGCAAAACGTACGTGGGCGAACTGATCATTGGTCTAGACGTGCCGCACGCCCACATAAACCTAGTACCGTTTGACACGAGTGAAGAACTCGACAATGCGTTTCATAAAGATAAAGACAGCGAGCCAGACCATACGGCGTTAGCGGCTATGGCAGAACGGCTTCGCATGGAGGACGCAGCATGAACAGTTTTATCGTTGCACTGCTAATTGCAATCAGTTTCGGAACTTGGGTTTACACAAAGCTGCAGCAACGCACCGGGTATGGAAACAGCAAAGACGCATTTAAGGGGGCGGCCATTGCTGGCGGTATAGCTTTCGTTGTTGCGCTGACGATAGGTTTTACCATTCTCTAGGCAAAGGTAATGGCGAGTTTGCATCTCGCGGCTCCTGAGGGGTCTAGCGCTTGCCGTGCTTGTTGCTAGCAGTTTCTCTTGCGCTTAATCGACTAAACCGGCTGGAGAGCGGCGTAAATGGCGCTGATGGCTTCTTCGGGCTGATAGGACTGAAACTTCATAGTGTGCCACCCAAAGCGTGACGCTGCGACAAGATTGGGCCGATCGTCGTCTATAAGCAGAATTTCGTCGCCCGAAACCCCCGCTCGCTTGGCCGCCACCTGATAAATAGCATCTTCGGGCTTGATAGCCTGTACTTCTGAAGAGTCGATAATGACTTTGTATGTAGCAGAAGGTAGCAGGCCGCGATCCTTCATTCGCTGGACAAGTCCGGGCATAGTGTTGGTCAAAATCCCGATATGGTAGTTGTCGGCAACCCAAGTAACGAGATCGTTCATGCCTGGCATTGGTTCGAGCGCTTCAAGGTAGTACTGATACCAGTCGACCATGATCCCAAGGCGTTGCGCCAGAGCGGTGTTGAGTTCGTCTATGGTTTTGTCTCCGCGGCAAACGGCGTCGTTATACTGCCAAAAGACCGTTTCGACCGTATCGGGCGCTGCCCCGCTCTCTTCCGCCAGGCGTGCAAAAGCACTCGTCGCTGCTCGTACGAGACAGCCGTTCATATCGAAATACACAAACCGTACACCGTTTTTAGAGGTGCGTTTTACCCGCGGAGCGGCGGCGTGTACAGCAACGTCTGCGAGGAGACTGTCGAGCGAAACATTCAGCGTAGCAGCTAGCAGCTGAATAGTGAAAACCGAAGGCGCCTTGATAGCACCGCGTTCTATTTTTGCCAATGTCGAATAGCTCAGACCAGTTTTTTGGCAAAGTGATTGCTGTGTATATCCCGCGGCTCGCCGTGCTCGCTGCACAACGGCCCCCAACCGCTTCTCATCCATATAACCTCATTGTACTAGCTGCGTAGTCTTTTGACTAGCCGTATCTGGCAAATCGATGTGTTGACAGCAGCACGCAGTATGCCCGCGTTCTCGTCAGCTTCCAGCACCTAAACAACCAACTCAGCACAACCGCGCCACCTTCAAGCACTGCATTGTCCCGCGAGAACTCAGGGCTTGGGCGTATCAGCGCATGAGTAGTACTTAGCGTAGTTCGGTAAAACGACGATATTCTGCCTGGAGGCGCTCCAGCACAGCTTTTGCTTCGGCAAGCTGCTCTTTGGTTTCCTGAACGATGGCTTGCGGAGCGTTTTTGACGTAGTTTTTGTTGCTCAGGCGATTTTGCAAGTTTGCGAGCTGCTTTTCTTGTGCGGCAATTTGGTCAGAAAGCTGCTCTCGATGCGCCTGCACGACAGCGGCATCGACGTCAAGCCAGCAGCGCTGAGCAGTACTCGTGAGATGCAGGCCGCTACCGTCGGCAACTTCTCGCACCCCAGCGAGGCCGGTGAGACGAGTGATGACATCGGCATTGGCGGTCAGAAACGGCACGTTCGTGTAATACAGGTGCGGCTTGCGCAGCCCCAGACTGCGAGTGAGAGCACGTACCTCGGTGACTATGGTGCGAATTTCTTCAAAGTCAGCAGCTGCCTTTTTGTCGGTTTTGAGCGGCTCCGGCCAAGACTGAACTGCCAATATACTTGTGCCGGTCCAGGGTATGACCTGCCAAATAGTTTCCGTAACAAATGGCGCAAACGGGTGGGCGAGCTTAAGTATTTCATTCAAAACATACGCAAGCACTCCCTCGCCCTGCTCCGACTTGCTCACTTCTATGTACCAGTCTGCGACATCGTCCCACACAAAGTGATAGAGCATATCGTACGCCTCACTGAACCGATACGCATCTAAATGCGCACCCATTACCTCTGTTGTATGTTGTAATTTGCCCAACACCCAATGCTCTGCGTTGGTCGTCGCTGCGGGTTTGGGCAGTTCGTTGAGCTCCCCGACTTTGTCGAGCGTGTAGCGGGCAATATTCCACAGCTTGTTACAGAAATTGCGGTTTGCTTCGCACTTGCCCCATCCCCAGTTTTGGTCGTTGCCTGGCGTGACGCCCATGATGAGCGCCATACGAAGCGCGTCGGTTCCATAGCGCGGTATAACATCGAGCGGGTCGATGATGCTTTTGGGACGGCTTTTGCTCATTTTTTTGCCGTCTTCGGCGCGAATAAGTCCGTGCAAATACACAGTCCGAAACGGCACCTGACCAGTCATAAACGTTGTCGAGAGAATCATGCGCGCGACCCAGAAAAAGAGAATGTCCCAGCCCGTCTCCATGACAGATGTCGGATGATATGCTGCAAAATCTGGACTGCGCTTCAATAAGTCTTCAAACGAAACGGTGGGGTCGGCGGCAAGTTCCGGATCGACAAGCGTACTCCATGTCCAGAGCGCGGAGCTAAACCATGTATCGAGCGTGTCGGGGTCCTGCTGCCATTCGTTCCAGCCTTGCGACTCGTCATCGGTAGGCGGCACAAGACCAACGTACGTTTCGACAACGCCATCGGTGTCAGTGCGGTACCATGCCGGTATGCGATGCCCCCACCATATTTGCCGGCTAATACACCAGTCGCGCAGATTGTCTATCCAGTGAAAATAAAGCTTTTCAAAGCGCTTTGGCATGACTGTTATGTCGCCATCGCGCACAACTGACTGCATGGTTTCTTTGAGACTGCGCTGCTTCCCTTTCCAGTCGACGGCAGGTTTGTTGACATCTACAAACCACTGCAAGCGCACCTGTGGTTCGATAACACCCTTCCCTCTTTCGTTGATGGCAACATTGTGGACATAGTTTTCGTCGATACCGACGAGCAAGCCTTTTTCTTTCAGTTTTTCGACTATTTTCGGGCGCGCTTCCTCTATGGTCATACCAGAAAACTCTTGAGCAATGGGCAGTAATCGTCCATGAAAATCGATGATTTGCTCTTTGTCGAGTCCGTGCCGTTGCGCCATGTCGAAGTCAACTTGACTATGCCACGGCGTGATAGTCATAACACCCGTGCCAAAACTAGGGTCAACAGCCGTGTCTTTGATGATGGTGGCCGTAATGGGGCCGTTTATCCACTCAACTTCAAGCGTTTGGCCGTGCGCGTACTGAGCATAGCGTTCGTCATCTGGGTGCATGACGACGTATTTGTCGCCGAACTTGGTTTCGGGTCGAGCGGTGCCTATTTCGAAGGGACCATAGCGAAACGTGTAGAATTTCCCCTTCGTCTCTTGATAAGACACTTCGTCGTCTGAGACGTTTGTTTCTAAGTTTGGATCCCAGTTGACGATACGGTGGCCGCGGTAAATGATGCCAGCTTCGTACATTTTGACGAAGGTTTCGTTGACGCAGCGGCTAAGCGAGTCGTTGAGCGTGTAGCGCAGGCGCGACCAGTCGCAACTCGCCCCCATAGCGCGCATTTGCCCAAGCATCGTTCCCCTACTCTCTTCGACGAACGCGCGCGTTCGTTCGAGGAAGGCATCGCGGCCGATTTCGTGTTTTGTAGTTCCTTCGTCTGCTAGCTGTTTTTCTACGATGGCGTTGACCGGCAGCGCCGCATGGTCAGTACCTGGCAACCACAAGACGTCCTTGCCCTGCATGCGCTGGTAGCGCGCCATGATATCTTGCAGCGTTAGAAACAGAGCGTGCCCGATACTCAGTGTGCCAGTTTCGTTTGGCGGCGGCATCGCAATGGAAAAACGCTCCTTTTTGCTCGACGGATCGGCAAAAAACACCTCGCTTTTTTCCCATAAGGCGTAAATGTCGCTTTCGTATTCGCTTGGTTCGTAAACTTTGGATAAATGCATGACTTTCATTGTACCACCCCTGTATGATTATTGCTAAATTATTACAAATGTGTAAGAATAGGTTGAGGTAACACTAATGAAGCAGGTACACGTACAGTAATGGGAACCAGAGAAAGTGTAGCGCCGCTAGTTTTTTCAAACGGCGGTCATACAACCCAAGCGGTTCAGTTTCGGTTTGGAGATAGCGGCACAGTCTCGCAGCGAGAGGCGGCTTTCGCGTGCACACACCCAGGCAGAGCAGGACTCATTGCCGTAAAAGCGCTACTCTTCCCCAGCCCAGCAACGGCGCCACAAATACGAGATGAGCTCGCGGCGGCCACCGGTGGCCAAACAGAAATCGTCCAACAGAACGCCGTGCGGCAGTGGAGCGAACGTCTTGTCGCTGGCGAAGTATTCACAGTTACTCATCAAGGAAACAAAAATCTATACTCTGCAGGAAAACCCGCTCTTGACGCAGTCCCGCTCATCGCCTTTTTTGACGATTTTGAAAACCGATACAACCTTTCAGTCCAGAGAATATTCGGAAAAGCAAATGGCCCTCCAGAAACGGACACATCGCAGTTGCGGCGCGTACGAGCCATTCGATTTATTGCCAAAGCAACGCGGCAAGAGTCCTTCCCTACCACAGAATCGTTCGCGCGGTCTCTTGGCGTAGACACAAGGCGTCCAGATATCGCTAAACTGATTGCGCGCAATTTAGCTATGGCTGGTCTTTTCAAACTAGATTCTTGGAGCGTAACAGAGTCAACTGTTTTTACGTCGAACATGAATGACAGTCATCGACCGAAGTTAACCATTCGCGCCAGCGAAGAACTACGAGGAGTAATCGCATACGCCGACAAAGAGGGTACCTTTACCCGACAAGACCTACACGACCACCTATGTGCAACCATCCCGCATTACGAACAAAGAGATTCTCAAAAACAACAACAAACGATTAACAACATCCTGAATCGGCTCGAGAGCGGCGAATGGCTCGAAAAAATACACGGCCGTTACACCGACGGTCTTTTAGCGGTCAGCGCCTCAGAAAAACAGCAAGATGCCATGGATGAACTCATTGATGGCATCGATGCCTACGCCGGAAGAAGCCAATGGTTCGCAGACGAATGGGGACCCCGAGCGTTTGACTTGATACAACAACCAGACGAATTGGCGCGCATATACCAAAAAAATATCGACGCACATAACGGCAGAACGTCTACGGGAAATTTGGTGGCGCGCGTACTCGACGTAATCCGTACCGCAGATCCGAGGCAACCCCTCGGCTGTACGGCAATCACAGAGCAGTTGGCAGCACAAGCTCGGTCCGGAGAACAGCGTCCATACGGCAACAAAGCCGTCGGAGATGCTCTTAATAAGTTGCTACAACAAGGTGCAGTCGCCGCCGTAGATGTGGGAGGCGGCAGCGGTTTCATCCTTTCATGACATACGGCATCATATAGCTTACCAAAGCCGCACAAATAGCTACACGTTGCTTCACAGAAAAACTACTACATTTCGTCTTTTTGAGGCCACAAGAGCGTCGTTTGATGACTAATGATTCAATCTGCCAGGGAAACTCCATGAAGTCTACATGCTCAGGTTTGGAGCTATGTCTAAGCTATAAGGGTCAGCAGCGGGACACCCCTGTTTCATATGAAAATGGCCAAGCGTGGCAATCATGGCGCCATTGTCAGTGCAAAGTCTTGGGTCGGTATACTCGATAGAGCAGGGGAGGCGCTCGGCGAGCTGGCGGCGAAGTTCAGGACTCGCCGCGACACCGCCGGCAATCACCACCGAGGCGGGCGCAAACTCTTCATAGGCAGCAAGTGTTTTATCAACCACTGTTTCTATAGCAATCCGCTGAAAGCTGGCAGCTATGTCGGCTTTCTGAGCCTCGCTGAGCCGTTCTGGCAGGTTTTTTGACGGGAATGTGTGATCTTCGCCAATCGCTTGCTGTGCAGCTCTGAGAACGGCTGTTTTGAGACCAGAAAAGCTAAAGTCGTAGTTGGACGTTGCAGGCTGAGCGCTGGATGCGTGCGCACCAGATCGAGCAGCCTCCTCGCGCAGTTGCTGCAGAGCTGGGCTGACGGTGGTCAGTTTGGCTTTGGGGAATTGGTAGGCGTGCGAGTCGCCCGACTTTGCCAGTTCACTTATGCGAGGACCGCCAGGGTAGGGGTAGCCGAGCATTTTTGCCACTTTGTCGAAAGCTTCGCCGATCGCGTCGTCACCAGTCTGTCCCAGCAGAGTATAGTCGCCATGTCCGCGAAACACCGCCAACTGGCAATGACCACCGCTGACGATGAGCGCGAGAAAAGGGAAGACAGGGGGAGCAGAAGGCAGACGGTAAGGGGCAGGGGAGTCGAGCAAGCGAGCAGATTGCAGCTGTAGGTTGCTGTTCTTGTGCGCTTCGGGGTGTACATGTTCTCTAGAAGCGAGTTTTTTAGGGCTGGCTTTCTCGGGTACTTTCGTCAAAAAGTTGCTATAGACGTGCGCCTCAACGTGGTTGATAGCATACAGCGGCTTGCGATGCGCTATGGCAAGCGTACGAGCAGTGAGAACTCCTATCAGCAGAGAGCCGCCAAGACCCGGCCCATACGTTACGGCAATAGCGTCTATGTCGCGCCACGAGCAGCTTGCCGCAGCAAGCGCTTCTTCTATCACCACATTGATGACTTCTATATGGCTGCGGGCGGCTAGTTCTGGCACCACGCCGCCGTACTGCGCCTGCTGGTCCATACTACTCGCGACCACGTTCGACAACAGCGTATTGCCGTCTCGCACCACAGCCGCAGCAGTTTCATCGCAACTCGTTTCTATCCCTAGAATGGTCATACAGTCACCAGTATATCAAACGGTGTTGCAAAGTACTTGACTAAT
>PDRS01000006.1 GCA_002746885.1 Candidatus Saccharimonadota bacterium
CGTACTGGTCGGTGCCGTAAAGGTTACTTCATACGATACGTTTGTACCGCTACCAACGCCACTGGGGAAAGTGCTGTTTGCGCTGGGAGCGCTGTCGCTCATCCTCAGTTGTCGCGAGGTAACTTGGCCAGCGGAGACCGTACTACCCATCAGCGCGGGTATGGCCGTACCAACCACAAGCGCCAGCGCCGATAGTGCGGCCGCTGGGCGCCGTAGAGCTTTATAGTTGATATGCATATGTGTTTCTCCTTTGTTGTAAAGGTTTAATTAATATTTACATCACCAATGTACCACTGGGTGTTGTGCAATGCAAGTCATTTCAAAGATAAAATATGCACTTTGTTGTAATAAATATATATAATTGTTGTAAGAAATATACAGAATATTCCGTTACTAGACCGCTATTGGCACGCCATAATCCCAAAAATCACAAGCAAAACCGGCACATGTGGTAACAGTCCGGCGCATACGGTAACAGTTGACACGACGCGTTGACTTACAAGAGAGCGAAAGTTAAAACGTCGCCGTCGCAACGACGCTATGAGCGGCGGTATAACTTCCAGCTGGTGTAATTGGTGATATATTTGCTATATAGGAAATGGTGTATGTGGTGTAACTGCTGCTTTGCGTTGACCTGGCAATGATATCTCCGCTGTTGAAATGGAACATATCTGGCGTAGCATAATCTACTGGACTATTGGCAACTTCACCAAACCCAAAGGGCTCCGCAGGATAATCTGGATCGTGTGTTACGTTCGATCCAAATCCAGATAACGTATTGCCGTTTGCATCCACCGCGCTCACCGTGTTTGTCGCAAGATTCAGCCCAAACTGCTCGGTGCCAACTGACGAAGCACCATTGACGGCAGTCATTGTGTGGCTTGGTATGGCGAGAGAGTTACCGGCTATTTGCACGACGTAGCCTTCGCTCAGATAGGCCGACACTCTGAACTGCGCTGTGCCGGCATGCATTTCGTCTTTGCTAAGCACGCCTAAGTCAACATGCGGCGAACCGACAATTGCTGCACTAATCCAAGGAGTTCGATCGGTATTAAAACCAGCCTGCGCCTGAAAATTATTGCTACTCGTGTTGCCTACCGTTAGTTCGCCGGCGGATTGTTTCGCACAGTATTCGTTACCAGAACACGCCTCTAGTTCGCCGCCAGTACCAAAAAACGTTTCATTAACCTGATAGTTCGGCGACGACGACTGTTGAGCCAGCGCAGGCGCAAAACCGCCCAGCAACACAAAGGCGGCCGAGAGTAAAAACAGGCGAAGACATGTTCGATGTTTCATCATCATAGTACTCAAGCTTATTTTCTCGCACTTTCCGTTTCGATGCAAACCGACCCGCTACACGAAAACGACAGCCGCGGCCCATGCCGCAAACACCTGCGGATGTAAAAACGCGCCGATGAACTCGCGGGTGTCTATGCCAACGTAAAAGCACGCGTGAGTTCGAGTCGCAGATTTCCCTTTGTGTCTTACATGCGGTATGATGAAAGGCAGAATAAGCGTAAGAGAAATACTATGCCAGACGACGAAACAAAGAAAGGCGATGCTTCGAATAGCCTCGAAACACCCAGCATAAGCACTAGTTCGCTTGAGAACGCCGACACAAGTAGTCTCGAAAATGACACCGGAAGTACTGGAAGCGCAGAACGCACACCTGTTGCCGCCGCCAAAAAAGGACCGCTTCTACAGCGAATCGGTAAAAAGATTAACATATACCTACTCCTTTTCTTGCTGCTTTTGACGCTCGCTGGCGCCATCATTCTCGTCACCTATTTGACAAGTAAACAGCAAGGGAAAAATACCATCCAGACGCAATCGCTCAGCGACGATACCTTAAAGCAGCTCGCAACGAGCGACGTAACTGTCGGTCAGCCAAAACAGATCCTGAGCGTACAGAGTAACGCCGTCTTTGCTGGAAAGGTTTTGATTCGCGATAGTCTGGAGGTGGCAGGACCAATTCAGGTCGGCGGCAGCTTGAGCGTACCAGGCATTACCGTATCGGGCAACAGCGTTTTTGAACAGCTTCAAGTAAACAAGAGTCTCGGCGTTCAAGGCGATACAACCATTCAAGGACAGCTTTCCGTCCAAAAAGGATTGAGTGTCGCTGGCGGCGGTACGTTTGCTGGCCCCATCACCGCACCAGCTATTACAGTAAATACTTTGCAGCTAAACGGCAACTTCGCTCTCACACGCCATATTATCATCGGCGGCCCCACGCCGAGCCGAAAAAGCGGCACCGCTCTCGGAGGCGGCGGCACCGTTGCGCTCAGCGGCTCAGACACCGCGGGTAGCATCAACATAAATACCGGTTCAGGTCCTGCAGCTGGTTGTTTCGTGACGGTAAACTTTACCCAGAAATATAACTCGACGCCAAACGTGCTCGTTACTCCTGTCGGTGCCAGCGCTGGGAGCGTCGGATATTACGTCAATCGCAGTACCTCAAGCTTCAGCGTCTGCGCAGTCAATAACCCGCCGGCAAATACAAGTTTTGGGTTTGATTACTTCATCGTGGAATAGCTGCGCGCTATGCTTACGTTCAGCTAAGCTATCCAGCGCCACCAAACTCACCCCGCGACACCGACACGAGGCAGTTACACACTAAAGCTACCTACACATCCAAGAACACGACGACGCTATTTTCTTTGCTGTGCATAATGCCGTTTTGGATGCGGATTTTTTCTTGACCTCTTTCGGTGCGCACGATGATATCACAAGGCACGAGTAGTGTAATAAAGTTGTGATGTTCGGGCAAAATATCGAATGGACCCGTCTGATTGACGGCGCTGATGCTTTTTGCCTGTCCCTCAAAATATATTTTGTATGGAGCGTACACTTTGACGAACATTGAGCCATCTGCCGGCGCGTTTGATGACCGCCCCTGGCCATCGTTTTGACCGTTTTCGTTTGCTGCCGCTTTTTGCTCGTCAGCCACTAAACAATGATCTCCTCTATACTTTTCAATGTTTCTTCGCGCGTAAAAAAGTCACCCTTTATGCCGTTGTGTTTCGTCATGACATTCATGTTTTGGGAGAAGTTAGCGATTAGTTTTTTTGCCTTAGCGTAGTCTGCTCGATCGGCAGGCGATAGTTCGTTTTCGCCAATGATGGCAATGATGCCCTTGAGCGATTCATACTTCTGTAGCAATGCCTGCACCCGCACCGAAAGCATGTAGTGGCGCTCGCCGACTATCTCAGGCGTCAGCAGGCTAGAGCTCGTCAACGTAAGATCAACAGCCGGACGAATACCTTGTTCGGCAACCTTTCGCGACAAAACAATTATAGAATCCATTTCATGCTGAATAAACTGCACCGCTGGGTCGGATATATCATCGGCTGGCACATAAATGGTTTGTACAGACGTTATAGAACCATTCTCGTTAGAACTCAGGCGGTCTTGCAGCACTTTTACGTCGGAAAATACGGTCGGCTCGTAGCCGCCTTCGTTCGGAATTTGGTCGAGAATTGTACTCAGTTCGTTGCGCGCCTGAACGTAGCGGAACATGTTGTCGGCGAAAAACAAAATGTCTTTGCGCTGCTCGTCGCGAAAGTATTCCGCCGCAGCAGTCGCAGAAACGCCCACCAGTGAACGTTGCACAGGATTTTCATTCATTTGCGCAAAAAACATGACAGTATTTTTGAGCAAGTCGTTTTCGCGCAGCGTGTCCCATAGCTCATGGCCCTCGCGAATACGCTCGCCTATTCCAGCAAAAAACGACAGGCTGCCGCCGCCTTTTGCGGTATTGTTTATCAGCTCCATGGTCGTCACCGTCTTACCAACACCCGCACCGCCAATCACACCAACTTTCCGTCCCTTGACGAATGGCGTCAGAAAATCAATAACTTTGATGCCTGTTTCCATAATCTCCGGCTTCGCACCAGAAAAATTATTGCTGCGCAGCGGTAGCTTGAGAATGTCTTTGCGTTTTGCTTCTTCGGAGCTGATTGCATTTTGTCCATCAAGTGGATCACCGAGCGCATTCAATATCCGACCAATTGTCGGTTCGCCCAGAGGCACTTGTATGCCTCTATGCGTTCGTTGCGCCGTATCGCCCTTGAGTAGCGTCCGGTCAGTGCGTACGTTCAAACAGAAGGCAACCCCGCCCACCTCCAAATGGTCTACGAGCAGCTCTGTTTTAGCTTCGTTATCGACTGCGATAAGCTCGTTAATTTCTGGCGGATCAGCATCGAACTGTACCCGCACGACAAGATCTTTAACAGAAACAATCACACCAGCCATACATCACCCCTTTCATTCGCACCGCATAGTACGCCCCAAGCGTCAGAGCTCAAGCCGCTTCGACCATTTTCCTCAATACGCTTCCGACCGGTGCCACCGCGATGGTCTTGTACGCAAAAAATAACATGAGCCCCAAAGAGGGCGCGTAGCGGCAAAAAGGCGCGACCGCACAACGCGAAAACCAATATACGAAAGCCATGCTTTGTTCGAAAAAGTGCGCGCACTAATTGACCTCTCATGCAGCTGCTCCTGCCTTACTTTTCTTTATGCCATTGATGATTTCCTTCAAGCGTTCGTCCTTAACACCGCGTCGAGCGCGGTTATATGCAAGATGCAAGTCGGCTTTTTCTTCGTCAGCCCGCTGATGACTGGCGCTCATAGCACGAAAACGAGAAGCGTATTGGGCAAGCTTCGACTGCAAAATAAGCTGACTAAGCGCAATCTTCATCATAGATCGCTCCAGGTGAGCTGCCACCGCAAAACTGGTTGGTTCAAATATGTAGTTTTCTTCGCTGATCACTTCATCTGGCTTATCGCTGGCCAGCGCAGCGGTATGCACCGCCATGGAGAGAGAGATTTTTTTAACCTCCTGGTTCATGAGCGAAATGTACTGCTGATAAAACACGCTACATTTTCTGTACTCCTGCACCTCCTTGATGATAGGAGTGACATTGATATTTTTGTCTTTACTCGGCAGCTTATAGTACTTCCGAAACGACACGCCGCGCTGACTTAACTGCATAGCTCCGTGGTGACCAATGACGATTATATCGTTTTTGTCCTCTTTGTACTCATTGAGCATATTTTGGACAAGCTTTTGGTCAATATCGCCGCTAAAGCCGCCTTCGGCAGTGATAATAATGAACAGCTCTTTATCGAGAATTAGCTTGCCTTTGTCTTTCTCCTCGCGGCCAAAACTGAACAGACTGTCAACACGCAGCTGGGTGTAAATTTTCCATAGTTCGTCAAAAAACTGCGTCGACTCAAGCACCTGATTTTTCGTCTGGGCTATGCGCATACTCGCTATGCCTTCAAACACGCTGGTCAGCTCCACTAGCGTCGCCATGCTGGCTTCGTCTTTTGCGATTTCGTTGGGGCGCCTCACCGACAACCCCTTTCGGTCATTTCGCGTCCCGGATAATGAGCGCCTACTTTCAGACGACAAGACACAGCAGTAGGAAAAATGACGTTTGTTACGACCCGAAAACCAGCCCTCGAACTCGTCTGATTCATGTTTTGTTCTCCGGCCCCACAATATCCATAACCGTACCAACCGTAGCCTGCGCCCTTGCCTTCGCCTTTTGCCGCTCAAGGTCTATGGACATCATTTCGTCTATTTTTTTATCTATTTTATCTACCTCAGATTGCTCATCTAGCTCGCGAGACGATTCTTCGGGTTTCGTGGATCGATTTGCTTTCGAAAAAAGCGAGTGCACAAAGTCTGTTTTGCTTTCTTTGCTTTTTTCATATGGCTCTGCGACTTTTTGGGTTGATTGATTTTCGAGCGAGCCGTCGATGACTGCTTCTTCTTGGGTACGCAAGGTGGCAGTTTGGTTATGTTCTCCTGCAGTAGTTTTTTCGGTATCTTCTGCTACCGCAGCACCAGCGGGAGTCGTCTTTGGCTCTTCCTTCACGGTAGCAGCAGCGGAGGCTGAGGGAGTTTCCTTCTTGGCGGTTTCAGGCATTTTCTGCGGCTTTTCCTTTTCGGCAAGAGCGGTGACAGGCTCGGCAACAACTGGAATGCTAACAGCTGTTCGCGGAGCGGGACGAATGGTTTCTGGCGGTTTATCATTGCCTTCCGACTTGTCCGCGAGCTTTTCGGCAGGCGCTTCAGTTTCGGCAGACTGCGGCGCCTGGGTGTTTTCATGCTTCGCGCTCGTGTCGCTGGTCTGTTTGCCATCATCCGCTTGCTCTGACTTTGTTTCCGAAGCTTCTTTTTCGACTGTCTTTTGCGCTGACCGCAGCTCTTTGGGCGCGTTTTTTACGCACTCGCCCACAAGCATATCGTGTATGTTTTGGTAGTCGTCGTCTTTTTCGACCTTTTTGGCAAAATCATTGGCGTTAAGCTTAAGAGAGTTGATATCCAGTAACGCCCCTTCTTCAAGATTAAGAACGATGTCGAGCATAAGCTGCTGCGCCATAAGCGAAAACGTATCGCCAGGCGCTTGCGTGAGCAGTTCAAACACGCGTTTTCCGGTCGCCAGCGCCTTTTTTGCCTCTGGACCAAGCTCTGAACCGAAGTGAGAAAACTCTTCAGCTTGCCTATATCCGGCGAGCATTTTCAGGGTTTGAGCAGCGAGTTCTTTCTGGCGCTTGTTATGACCGACGCCGCCAGCGCGAGTAACGCTCAGACCAATGTTGAGCGCTGGGCGGATACCATTGCGAAATGTTTCCATGTCTAAAATCCATTGGCCGTCAGTGATTGACATGATGTTTGTCGGCAGATAAGCGGTGATGTCGCCATTTGCGGCATGTACCACGGGAATACTAGTCAAACATTTACCCGTTTCATCGAGACGACCCGCTCGCTCAAGAAGCGAAGAATGCGCGTAAAACATGTCGCCAGGGTAACTATCGCGACCAGGACTAACACCCGAAAGCAACGCCACTTCGCGATAAGCGTGAGCATGACTCGTGAGGTCATCGTAGACAATGATGGTATCTTGACCGCACTTCTGCCAAAGGTATTCGGCCATAGCACAAGCTACATACGGCGCAATGTAGCTCATGATAAGCGACTCAAACATAGTACTCACTACCACGATAGCTTTTTCCATGCCACCGTTTTCTTGCAGACGGGTCAGCAACGTGTCGACATCGCTACGGCGTTTAGCGATCAAGCAGTAAACGACGATTTGATCGGTGTTTTTTTGGTTGATCGCCAGCTGCGTGACTACTGTGCTTTTGCCCGACTTGCTATCGCCCAGAAGCGCCATGCGTTGCCCACGCACTATCGGGAATAGCGCATCTATAGCCGTCACGCCGCTTTCTAGCTGATCCTCTAGAAGTTTTCTGGTGTAGAGCGGCGGTGCTGTGTTGAAAACCGGCCACACAGCATCGGCTGGCACTGGCCCCTTGCCGTCGAGCGGATCGCCCGTTACCGAAACAACGCGCCCCACAAAATCTTTGCCCACTTTGCAAACCAGCTCTTGGTGCTGCAGCACTGCCACCATGCCAACTCGGAGCGGCTCCGATCCTAGGTGCAGAACGAGCACATGGTCATCAAATATTCCATTAATAAACCCTTTGCTGCCGTCCTCGAACATCACCAGAGCATGCAGCGCTGACGGCTGTAGGCCGCTCACTGCTATCAGAAATTTGTCGACGCCAATGACTTCACCTACTGGCTTACCGCTTTCGACGAGTTTTTCAAAGTGCTGATTACCAAAACTCATTGCCGGACCTCCGCGCCAACTGCTTGAGACGGCGCCTTTGTCGGCGGCTGGGATTGGATACTAGACGCTCGCATGCGCTGCATCAGTAATGTGCGCTTGTCGGCAAATGTTTTCCCAAGTGACATGTCAAAATAGCGGTTTGTCGTACGCAGAACACAGCCAGCACCAATACCTGGCTGTAAACCAACCGCTACAAGAACATGCGGGTGTACGTGCGTCCTTAGCCATAGCATGAGTTTCGCCAGAAAAACTGGTGACGGGTCGGCACTGAAACTCACGTGCAATTTGGGTGCGTCTTTGCGAAGGATTTTCAGAAACTCAAGTAGACTGTGGCGTGTATGAGCGTCGCGCAAATCCAGCCGGTTTGCTTCTGCTAGCTGGTCGAGTAATGCACTGAACTTCGGCAGCCGGACATCTGCTCCGCTGCGTATTTCATCACTCTTTATGACCGCTTCAATCCGCTCAAGTTCGCGAATCAACCGCCCAAGATCAACCATACCTACCACACCGGTCGGGAGCACTGGCGCATTTCGCAAGTTTTCAGGCGCCATGGTTTACGTCCTGTATGATTGCTTCACGATTCGCCTCTAAGTCTGCCAAGATGTACTCAAGCTGGTCGTTCAAATCGATTTGGTCGCCAATGGCAGCGAGTACATAGTGATTGATAATGTCGGTCATGTTTTGCTCGAACCGTTCGACCAGCTGCTGTTTTTCGGTCACGATTTGCTGCTGCACCTGCGCACTGAGCTGGGCACGCTGCTCTTCTATGGCGGTGTTCGTTTTCTGAATAGAGTCTATAGCAAGCTGCTTGGCGTCATTGATAGACTGCTCGTACTTCGTAAACTCTTCTTTGAGGTTACGTGTAATCTCTTTTTTCATGTACTCATTGAGCTGGCTAGTCGTCAAACGCAGGTCTTGCTGCAAAAACATGGCATTTTCAGATATGATCTTCTCAAAATGCAATCTACCCCTGTTACGAAGTTCTTCGCGAAAGGTGTCGTTAAAAATATGCTCAACGTCATCTTCAGCGGCTTTTTCGAGGTCTGCAATAGCACTTTTCTTCTTTTTACTGCCATTACCGACGCGCACGGCCATCCAAACAAAGGCAAGCGTGGCAGACAGCAGACTGCCGAGTATCAGTACGAGCTGCCAAATTGTCATATCCGTTTCCCCACCCCTATGTGCTTACGCTTATAGCTTCAGTAATAAGTATATCGCGATTAGCCCAATAACGAAAACTATTAGCCCAAATATAACAACCTGCACGAGACCGCGTAGAATTGTTTTTTTCGCTAAGGGGTTTCGACCTATAGACACAAGACTACTCCGCACGCCGCCGTACAGTAAGCTTCCTGTCAAGAAAATAGTAATGAGCAATATAGCAAGGCTAATGTATAGTCGCACCGTACTGACCGGCTTCCCAGCTATGCTTTCGCTCGATTTCCGTAAAAATGCCGGCACTGGCGGGCCGCTCACCGAAACCGCTAGAGGGTTGCGCGAAATGCCTATATCCACCTGCACGAGTCCTATGGCAACTTGCCTTTCTCCGCCTGCCGACTGTAGGGTCGTCGTACCGCTCACGTTCTTTTTGCCATCAAAGTTGGTCAATGCCTTTCCGAGTATAACGTTTTGGGCAGCGTCTGCTTTCATACCGACACCGTCAAGTGCCGAAATACTAATGATATCGCCATTTTTAATTGGTCCGTTCTGAGTACTCACAAGTGCATCGTACTTGCCGTTGCTCGCCACGTAAACTTGGTTTGAGCTATTGCTACTACCAAGGGAGACAACCGTGTCATTAGCGGAAACAACTACACCATGCATGGCTTTATCGGTCTTGTTTGTGAGCGGCATAACTTTTTGGCTATCATCTGGATCAAGCATGACAATCATACCCTTTTGCACCGCACCAGTAACGCCGTAGCCCTGAGAGACGGTCTGCGCCTGAACAACAAAAGGCAGCACGAGCATGCCGAACAGGCTCACCACCACAAAAAACCGATACCAAACATATAGACGTCGTCGCATTTCCTACTAAGTATAACCGCTTTACGACGGCGGTGCTACCCCCAGAAACGGCAATATTTCCTTGATACATTTTTTGTCGCGGCCGACCAGAACGTCTACGCCGCACCTTGCGTTATGGCGGTTCGTGCGAGCCATGTTTTGGCTATGTTCTGAACATTACGCCGCGTGCTGCGCAAAGCGACCCCGTGATTGTCGTTTTCTAGAGAAAACCAGCCGATCTGGCGTGCTATACTTACGGCATGTCTATTACGAAAGCTATCATCCCCGTTGCCGGCTGGGGTACGCGCCGGCTACCCATTACAAAAGCTATAGAAAAATGCATGCTGCCAGTCGGGAATCGACCCATGGTTGACTATGTCGTGCGAGATTGTGTTGCCGCAGGCATTACCGACATTTACTTCGTAGTTGGCGAGCAAAGCGAGCAGCTGCACGCCTATTACCGCGATAATCCCGAGCTGACCGACTACTTAGTGCGAAACGGCAAAGAGAGCCTGCTGCCGCTCATCGAGACGCCACAGGTTAGCTTTCACTACATCGTCCAGCCGAGCTACGGCAAATACGGGACAGCTGTGCCCGTTGACCTTGCCATGCCCTACATAGACGAAGGCGAGTCTGTCCTGGTGGTCATGGGAGATGATTGCCTTTACAACCCTGGCGGGGAATCAGACATCGCGAGACTAATTGCCGCCACCCCCGAGGGGCAGAGCGCCATTTTGGGCGTACCTATCGCGAATGATTCCATCCAAGCGTACGGTCATATTGTGGCCGACGAGCAGAGCAACTTGGTACGTATCATTGAACATCCTGATCCCATGCCAGAACGTTTCCTCAAAAATGTCAGTAAGTATGTACTGAGCCATGAGATGCTACAAGCCGTCAGCAACTATGTCGCCGAAGAGATCGATGATGGCAAGGAATATTACATCTTTCACCCATTTCAGAACGTCATCGAGAACGGCAGCATCATGAAGGTCGTACCAGCCACCGGTCACTACCTTGATGCTGGCACTACCGAGGGCTGGCTTCATGCCAACCAAATCGTCCTCTCCTCCCCCGCCCCAGAAACCATTTTGGGAGGACAGTCCTCCTGAAATTGGGTTTTTACAGATTCGATAATTTTTCTTTATCTGTAAAAACGATGTTTTATTTACTTTTTGTTATATCTGTTAGGGCAGTTACGGTTTCTTCTATGTCGGCCGTTGTCGTTGAACGACCCGTCGTAAGGCGCAAACTACTCCGTGCCGTTTTGTCATCCACTCCCATAGCGCGCAGCACATGACTCGACTCCGCGTTGCTCGCGCTACATGCTGAACCGGCGGCAGCCAAGATGCCTCTTTGTTCCAGCTGAAGTAGCACTCGTTCATTGTCGAAACCTGGTAAAGCGATGTGCATGTTGTTTGGCAAACGGTGTTTCAACGAGCCCGTGATGGTCGCGTTTGGGAGGGATCGGCGCAGGAGGGCAATAGCATAGTTTTTCACTTCGTTGAGTCGCTTTGTTTCGTCTGGGCGCAGACACTGCGCCTTACTGAGAGCCGCCGCAAAGCCAACTGCACCTGCAACATTTTCTGTACCGCTTCGGTAGCCGCCTTCTTGGCCACCGCCGCATATCACTGGCGAAAGCTGGACGCGGCGCGCAACGTAGAGCGCTCCGGTTTGCTTAGGGCCGTAGATTTTACCACCGTTCAACGTCATGAGATCTACGCCGAGTTTTTCGACATGGAGATCGAGGTAATTTGCTGCCTGGCAGGCATCGGTGTGAAAATATAGCGGTACGTCGTTGCCCTGCGCTTTTCGCTCGCGCCGAACTTCTTTCAGCATGGCGGCAATGTGGCGCAAGGGCTGGAGGGTGCCAACCTCGTTATTTGCGTACATCACGCTCACCAGCACCGTATCATCTGCAATTTTTCGACGAAGATCAGTCAAATCCACCCTGCCCTGCTCTGTTACGAGCGCAGCGGAGCAATTAAACTTTCGGGCTGGCGCAAGGACAGATTCATGCTCGACTGCGCTCACCACGACCGAACAGCCAGGAAAATGCGTCATCACACCAGTTATCGCGAGATTATTTCCTTCCGTGCCGCCCGCCGTAAAGACAATTTCTGGCGATTGCACGCCGAGCTGCTGCGCAACCGTTGTGCGCGCGGTTTCTAGCGCCTCCTTTGCTTGCCGAGCTGGCAGGTATACAGCCGAGGGATTATAAAAAACATCAGAAAAATACGGCTGCATCGCCGCCAACACTTCTGCGCAAATCGGCGTTGCCGCGGCATAATCCAAATAAATCATATGGGTATTTTACACCCCTGACGCCGCAAGCATCGGATCGAACTTCTCGTGCATTCGACGCTGATACTCATTGATGGCCGCACCGAATCGCCGCGCTTCTTCGAGCGACACTGGCTGATATGGCTGTCCGTCTTGCGCTTTGAAAATACCCTGCGGGCGAATATCATATCGAGTTGTGCGAATCTGGCGCACGCCCTTGGCGTCTGTCCATTCCTCATGCCAAACCCATGTGTGGCGGTCAAGACAAAAAAACTCGCGCCGTGTACCCTGAGGAATTTCCCCAAACACTTTTCCTCCCATTTTAGCCAAGTCGCGAAGGATATTCTGGTGGATAGCCGCCCTTCTGGTTTCAATGTCTTGCGATGGTAGAATGGCGAGAAGCTTTTTTAGCATGTTATGCTGCCTTTCCGAGTACTTCCGCAACCTTCTGGCGAGCCTGATCGATAGATACGACATTACTGCCATCTACACCAACTGATTCGCCAGCTTCCGGGCCTTTTACAGGGGGAGCTTGATTCACCAGTTTCTGCGGTTGCGGGCCTTGTGAGCCGCCGAGAAGCATGCCGTCAACCACATCAGACAGAGTTTCTGGAACAGACGCTACTGGAGCAGACTGTGTATTTTTGATAGCTTTTTCTGCCACCGTCTGCCGAAGTCCTTGCGGAAGATATACCGTAGAAATAACTTCATTACCAATCCGCACAGACGAGTCGGTGTCGCGCATTACCTCGCCTACTAAACTCTTTTCCACCTCATTCAGTGGCGACGGCGCTTCGTTGACTACTTCTGGGTTCTTGCCAGTAAATGGGCTGAACGATAACAACATTCTATAGCTCTACTTTACGTTAAATAGTTCCGCCGCGTTTGTGGTAGTCGCGCAAGCTAGCTGATCGAGCGTTTCATCTCGCAAATCCGCTAGATATTCCGCAGTCCTCACCACATGTTTCGGCTCACAGATTTTACCACGAAAAGGTTGCGGGGTCAAGAAAGGGGCGTCGGTTTCTAACAGGAGTGACTGTTGTGGAATTGTGCGATATGTCACAAGTTGCTCTTCATCTTTCGTGAATGTCGCTATACCATTTACGCCTATATACAGACCTCTTGCGAGCGCCCGCTCTACGTTCGCCTGCGTGTCGGTAAAACTGTGCAAAACACCCCGCACGTTTTGATAACTGTCATATATCTTCCAGAAATCGCCAAATGCGTCCCAACCCTGCTCTGTTGCATCGCTCGACCGCACATGGAAACTCAAAGGCAAATCACGTTCGCACGCCACATGTATCTGAAACCTGAGTAGCGCGTCCTGTTCTGCCTGAGATGCATGCCGATAGTAGTAGTCGAGACCGCATTCGCCTACCGCTACCACCTTTGGCTCTACGACCAGTTCTCGAAACCGCGCCGCCGCCTCTGGCAAAACACGAGCCGCCCCGCCGCCACAATCATCTTGGGAGGACAGTCCTCCTGAGATGGTTTTCTGTGTTGTAGTATATTTTTTTGCTTCGTGAGGATGCATGCCTACTGCCGCCCAAACGTTCTCATGGGCTTGCGCAAACTGCACGGCAAGTTCGCTGTCCTCCAGCGTCGTCCCAACGACAATGAGCCGCGATACGCCAGCCGCTCGCGCAGCCTGCAAAACTGACTCAGCCGTTCGTGCGACACCATCGCTGTGCCATTTTTTGTGCAAGCCGCTTTCGGGCGCAGTAATCTCGTGTATGTGACAGTGTGTGTCGAAAAATTCAATCATATACTAGCCAATTTGTTCGCCGCAAGATACTGTTTGAGTCTTGGATTTTAGGCCTACGAACGAATTGCGTTTCATGCCGACTCGTCTGGTACTTCGTGTTTTGGAAAGAGCGTACCGTCTTGTTGGCGAACGATTCCGTCGGCAAATATTGCCTGAATTTTGGCGGCCGTGACAGGCAGGAAGGGTTCGAGCAGTTGTGCAATCTCTAGCAAATCACTGGCAAACCCAGCAAGTATTTCTCGCAAATGATCGGCGTCGCCCAGCTTGGCAACTTCCCACGGCTTTTCGGCATCTATGAGCTGGTTGAGCCCGCGCACCTGTTCCCACACACTGTCGAGCGCACGGTCAAACTTACAGAGTTCAATCGCCTCATAATACGCCCCCGTGTCGTGTTCCGCTTCTGGAATGTCGCCGATGATACCGCTCTGATACTTCATCACCATTGCGGCGGTGCGTTGTACCGCATTGCCGAGCTCATTTGCCAGCTCGTTGTTGTACGCTGCGTCAAACGCTTCCCAGGAAAAATCGCCATCTTCATAACTCGGCACATGCCGCAAGAAGTAGTAACGAAACGCGTCGGCGCCGTATTTTTCAATAATATCGTTCGGACTAACACTGTTGCCAAGCGATTTGCTCATTTTCTTGCTATCTACCGTAACGTAGCCATGCACATACAGTTGCTCCGGCAAAGACAGCCCAAGCCCCAGCAATATACCCGGCCATATCGCCGCATGAAAACGGAGAATCCCCTTGCCTATCACCTGTACATTGGCTGGCCAGTAGCGCTTGAGATCTTCATGCTCTGGATAGCCGAGCACGGTTATATAGTTGAGAAGCGCGTCGAACCACACATATATAACCTGGCTGGGATCATCTGGTACCGGAACACCCCAGTTTATTTTGTCTTTTGGCCGCGAAATACTAATGTCGTCCAATCCTTCGCGCAGCAGCGAGAGGATTTCGTTGCGCCGCGAAGCAGGTGTTACCAGCAGCTCGTTCTTTTCTATAGCCTCTCGGATGGGGCGCGTATAATTACTGAGGCGGAAGAAATAATTTTCCTCCTCAATTTTTTCGTACGGCCTGTTGTGGTCAGGGCAAATGCCCTTGTTTTCCTGCACAACCGTTTCGGTGAAAAAGTCTTCGTCGCCAGTGCAATACCATCCAACATACTTGTTTTTGTAGATGTCTTTTGCAAGCGCCTTCCAGACGATCTGCACGCGCTGCTCGTGCGCTTCGTCCGTTGTCCGAATAAAACGATCGGGCTTGACCTCAAGCGCTGCAATGAGGTCGCGGAATTTTTGGGACATCTGATCGGAAAAAACCTGCGGCTCGAGATTGAGCTCGGTTGCGCGCTCGGCTATTTTGCCGCCATGTTCGTCGGTACCCGTGCTAAAAACTGTGTCGTCGCCGCGCGCTCGCGCCGCGCGCGCGAGTACGTCCGCCATGACAAACTCCATAGCATGCCCCAGATGCGGTTCGCCATTTACGTACGGTATAGAAGTGGTTACATAGTATTTGCTCATCAGTTTATTCTACCTTATTTTCGAGTTATGAGAAGATAATGGGTTGAGAAAAATCATGCCCGCACGGGCATCGAAGGCAGCGCGAGCAGCCAGTACGTTAAGACACGTTTCATAGACGAGCATTGTACCATGGACCAAACGTTAACCCAGTAAACACACGGGGAAGGTCAGACCAAAGACAAAACGCCGCTTTTCAGCGACGTTCTGTCTTTGGTGGGCGAGGAGGGACTTGAACCCTCAAGGCTTATTCAGCCAGCGGATTTTAAGTCCGCCGCGTATACCAATTCCGCCACTCGCCCGCAACGACGCAAAGTTCGCACGTCTTAGCGCATGCAGTACCCATAGCACTACTCGCGGGTAGTTTCGCTCCTGCTATCCAATACCTCAGCGCAATACTACCATTTTACCAAATCGTAGCAGATTCGTGTCGACATTATTGGCTCGTACGTTTTTTGCACACGCGTCAGCCGGCTTACCAGCTGCCGCCAGAACCGCCGCCGCCGAAAGAGCCGCCGCTAAACCCACCAAAACCGCCGCTGCTTCCGCCGCTTCCGCCAAAAAACCCGCCGCCACTGTGCCAAAAACCTGTACTATCGCCGCTGGCTGCTCGCGCCCGATAGTTTTTCGACAAAACATAGTCAAGCAACAACCCAAAAATCACGCCCAAACCAAGCACAATAAAGGCAACGAGCGCGGCCGCAGTGAAAAATAGTATTATGCCTGGTATGGCGCCAGCTACACCGCCCGCCCACCAACTTTTACTACGCGCAAAAAACGACAGGAGATAGGCAAACATAAAAAAGCTTCCATATATGAGGACCTCGCCGCGTTCTGCGGCCGATTTTCCAGATTTTGATTCGCTGAGCCGCTCGCCGCCTATAACCGCAATCATGGCATTAACTCCCTCGGTTATGCCACCTGTGTAATCGCTTTTTTTAAACGCAGGAGTGATCTTTTCGCGGATGATGAGGTTGCTTTGCAGGTCGGTGAGGTATGGCTCTAGCCCACGGCCAACCTGTATGCGCACCTTTCTGTCTTCAAGCGCAACAAACAGCAGCGCCCCATTATTCGCTTCCTTGCTGCCCACACCCCAACTTTGCGCAACACGAAAACTGTAGTCAAAATCATCTTCACCTTCTAGGCTTTTCAGTGTCATGACGGCGATTTCATTACCTGTTTTGGCCTTATAGTCAGTGAGTGTTTGGCTGAGTCGCGCTTCTACCGCGTCATCGATGATGTTTGCCTGATCAAGTATGGCAGTCCGCGAGGGCGGTGGCGGAATATCGAGCGCAGAAACAGTCCCTAGTCCAAAAGCCAAAACAGCTCCTGTGGCAAACACTGTGGCGATAGTTCTATTCATGTTGCAACTACATTATTCCTTTTTGATCGTAGGAGGTGAAGCTCAAAGCTTGTTTCGAAAACACATACGCTCAAACTGCTCCAGCGGCTACCAAAGCGCTCAAAACAGCCACCCTACTACTCGGTTTACTGAGCGGTGTTTGGTGCTGCCTGGTTTTCGGTAAAGTTAACCTTGGGAGCAACTTCGGCGCCTGTTTCGGCTTCATACAGCACTTTTTTATCGAAACCAAATATGCCAGCTAGCATGTTCTTTGGGAATTTCTGAATCGTGGTGTTGTACTGCGTGACAGCTGCGCTATAGTTGTCGCGCTCAACTTTTACGCGATTTTCGGTGCCTTCCAGCTGAATCATAAGGTTTTGAACGGTTTTGTTGCTTTCTAACTGCGGATAGTTTTCTACGACCACAAGCAGGCGGCCCAATGCACTTTCGTACTGCCCAGCTGACTGAAGGCGATCTTCGGCTGTGCTTGCGCCAGCATACTTCGTGCGCGCCTTGGCGAGCTCGCCAAACACCTTTTGCTCCTGAATTTGCGCGCCTTTGACGCTTTCGACCAAGTTTGGCACTAGGTCAAATCGCCGCTGATAGGCGCTATCAAGCTGCGCCGCAGCTTGATCGGCTTTGTTTCGCTGCGTCACCATGCCGTTATATCCGCCGACAACCCAGCCGATGACCATCAGCAACAGTACGCCGACTACAGCAGCGATTTTCATACCTTTTGATAGCTTCACTTTTTACCCTCCTCTTACGATATGCTTTTACTATAGCACTCGCCGCGACGATTGCCGATGACGATGATGAACTTTCCGCTCTTTACGTTCTTTCTGCCCCAACTGCGCGCTGCCGTGCATCGACGCCGCAGCAACAGCACAGCCCCTCAAGACCTAGTCATAACACCCGCGCAAGGGCTTTGGGTGTCGCGATAACCTTGTCTATGAGCGCATCGCGGCAGGGGTCGCCCGTTGCAGGCTGCAGTGCAAAAATCGGCTTGGCAAGCGCGCTCGCATAGGCCATCTCCATTGTCACGCTCGCCCCGACATAGCTGTCTTTATTGAACACATAGCACACTTCCGCTTTGCGTATCCAGTCGAAATGCTCCAGGGTTAGCCCCTTAAACAACTTATTCGTCACGTAGGCCGTTTCGAACTGCGTATCTTCGGAAATCACTTCGTCGAAACTTGGCGCAAACACTAACACACCCATCTTCTCTAGCTCAGCGCAAAAAACCGCAATCTCTTCACGGTACTTTTTGCTACCACACACAACAACTGATTTCATAGACTTAATGGAGGCACGTACGAGAGTCGAACTCGTCTAAAAGGTTTTGCAGACCTCTGCGTAACCGCTCCGCCAACGCGCCACTCAGCATGTAGTATACCGTACTGCGCCCGTAAGTATAAATAGACGAGTACTAAAACCAACTGCTCTAGAACCTCTCCGCTATCTCTCTTTCGTTACCGAAATTTTTAGATTGTAGGCGAACATAGTGCACATTGCGGAAGAATACTGGTTTTATTTCGAAAACACGTGTAACGTTTGCAGACAGCCTAGGGAAATTGCAGTCGAATATGAGGGTAGCGGAGAGGTTCTACGCCGCTCGCTCAAACACCAACTGCTGCGCAGATATATTTGGCCCTGTTTCCGGTCGAAAGCCCGCTATGCATGCTGCCAGGTAGAAGTTGAAACCGCGCGTAAAGCGGTCAATTTGCTCTGAGGTTCTGCCTTCTTGCTCCCACAGCGACCTTAGCTGCGGAAGGTTGTCATTGAATCGCCGCAGCCATTGCTGGATTGTCAGCGCATATGACGCCCCGAGTTCGCTCGGCTCCATAGCGAGCCGCGCAAAACCGCGCTCCGTCATGTGCTGGTCAATGGTCGCAACCGAAGGCAAGCAGCCGCCTGGGAAAATCGCCGTGTTCGCAAAGCTCCTCCGATTGTGCTGGCTAGCTTCCTGCTCTTTCCTGACGGTTATTGCCTGCAAGACAACGCGTCCATCGGGCTTCACGAACCGATCCAATTCACCAAAGTAGGTCCCGTAGTCGCGCCAATCGACCGCTTCTATCATCTCGACAGAAATAACTCTGTCATATGGTTCCTCACTGGTATGATCTCTGTAGTCTTCGCCGACAAACTGAACTTGACCCGTAAGACCCTCAGCTTGTGCGCGTTCTTGAGCTATCTTCAGCTGCTCGTCCGAAACAGTCAGCGAGACTATTTTTACGTCCGGATTTCTTTTCGCTATGGCAATCGCCAAACCACCCCAACCGCCTCCCACTTCAAGTATGCGCATGCCTGGTTTTAGACCAAGCTTCTCAATAAGCGCATCGACTTTTGCTTCCTGCAGCTCTTGCAGTAATGCGTCGCCCGTAGTACCAGCGTGTTCTGGTAGAAATAGCCCCGATGAATATTGCGTCAGTCGAGGATCGAGCATCCCTTCGAACTCATTTCCGTTGTTATCGCGGTAGCCGACGAATATCCGCTGGTCGGTATCATAGTGTTCGGCTATTTCGCCTTTTGTGCGTTCTGTGCTTTCAGTCCACTCGCGCCGCGCACGCCAGTCCCTGAAGGGGGCGGTGACTTGCGCCGCTGTGCGGCCAACCCGCCGGAGCTGCCGAGATCTTTCACTCAATGCCATCACTACCGCAATCAAGCCGTCGGCTTCTCTGTGCCCAGTGGCAACACCCTCTGGTAAGGTTGTAGCAGCGTTTGGCCGCCACCGCGACCCGTGCTTATCACCGGTGTAGCCATAAAACAGCCCGAGGTCATGGTGCCTCGTAAGCGCCGTAGTAACGGTCTTAGGCTCCCAAACATCCATCACCGCCTCGCAGCCATTGCCGTACGGTATACGCCACTGCTCAGACTCGCGCCCGTCTTCGCCGATTATTCTTTCGCGCTCAACGCCCATCGCCGAAAGCAACATCCCCCCGCCTTTCGCAATAATCGTGTCACGTACTCCGCCACACCTTAGTACCTCCGAAAACGGATCTACGCTAGGGTCCAGATAGTCACGAAAATGCTCTGCCACAACCAACTCCTTTGTTGCGATAATTTTGCCACGTCCACGTAAACTGCGCAAGTTCCTGACTGCGCTATTTTCAAAAACTACCAGCTCAACGGCAAGCCGATGCTCAAGTCAGCAGTACAAACACGCCGAGACCGATGAGAATGAGGCCGGCTATGAGATGGAGCTTGTCTATGTGCTGTTCGCGTAAACGAGCGAGCGTGTCGGTACTCATGCCGTACGCCACGAGGAACGTTAGTATTATCATAGGCGAAATAAACACGAGATTATACAACGCAAGATACCAAAACAACTGGGCGTCTAGCGGACTACTCGCGAGCAAGCCAAGAATCACAATATACGGGCCGCTTGTGCAGGGCAACAGAAACAGCGACACAACCAAACCAGCCGCCGCAGCACCAATTGGGCTCGTCACCCGCTCTAGCACATGTATCATGCGTGGCCGCCACGACATTGGCACCTCCAGGGGCGGTGTTTTGCCATACCACAGCCAATCTTTCAGGTTAAACAGACCGAGTATGATAGCCAGCACGCCGATAATCGTCGTAAATACACTGGCTGCACTACCCAGCGTCAACGCCTTGTATAAACCAAGCCCCATAAGAACATATGACATAAACACAACAACGCTAAAGGCAAGACCGCTCGCAATCACTTTGGGTCGGCTGTGTTTTTGCGCCAGCACCGTGCCGAGCAGCACCAAAAGCACCGCAAAGGCGCACGGATTTATAGCATCTACCGCCGCTGCACTCATAATCACCCATGTCGACAGGCTATCGCGGCCAGTTTTTAGCGTACTAATAGTTTGGCGTTCTGGTGCGGTATTTTCTGTTTTTTGGCGAGCTTTTTCCGGCGATAGATACGCCTCTGCTACTGGGACGAATTCGGCTATAATCTGCTTGTCGCCCGAGAGCACTCGTTCGCCAATGATGACGGTTGGCACACCCCGCGACTGGGTCGGTATACCCAAACGATCCATATCTGCGGTAAACGCCGCCGCGTTCGCTCGGTTAAAATAAACCTCTCGCTTAACCAACGGATATTTGTCGTAAGCACGAATACGCGCAAAGAAGTCATCTACCTTGGCGCAATGCGGACAGCCTCGACCATAATAATGTATGATCTCTTTGGTGCTCTGCTGCTCGCGCTGCATGTCGCCCGCACTCTGCGCAGAGACGAGAGCTGACCCGCCCCAAGCGATGCTCGCTGCCAGCATGATTGCCGTAAAACCTATCCCAGACAAAACATAGCGCAGTCTTCGCATAAGCACTATTGTAGCACTTACGCCCTCACATGTTTAGGTTTTGCGCGCAAACTGCCGAGCAACTGACTGGCATCATACGGCCGCTTGCATATCTTGAACTGTCCGACTATAATTTCATTCGCTAGATAAACGAACATGCGGGTGTAGCTCAGTTGTTTAGAGCGCATCCTTGCCAAGGATGAGGCCACGGGTTAGAGTCCCGTCACCCGCACCAAAAAGTGACTTTTGAGACGCCGCTAAAGCGTCTCTTTTTTCTCACCCCCGAAGATTGAGGTAATTTCATTGGCATAAACATTATTCTCAGCGTCTACGTAAATTTTATCCGTAAATAGCAATTGTTTACACCGTTTATATCGATCATCCTTAAGCTTAAACGCCTTTCAAAATATTGGTATAATTGTACTTGCTTAAACCAGTTAAAGTGATATTTTGTATTCATTTCTTTGTCGAGCGATGAAACCTGTGAGTCGGCGTCCGTTCAACAAATTGTTAGACTTCATCCTTTTAGCTGGCTTAGTCACCTAGGTTGTCATTTATGTTCTTGGCGCTTGCAATAGATAAGGAGGCAATATGAAAGATAGGAAAAAGGGCAAAAGTCTCGTAGGATTTCCGTCATCTTTTACAGTATTAGATATTGAGACAACAGGGCTAGATACGACTTTCGATAGCATTATCGAGCTAAGTGCTATAAAGGTAAAAGACGGTAGTGTTATTGACACTTTTTCTACATTGGTTAATCCTGAGCGACCGCTTGATGGGTTTATAACTGAACTAACGGGTATCACGGATGATTTACTACAAAACGCACCAACCATCGAAACTGCACTCGGAAGTTTTATGGAGTTTTTGGGAAGTGATGTAGTGGTCGGGCATAACGTAAACTTTGATATAAACTTTATCTACGATGAATATAGACGGATCGCGAGCAGTGACTTTACTAACGATTTTGTTGATACACTACGGCTTGCTCGCTTTCTACTTACAGACTTAGATCATCATAGGCTTAGCGATTTAGTGGAGTATTTTGGCTTATGGCTAGGTGTCAAGCATAGAGGTTTGTCTGATGCCAATGCTACTCTTGGAGTGTTATCGGCTTTATACGATAGGGCCGTTGAGCAGTATGGCGATATCGTAAGTTTCGAAACGGCGTTTATGAGCAGACGATACACTCACAAGGCTGGCGTGAAAGCGAGTGATATAACGTCCACAAACACTAATTTTGACACGACACACCCCCTGTTTGATAAAAATTGTGTATTCACTGGTAAACTTGCAAAAATGCCCCGAAAAGAGGCGTTTCAGTTGGTGGTAGATTTTGGTGGACGCGTTGAGGACAGCATAACTAAAAAGACTAACTATCTTATTGTTGGCTCGCTAGAGTACTCACATACCATAGAGAAGGGCAAAAGCAAAAAAATCAAAAAAGCTGAACGGATGATACTCAACGACGAGGATATACAGATTCTATCTGAAAATGCTTTTTACGATATTTTGGGAATATGACAGTTTGCGAACATTTAGAGACATGTTATCCAGTGTATGACATAACCATAAATCAGGTCTTCGTCTCCAAATGGTATCTTATGGTATCAACAGTTGATGGTTCGGAGCCCTTGAGCCGCTCCCCATATGTGCGAGACGATGAGGGAAGCTTTCGTTAGTGGTCTCCAGTTGCCTATCAACACTCACAGAACATATCATCAAACCCTGACGCTATATTACGATCTTTAACGCACAACTAACCGAAAATGATAACATAGGCTTGTTAATTCAGGCTTCATAGCCGTCGACACTGAGGGCCACGACCAACTCGACTTTCACTATGCCTGACTTTCTGCCGTGATTATCAACGATTTGGCTATCAGCGTAACACCGTTGCGTCCAGCTATCATGGCTGTATGATCGCTCAATTCGCACAGAACAGTCAAGTTCTAGGTGCATACGCGTTCGTTTACCCTATTTGCCCTTGCCGCTTCAATTCACTAATAATGAATATTATTCTTTATTATTGACTTATGAGCACTTATCTGGTAATATCCTATGTACACGATGGCGCTTAGGCAGCGTGTTGTTCACGCAAGGAAACGGGCTAGGTACGTAGTCGAAAGGAGAATTGTCTTATGAGACTGTGTGATATCGACAAAATCACTACTATCGATGACCTTATCGAGGGCTTGCATTTGCGCCTACAAACACTTTATAGCGAGCGCTCTGCGCTGCTTGGACATAAGCTGACGGAAGTTGATCTTTCGCGAGACAGTCGAACGACAAAGTCAAAAACAAGGCCCAAAAGAGCCGCCACAACCAGAAAAAAATCATCGAAAACGCTCCAACACAAAACAGCCAGCCGCTACGAAGAAGACCGGTACGACATAGACGAAGCTACACTCGCTTCACTCGACCTCAGCCTGCGCTAGACCGTTAGCCATCAATGCGTGGAACCACAACGCAAAGCCTAGTTCATTTTCTACAAGATCAACCACGCTGCGCCATTAACTACCGAAAAACATAACCGTATTGCTATACTGGTAGCTATGGCGAAGCGCAAGCGCACACAAAAACACAGCCCATCCATAGATTACCGCACACTTCAGCGCCGTTGGCGAAGCTGGAAGTACAAAAACACCGCCCTGCTCATTGTGAGCCTCGTGGTTTTTTATTATTTGCTGCGCACGCCTGGGGTTGATTCGCTTATAAAAGGCATCGGCGCACTTGGCTACTTCGGCGCATTTCTGAGCGGCATCTTTTTTGTTTCGACGTTTACGGTTGCTCCTGCGGCGGTCGTGCTTTATCACTTGGCTGCAACAAGCTTGCACCCCGTGGAGATAGCGCTTCTGGCTGGACTCGGCGCCATGGTGGGGGATTATTTTTTGTTTCGTTTCATGAAAGACCGCGTCTTTGCCGAACTTTTGCCCTTACTGCACCGCCTGCACACACCGCGCTTGCGAGTCATGTTTAAAAGTCCGTACTTTGCGTGGGTTTTGCCGGTGGTCGGCGCTTTCGTGATTGCATCACCCTTGCCGGATGAGGTCGGCGTCAGCATGCTCGGGTTGAGCCATGTAAAACGGTGGCAATTCTTTTTACTGGCATTTACTCTCAACGCCATCGGCATTTTTCTCGTTGTGACTGCCGCCCAAATAGTAAAGCTATGATACCCTTGCATATACCAAACATTTGTGATAGTATAATTTTCATGGTCAAAAAGTTTTTTGGTTTTAGCTTCTTCGCCCCCGCTATGGAGGCTGTGACGCTTTAGCCCGAAAACCAGCAAAGCACCACCGCCTCCCCTCGGAGGCGTTTTTTGTTTATCACCATAAGGAGACTGTGTGCATGTCCGGTATCAATCCAGAGTCAATCGCCATTCAGGGAGAGCCTGGCTCTTTTCATCATCAAGCTGCCAACTATCTATATCCGGACAATGGCTATGAGCTAGTCCCCTGCAGACGATTCAGTGACGTATTTTCGGCTGTATCGTCAGGCAACGCTTCTCACGGGTTAGTTGCAATCGAAAACAACTTATACGGGTCGATCAATGAAACCTATAGCTTGTTCCGCGAGCATCCAGACATGCGTATCAGCCGAGAAGTACGAATGCGGATTGGACAATGCCTTATTTCTCACAGGCCCACTACTCTGGAAAAAGTCCAGGAAGCTGACGGTAGCGTATACGTCAGATCGCAATCGCCCGCTATCGCACAAGTGGAACACTGGCTCCAAGATAATCTTCCTACTGCACACATAGAGTATGTAGACGATACTGCACTCAGCGTCCAACAAGTGATGAATTCTGACAATCCGAACGATCTCGCCATCGCAGGTCATTTTGCAGCTCAATATTATGGTGCACACGTCGCGGCTGCGGACATTAACGACGATCCCCACAACTACACTCGATTCGTCCTTTTCAGTAATCGCAACGAAATAAACCCAGATGCTTCTGCTTCTTCTATCATCTTGGATACCTCACGGAAGCCCGATAGACCTGGGTTGCAGCTTAGTGCGCTAGCGATATTGTTTGCGTTTAATATAAACTTGACCAAAAACCATAGCCACCCTCGAGGCGGTAAAACGCAAGCATACGATTTTTATTTAGACACTGATGCTCCTCTTGAGTCACGCAGAATGCAACTGGCAATAAAATCGCTTCGAAAAGCGCGGTTCGGTGTGCAGGAGCTCGGAAGCTATGACAGAGTGGCTGCTTGAGTATTTTCCTCTGTTCGACTACAATATGCAGCTAGCATGGCTCTTTAGCTCGTCGCTGCGGAGCAGCGCACATGAACATTTGTAGAGCAGAGGCCAGACCGGTTCGTACCTTTCAATCTAGTCGTCGTGCATAATACCAACGCCAGTAATGGCTCTTTAGCTCAGTTGGTAGAGCAGAGGCCTGAAGAGCCTTGTGTCCCCAGTTCGAGTCTGGGAGGAGCCACCAAGAAAAGACCATCACGAAAGTGGTGGTTTTTTCGTGGCTGGAACCGAGCAGACGAAGAACTGGATGCGAGAGCCGAAGGCGAACCATCAGTTCGACGCCAGCGTAGTCACGCGCAGGAACTTGTTCCGAGCATGACACCAGATCTAGCTAATAGCCGCGCCGAAAGCGTAACCAACGGCATAGGTAATAGCCATGGCGAGTGCACCGCCCACGAGAACGCGCACCACCGCAGCACGCTTATTTGCGCCGCCGTACACAGCGCCATAGTAGCCAGTCAAAGACAAACCTATCACCACCGCAACGAGTGTTATCGGTATGCGCGTTTCATCTGGCGAAAGTACTGCTGCCAGCAACGGCACCGCGGCACCAAAACCAAAGGAAAAGAACGAGGCCATTCCAGCTGTCACTGGGTTTGTTAAGTCGTCTTCATCGAGCTTGAGTTCAGTTTCCACATGCGCACGAATAGGGTCAACCGCCGAAAGCTCTTTCGCAAACTGCCGCGCTGTTTGAGGCGACACACCTTTTTGCTCATAGTACCTCGCGAGGTCTTGTAGCTGCCCTGCCGGATCGGCTTTGAGCAGTGCTTTCTCGCGTTTGATAAATGCGCGTTCGACATCACGCTGCGTACTTACCGAAACGTACTCGCCGAGCGCCATACTGATTGCTCCCGCTATCAACCCGGCGAGCCCAGCAGTAAAAATGGCGCCTTTGTTGTTCGTCGCACCCGCCACCCCAAAAATTAAGCCAGCCGTACTAACAACCCCGTCATTGGCGCCAAGCACGGCAGCGCGTAAGCCATTGAGTTTATTATTGTGCGAAAGCGTTCGCTTGTTTTCGGGTTCGCTCATGAACTCCTCACGTACGCTATGTGTTGCGCAGCGTTTTGATAATGTATACTTTTCTGCTTGACCAGACCTCGATGCCATCAAGCTTGGTGGGATTGGAGGGGCTCGAACCCCCGACTTCAGCAATGTGAATGCTGCGCTCTAGCCAACTGAGCTACAATCCCTCTTCGTTCTACTATAGCACTTTGCGCGCAATCAACCCACTCGCGATTACCCAAAAAACGCCGCCATACACACGAGCCGCTACTGCGGAGTTGCCGTTGCGAGATGCCACAAACCGCAGTGGCGGCAACGGTAAGCGCGCGGGCGCGAACCATACCAATACTGGCTCGCTGTGGCAGTAGCTTCTGCTTGCTTTTTCGTATCAAAAGCTATTTTTTCTGCGCACGGCAGTGTCGTTTCGTGTGGTTCATTCATATCTGTGACGGCACATTCCCTTCAGTTTGGGAGGACAGTCCTCCCAAAATCGTTTTACTTACATTACGCGGGGTTTGCATTGGTGATGATGGCGGCTTCATAAGGACGGAGTTTTACGACGTTTTTGCGGGTCATTTTCGGGAGTTGAGCGGGGTTTGAAGCAGTTATGACGCGGTCGCCTGGAGAGGCTTGGTAGTTGCGGCGGCGGTTAGAAAAATTGAGCACCACTTGCAGGCGTTCGCCGTGCAAAACCCGCTCAAACACAAACAAATGTGCGTTGTCGGGCTCAAGCGTGCGGTAACTGCCTTGTTGCAGAGTTTCGCTCGACGCGCGCAGGTTCAAAAGCGTTTTGTAAAGTGCAAAAAATGAGCTCGCGTCGTTTACCTGCGCAGCGACATTACACGTCTGGTAACTGCCGGCAAGCGGCAACCATGGCTTCGCCTGACTAAACCCAGCATACATGCCGCCGTCCCACTGCATGGGCGTGCGCTCAGGATCGCGCCCTTTTCCTAAGCCAGGCTTGATGCGGTTGAGCGGATCTTGTTCAGCATCTGGCGGGACAATGCCATTTTTCATGCCAAGTTCATCGCCATAGTACAGCACGGGAAGACCGGGCAATGTCGCTTGCAACACCGCAATCAGGCGAGCTTGCCGGTCGCCTAGGCGCGAAACCAGCCGCGGCTGGTCATGGTTGCCAAAGCAATAGACTGGCACATGCTCTGCGGGGTTTGTGAAGCTCTGAAATTCGGTGATAAAGTTACGAAAGCTCGACGCCGTAAACTCACGCCCAATTCCTTCAAAATTAAACGGCATGCTGACGGCTGGATTTACGTTATAAAAGCCCAGATACTGGTCGCGAGTGGTGTACACACCGTCGGGATAGTCTTCGAAAATCATGATCCGGTCATCGTACTGCTCTACGACATCAGTAAGCCCGCGCAGGTAGTTGAAAAGCTGCGGCCCAAATCGGCTATGCACATGCAGCAGGGCCGCGTAAGGGTCAGCTTCTGGTTCGTCGACAAAACTGGGATTGAACGGATCATTTCGCAGATGTTTGTCTTTAGAAATCCAGCGGACAGCGTCTGCCCGTATACCGTCTACGCCCCGCCTGAACCAAAATTCCAGCACGGCTTGCATCTCGCGGCGTACTGCTGGGTTATCCCAGTTCAGATCCGGTTGCTCTTTTAAAAACGTATGTAAATAGTACTGCTCGGTCGTTTCGTCCCACTGCCAGGCAGAACCGCCAAATATACTAAGCCAGTTGTTTGGCGGCGAACCGTCAGGTTTGGGATCTCGCCATACATAATAGTCGCGTTTTGGGTCGTCGCGCGAACTGGCAGATGCCACAAACCACGGATGCTGACTAGAGGTGTGATTTGGCACAAAATCTATCATGACCTTTATGGCGCGTGCGTGCGCCTCGCGTATCAGCTCGTCGAAATCTTGCAGCGTACCGAACAGCGGGTCTACATTGCAGTAATCGCTCACATCATATCCAAAGTCCGCCATAGGGCTTGGGAAAAACGGCGACAGCCATATGGCATCCACGCCAAGCGAATACGCCTCGCCCTTCAGGTACGGCAAACGCTGAATAATACCGCGCAAATCCCCTACTCCGTCCCCGTTGCTATCCTGAAAACTACGCGGATATATCTGATAAATCGTATTGACTTGTTTCCATGTTTTTTTCATTGTGTTTTCCTGCTTTGTTTTCAGTATACACTACGCCGCACTGACAGCATACGCCCGCGAACAGCACTGTTTTATGCCAAGCCTAGCCTCACTGTGCGCAGCTCGAACCGTGGGCGTTTGGCTTCGGCTCTTTGTCTATAAATTCTTGGCAAAAGCGCTCAAAGACAGCGTTCGTCCAACCGAAACCGGTTTGACTTGGGTATACGCCTTTTTGGGGCGGCTTTTCGGGGTTCACGACATTGTACTTTTCCAGGAACACGCCGTTTTTATGAAACCAATCAAGGTTTGTGCGCAACCATTTTTTAGCAATCCGTTCGGCATCTGCGCGGTAGCCGTATTTGAGCAAGCCCTCGACAACTATGAAATGGAGCGGCGCCCAACCATTTGGGTACGCCCACTGTACTGGCATTGCGCCAGGAACATACTGTCCGAGCGGCAAAGCGTCGGTGGTCGCGAGCCCGCCTCGGTTCTCAAACCGGCGCAGCGCTTTGACGAGAGCCGCCGCCCGTTTTTCGCTCACCATGCCTGCCCACATCGGAAAATACGTCGCCAAACTACTCACCGGCCCGCGGCGATGCTTTTTATATTCATAGTCATAGTACAACCCGCGCGTTTGATCCCACATGAGATCATTCATGGTCTTTTTGCGCGTTTCGGCTGCAGCCGTCCAGCGCTCGGCAGCTGGTTCGTCGCCAGTCAGGTGCGCAGTTTTCGCAAAGTCTGTTTCGTATTTGTAGAGCAGCGCATTGAGATCGACCGGCGCATATGCAAGAGCGCGGCGACCAAAGCGCGGCGTCATATCCCAACCGCTTTCTGCTTCGGCAAGATCGTGCAGGTGGTTGATGTCGTAATATCGGCTCAGTCCCTTGTACACCAATCGTTCGTTCGGTTTTTTCGTGCCGCACCAGACCACGCGATACTCTTCTTCGGCAACCGCCATGGCCTTTTGCAGCCAGGTTTTATCGAGTGCATAGGCGTTGTACACGTCGAAAATAAAGCTTGTCAACATGGGCGGCTGAGAGCGGCCAGTCAAATAGGTGCGCGAAGCATTTGGAATAACGCAAAAACGCCCAAACATATACATAAGGTTGTCGAGCATGCCCATGACAAGCTCGCGGTGCTCTTCGTCGAGCATGCCTTGCACCATGAAATAACTATCCCAGTAGTACATTTCGTTGTAGTCAAAACTCGCAGTTTCCTCAAAACTAGGCACAAGGTACGGATGCGGCATTCCGAGCAGACTTTCATCGTCTTTTGGGTGGAAGCGTTCAAGTTTCGACCAGTACGCGGCAATGTATTCGCGAGCCTCTTTCGCCTCTTCTGCTGAAATATCTTTGTGGCGAATAGGCATGAGGCGGCGAGCCGCTTGTTCGGCGGCCGAGAGAGCTTTTTCCAGTAGGTCCTTATCGCGCATGCCTTAAGCGTATCCTGCTAAGAATATATAGTCAACGAAGTAACAGCGAACTCCCGCACGTCATTTATCGCCGGCGGTAGATGTTCCGCCGCCGAGACGCCGCTTTGACGGGTTTTCGTGGTTGTACAGCACTTGGTGCAATATACCCATGACAACCTTGGCTTCTTCGTAGCTCATGCCAATACGAGAAACGGTGAGCGGTTCGGCATCGGGCCCCACGGTTTGCGAAAAGCTGATCACAACGCCTTGCTTGTTCGAAACGATTTCAACATTGTCGCTATACATAACGCGCGGGTCCAGCATGACCATCATAGCCGCGGCGCGCTTCATGTCACCCTCGTCGTGTTTGTGGTCGTGGTCGTGCTCGGAGTCGCGGTGCAGCTCGTAGCCTGCTAGCTTCCACAGCTCATCGGCCGCTGCGTCATCGTCCAGACCAAAGTGGCTGATGAGCAGCATGAGAATGTCCTCGCTCGGGCGAGCTTTGCCAGCCTCTATGCTTTGCAGCTGTACTTCGTCGATTTCCACCGCACCAGAAACCTCGCCAACACTTTCGCGGTGCTGTTCACGCAGCTTGCGTAATTTTGCGCCAAGCGATCTGTATGGGTTTGGTGTGTTGTGATTTGCCATAGGTTTCTATTTTACCTCTGTTAAGCTTTGTGCGCAAGTCGCCGTAAAACGTGTATACTGAACGTATGCTCACCATAGAACAACACGTTTCACTTGCACAGCATTCCACCATGCGGCTAGGAGGAGAGGCAAGTTATCTTGCGGAAGTTCACACACGCGACGAACTGAAAGAAGCCGTGCTGTGGGCGCAAGAAAAACAGCTGCCCATGATTATGATTGGCGGCGGTAGTAACATTATATGGCGCGACGAAGGCTTCCCTGGTCTCGTCATGGTAAACCGCATATTGGGCTACGACGAATACGTGTCGCTAGACAGCCATTTTATAACTGTCGGGGCGGGCGAAATCTGGGACACAGTCGTGGGCCGCAGCGTCGCCGCCGGACTCACTGGCATAGAGGCGCTTAGTCTCATACCTGGGACAGCTGGCGCAACTCCCGTACAAAATGTCGGAGCATACGGTCAGGATATTTCCCAAGTCATCACCAGCATAGAAGTGTTCGATAAAACCACCGGACAGCTGACTACCGTTCCGCCCGAAGCATGCGGCTTTGCTTACCGCCAAAGTAAGTTTCAGACCGAATATCGCGACCGTTTTTTTATAACCGCCATTACGCTACACCTGACGGCGAGCGCACCTGCCCCTCCCTTTTATAGCGCTGTCGAAAAGTATTTGTCGGAACACCCTGTAGACGGCGCTGTCACTTCGCGCCACATACGAGACGCCGTCATCGCAATACGCGAAGCCAAACTGCCAGACCCAAGCGTGGTTGCAAATTGCGGATCGTTTTTTGGTAATCCCATTTTGGACGACAGAAGGTACTATGAGCTACGCGAAGAACATCCCGCCATGCCTGGCTGGCAGGGCGATGACGGCCGCGTCAAGATTCCCGCTGCATGGTTGGTCGAGCAAGTGGGCTACAAAGACGTGCACGACAGTAAGCGCGGCATGGCAACGTGGCCGACGCAACCACTCGTGCTCGTCAACGAGCGTGCAACATCTACCGCCGACCTGATTGCCTTCCGCGACGAAATCACCGCGGCTGTTCAGGCACGGTTCGGCATAACGCTGCATCAAGAACCTGTCTTGCTTCCGTAAGCCTGCGCGCATTTCCCGCACGCAATAAAGCAGCGTGTTTGCGCGCAGCCGAAATCGGAGTTAAATCGGATTTAAATCGGAGTTAACTCCGATTTTCAACCCAACACTACCACCTGCGCTCGCTTCGAAAAGCCGTTCGAGCCGCTCGTCTGCGATAACCAAAGAAACCCCGCACTCTGGTAGTATGAATACGTGGCGGCTGGGATTATACTCGGACTTTTGTCGGCGCTCGCTGCGGGCGTGTGTTTGGTTTTGATCAAAAGCCGCGGCGAACATAGCGGTACATCTGTGTCATTGATGGTAAGTACTGGGAGGTTTCTGGCGCAGTGAACGATATACGTCTCGTTGTTACTGATATAGACGGAACGCTCGTGCCAAACCATGGGCATGAGCCGTCGCCCGCGGTTCATGAAGCGATTCGTCGGCTTCAGTCTGCGGGTGTTCATGTTGCGATAGCATCGGCGAGACCGGCGGGGTATGCTCAAGATTTGGTCAGTGCGGCTGGACTTCACGGCCCGCAAGTCATAGATGGCGGAGCTACAATTTATGATTTTGACAGCGGCGAGGCTTTGAGCAAAAAGTGGTTCGATGTAGCCAGGCTGCGCAAAATTGTCGCGACGCTGCAGCAGCACGCGCTCGTTATTGACGCGTTTCCTGATTTTAAAGTGGTGCCGATTGAGGTGTTTAGTATTGACTCTATTGTCGAGCCTGCCCCGTATGTGTATGCAAAGATACGAGAGTCTTCGCATGACGAGGTTTGGCAAGCGCTCATGCCTATCGCAGGCATTGATTTTCAGGTCGTTGCTGTCGAGCCAGGCTATGAGCACGTCCAGGTGTGCGATCAGGCTGCGACGAAGCAACACGGTGTCGAACGTCTACAACGCCTACTCGGCGTGTCGGCCGCGCAAACGCTGGCGATTGGCGACGCCGACAATGATTTGGCGTTATTTGCCGCTGCCGATGAGCGGGTGGCTATGGGCAACGCGACTGCTACCGTCAAACAAGCAGCGACCTATATCACCGATAGCGTTGATGACGATGGTTGGGTATCGGCGATGAAACATTTCGGTCTTTAGCAATCGCTGCGGGCGTGTGTTTGGTTTTGTGATGTCTCTGTACCAACAACATAAACTTTTTCAGTCTATATCAGGCAAGGGTAGATATACTTTTTTCGGCGGATTGTAACCACCGTTTTCTTCGTACCATTTGTTTGCCTTCTCCCACTTAACTTTTAATTCTTTGCGAGTGCTATTTAACGGGTCGTTTTTGATATTATTCAACGCACTATCAGTGGCGAGATACCTGAACAACGTCGGGACGTCCATAAGGCGACCGTTTATTAACGCGTTAGCACTTTTTATAATTTTATGGTCATTGGTAAGTAGGATTAGGTCTTTGTTATTTTGGCACAGCAGGATACACCCATAATCAGCCAGTGAGATAGCATTCATTTTAATTGATTTTATCCTGCCCTTTTTATCTTCATACAAAAATTCGTTATGTTTGGTTTTATCACCGACGATGTCATCTTCCAGGATCCTGCGAACATTATCATAATGAATGTTCGGTATCTCCAGCCCATTATCTTTAGTCTTGCATAACTCCTGAAAAACTGATTGAGAAACAAAATATTCAACATCACCATACCATCTTGACAGTTCATAAATCGTGTCAATGCCGGTGTTGTCCGCAACCTTTTCTAGCTCTATGTAAGCACTGGTATCTAGGAGTATTTTGATTCTAGCATCGCACGCAGCTAAGAGCTCAGCGTTATGATTATTCATGCAATTATTATAAACCTACACGTCATATAGTACGTGATTGGTTTGTGCTTGCGGCGTGCTACCACACTGTCGGTTTGGTTTCTACTTCGTTTTCGGCTTTCCACGCGGGGTTTGTGATGAGGACGAGTTTCATTTTGCCTTGGTAGTAAATGCGAGTGTTGGGGAGTATAGAAACATGGTCGCCTTTTTCTACTGGTACTTCTTCGTCATCTAAAAAGAAACTGCCGTTTCCTTCGAGCACGATGTAGTGATAGGTTGATGCGACGTCATAAAATTCTTGGTTGTGTCCCGTTTGCGTCTCGACGATCACAAATCCACAATCACCGATGTCTGAATAGACCGCGAGTGAAATTCCAAACTTGTCTGCTTTTGGTACGTCAGTGTTTTTTGTGAGTTTGTAAGGCATAAATGTAGTCTACCACACAGCGGCCCTACGATTTTTTGCGCATGGCGATGACGTCGATTTCTATATCGCAGCCTGGTTTGACGGTTCGATTAATTTCTATCAGGGTGCTGACGGGTTTTGAGTTTGCGAGGTATTTGTTGCGAATGGGCGATATTTTGGCAAAATCATCCATGCGCGTGACGTAGATAACGACTTTTACGACATCGTCTAGGGACGAAGCTGCTTCCCGTAAAATGTTTTGGATGCTCTCAAACACAAATTCCGTTTGGGCTTCTATGTTGTCTGGCGCGACGGCGTTGCCGTTTTTGTCCATGGCGATTTGTCCGGTGACGAATATCATTTCCGAATCACCCACGTCGACCTTTAGGCCGTGCGAGTAAGCGCCCATGATTTCGGCAGCGTCTTGGGGGTTGATCGGTGTTTTGCTCATACGCTCATGGTAGCACAAAACGAATCAATCAACGTGCGGCATTGCCGAGGATGGGGCGTGCTTGTATAGTGATAATAAAGCTATTCTAGATCTAAAGGAGTGAAATGCGACTGCGAGCATTGACGTGGAATATCGGCGGGGGCAAGCTGCTGACGCCTGGGGCCGACCCAAACCGTTTAGCGTCATACGGTCGTGATGGGCTAGAGGAGATTGCGGCGTTTATCAAACAGTCTGGCGCTGATGTCGTGGCGCTTCAGGAAGCGCAGCAATGCGACGGCCACGATCAGGTCGAAATGATCGCTAGACTGGCTGGGTATGACTATTATTTCTACGACGCGGCCTCGGAGTCGCATATCGACAAAGGCAGCACACTCGGGAACGGCATACTTTCGAAACACCCGATCTCCGAGCACACGTTCCGACAGTTTATCAATCCAAATATTCGCGTCACGCTAGAAGACGGTTCAACCATGGCAACTCACGACAAGGGCAGTAGCAGCTGCACAATCAACGTCGATGGACAGCGTATTGCGGTAGCTACTCTACACCTGACTCCGTTTCGAAAATTCGGTATTATGCCCAACTCTGAACTGGCGCAAACTGTACTGCGCGATGTTTCGTCAAAGCTGCACACCACGAGTGGGCACGCACTCATCATGGGTGATTTCAACATCGATGACAGCCATGTCGCTGCCTACGTGCCTGAGTTGTTCAAAACCTGCCGCATGGACGAAATTGCATTAGATGAACCAACCACGCCGAAAGGACGTCACTATGACCACGTGCTGTTCAGGGGTATGCGGCTTGCTTCAAAAACAATACGAAACGATGTTTTGACCGATCATTATCCGGTCATCTGTGATTTTCGCTGAAACGTAGCGCGGCTAGCTGGTTCAAAACAAACAGAGCAAAAGGATGGGTTCTCGATTTCTTGCAGTCTGTTGTTGCTTTGTTCGAAATGTTGATCGCGAGTTATGGCAGCGTGATTGATTCGCCGTCGAGGCGGCGGTAGTCGCAGCCGACTTTTTCGGCAGCTTTGTACATCCAAGCGTCGCAGACAGCCTTGCCGTCGGCTGATAGTACACCGTCGTGCGTCGGGATCGCCAGGCGCGGGCGTATCTGCATCAAAAAGTCCATTGCTTCGGCAGTTTTGCACCACGGCGCGCTAATCGGTACCAGCAGTGTGTCGACCGGACGCGGCGGTTCGGCAAACGAATCGCCAGGGTAGTACACGCGGTCGTTGACGAGCAAACCGAGATTGGCGCACATGGACTGCATCGGGTGAATGATGGCGTGCTGGCCGCCGCAAAACTCTAGCGAAAAGTTTCCGGCGGTGATCGAATCGCCAGCGTCAACCGCGATCGCTTCGATGCCCGACTGGCGCATCGCCTCCACCGCGTCAGCCGGCGCGTATATCGGCACGCCAGACAGCGGCCGCAAATGCTCCGCCGACCAGTGATCACCGTGCATATGTGTCACGACGACGGCTACGACGTTGTCTGGCTGCGAATAGTCGCGCGTAAACCCGCCCGGATCGACGACAAGCGTCTGCCCGTCATGCTCTAGCGCAAAACACGCGTGTTGGTATTTGGTTAGCTTCATATACCCTCCTATGTTTACTATTGTATACCGCAGACGTGCGGGCGTCATGGCGTATGGTACTATTGCATTAGTATGAAAACGATTCCCAATCACACGATAAACTTCATCGATTCTTGGCTAACGTTACGCAGTAAATGGGCGGATATCCCCGGCTACAGCGTTGCAATAGCCAAAGACGGCAAGCTTTTGCTCGACAAGTCCTACGGCTATGCCAATTTGGAACGCCAGGAAACGTTGACAACGAACCATCGGTTTCGGATCGCTTCGCACAGTAAATCATTTACAGCTACGGCTATCATGCAGCTTGTTGAGGCGGGGAATATCAGGCTAGATGACGCGCTCAAACAGCATCTACCATGGCTCGGCCAGCATGCCGACGCGCGCTGGCACGCGGTTACAATACGCCAGCTGCTTAGTCATAGCGCAGGCGTCATACGTGATGGCGAGGACAGAGATTTTTGGCGTCTGCATCGAGATTTTCCGGATCAAGAACAGCTCCAAAAAGAAATCTTGGCTACTCAGCTGGTGATCGATCCAAACACTAGAATGAAGTATTCAAACTATGGCTACGGACTGCTCGGCATGCTCATCGAGAGCGTGGCGGGTATGACGTACGATGAGTATTGCCGCAAACATATCCTCACGCCGCTCGATATGAGTCACACCACGCCCAAATATGAGGAGGACGCGTTGTATGCGACCGGCTACAGCCGTCAGAAGCTCGATCGCGCGCGTGTGCCATTCCCGCATTTTTCTACTGGTGCGCTTGGGTCGGCGGTTGGCTTTTGTTCGACGGCAGCAGACCTGGCCACCTACTGGCAGGCGCAACTGATCGGATCGGGCGCGCTGCTGAGCGACGAGTCAAAGCGAGAAATGCAGAAGTTGCATTGGCAAGTTGATCAATCGCCAGATGAAACATACGGGCTTGGTCTGGAGCGTCTGCAAGTTGGCAAACGATTGACTATCGGCCACAGCGGCATTTTCCCAGGGTACGCTACTTATTCGGTGATTGATGTTGATGATGGCGTATGCGTCGTGGTGCTGACAAATGCCTACGGCGTCAAGGCGCAGGACATCGTGAAGTCGATTTATAATTTGATTGATGAGTTTGGCGAGACTGAGCCCGATGAGAAACTGCTGCGCTATGAAGGCAGGTTTGTCTATCCTTGGGACATAGTGGAGTTTTGTGCATACCCCGATGGGCTTCGTCAAATATATCCCAACTCATGGCAGCCGACTCGCATGGCGACGAAGCTCGAGCAAGTCGATGAGCGAACGTTCAAGATTTCTGATACGTACAGTTTTGAAAACTATGGCGAATTGCTCAGCTACAACTTTGCGGCCGATGGCGCGATCACTGATATAGTCTACGCCGGCTCGCGTATGAAACCGACAGTCGACGGCGATCTCGTGGTCGAATGGTAACGACATGATTTTTAGAGCGAGCGCAGATGCCCCCTCAAACAGGCTGTAGACACTTCTCCCGTACATTAGTTATGCAAACTAACTAAAAAGAGAATATCCATGACCACTTACATTGGCCAGGCTACGACCTGCGCCTCAATACTACCAAACTCTCAGGCGCTCGCTCGAATAAACCCAAAGCAGCTCTCGCTAGAAGCTCGCTTTCGTCTACGTTTCATCGACTGCTACACCGCACGATGAACCAACAACTATCTCAGCAACCTCACCCCAGCCGAGTTCTGTGCTAGGATAGGCATAACTATTACACGACGAAAAGTGTCCACGAGGTAGTGAGGACGGATAGCCGTGTTGCTCACACAAACCGTAAACGTTATAATATGACGCTAGAATAGGAGTAAGATGTATTTCACTGACCGCACGGCGCTAGGTAATGCACTCGCTGAAAATCTGAAACAGCTCAGCGGTACGGACGCAATTCTGGTCTGTCTCAAGCCGTCGTCGATGATGGTGGCTATTGCTATGGCCATCAAATTGCGCGCCTGGATTTTGCCGCTTTTTTATGAGTCGATCATCAACCCACTTAACCCATTGGCACGGCTCGGCGCCGTTGCTCAAAACGGTGAATTTTGCCTCGACCCAACCATCACCAGTAACGACTACGACTACATCAGCCGTGAATACATGAACCAGCTCGAAGAAGCAAAACGCACCGCGTACAGCAAACTGACACGTGCCATGAACCAGTACCATGGCACGACCGACCCGCATATTCTCAACAATCGATCGGTCGTACTGGTCGGCGATGTCATGTTCAATGGCATCGGACTGGTTGTGGCAAAGTCGCTACTCAAGCCGCTCAAACCAGCAGCGGTTTACGGTAGCGTTGGCAATGTCACGATTGATGTTTCCGACCGTTTCCGCACCATGACCAACGAAACGAAGGTTTTGGACGTTTTGCCGTCGTCTGTTTTTGGCGAAGAGCATTATTTTGAAAAGCCAGACGCGTATTCGTACGAAGAAAAGCAGGCGCTCGCACATAATATTGCAAATTATTGGGCATAATAGGAGTCAAAAGGAGAACAACCATGCAACCACAGCAACCACAGCAACAACCAGTACCGCCACCGGCCGAACAGCCGCAGCCAGCAGCGCCGCCCGCGCCACAGCCAGCCGCACAACCAACACCGACCCAGCAACCAGTTGCTGCACAACCGCAGCCAGCAGACGCACCAAGCACCACGCCACCGACGCGTAATTTTCAAAACCCAACGTCTGGCACTATTTCCGAGTCAGAACTAAAAAAGGTCAAAAAAACCGTCGATGCAATCACCGACGCGTACACCACACGAGTAGTCGGGCAAGAAAACCTGCGCCAAGCGCTGCTCATCAGCATGCTAACCGGTGGTCACGTACTACTAGAGAGTGTGCCAGGGCTCGCCAAAACAACCGCCGCCCAAACGCTGGCGCACGCGGTAAGCGGCAGCTTCAAAAGAATTCAGTGTACACCAGACCTGTTGCCGAGCGATATTATCGGTACGCAGATTTATGACTACGCCAAAGGCGAATTTCGCACTGAGCTAGGACCAGTGCACGCCAACATCGTGTTGCTCGACGAAATCAACCGAAGTAGCGCTAAAACGCAGAGCGCTATGCTCGAAGCCATGCAGGAAAAACAGACCAGTATTGGCGGTAAAAAGTACATGCTACCCAACCCGTTCGTGGTGCTCGCTACCCAAAACCCGATCGAGCAAGAAGGTACCTATGAGCTGCCCGAAGCTCAGCTCGACCGCTTTTTGCTCAAAGAAGTGCTGCTGTATCCGACCAGCAACGAAGAACTGGAAATCCTCAAACGCATCGAGTCAGGCGTACTGAGTAACGAGGACAATAGTGCTAGCAGCGTCACAACCGAGGACGTTGTACATGCCCAGCAGTTGGCGCAAAAGGTCTACGTTGATGACTCGATCAAAACTTACATCGTCCAGATTGTCACTGCGACGCGCAGCCCAGGCAGCGTCATAGCTGCTGAGCTGGCAAGGTACGTGCAATACGGCGCGAGTCCGCGCGCTAGCATTGCGTTCTTGCAGTCGGCGCGAGCACTGGCGCTGCTGAACGGTCGCGATTACGTCATTCCCGAAGATGTCAAAGCGCTACGCTACAGCGTGTTGCGCCACCGTATCATTCTCAACTTTGAGGCAGTTGCTGACCAAGTGCATAGCGAAGCAATCATTGATGCAATCATAAACGCGGTCACAGCACCGTAGTAAGTTGAGGTTATGGCAAGTCTTCTCGTCCAAGTCAGAGCCAAAATGGCACTGTACGCGCACGAAAAAGTGCGAGGTATTTTGGAGGGCGAATACGGTTCGGTCTTCAAAGGCCGCAGTATGGACTTTGATGATTTGCGCGAATATATCCCTGGCGATGATGTCAAAGATATCGACTGGAAAGCAACCGCCCGCAGCGGTTCGGTGCGGATTCGGCGTTACATTGCCGTACGCAAGCACAATATTTTGCTCGTCGTCGATACTGGCCGCAACATGAGCGCCGTGACCGAAAGCGGCGAAAGCAAAAAAGCCGCTGCCGTGCTGCTCGCTGGCATCGTTGGTTCGGTGGCAATCAAACACGGTGATTTTGTCGGTCTCGTGCACGGCGACAGCACGCATAGCGCCTACGTACCGCTCAAAACTGGCAGAACGCATCTCGAGCAAATCCTCCAAAAAATTGATAACGCAATCACTGACGATGCCGAGCCAAGCGACCTCGCGACACAGCTTGAGTACGTTGCCCGCAACCTTAGGCGCAAAATGCTTGTTGTCGTTATTTCTGATGAGTTCGATTTCGACGATCGTACTCGCGCTGCTGTCCGGCGGCTGCGCGCCCAACACGAAATACTTTGGGCGGTTGTGAGCGACGCCGATCTAACGGCTACGGGTGGCATGGTAGATGTTGCCGACTGGCGACGCATTCCTGCTTATTTACGAGCTGACCGCGCCCTACAAACTGCTTACCGTGCTGCAGTGAGCCAGCAGCGGCAGCAGTTCGACGCATCGCTCAGCCGGTTGTCGATTGTCTGTGAACGTATCGGCCGCGAGGCCGAAGCGGTACATCAAGTATTCCGATTACTCGAAAGGCATAAAAGTGCTCGCCGCAGCTGAACTCTCACCACTACTCAACTACGCGTCATGGCCGCTCTTCGTGGCGATTGGCCTAATCTGTCTCGTCGTAGCGTGGTTTATTTTCGTCTACTGGCTGACGCGTAAAAAACCAGACAACGTCCTTGCTAACCTACCGCCGCAGGAGCCAATACCCGTCGATTTGACGCAGCTCAAAGCCGCCGCGCTCGAAAAAATCGGCCAGGTCGAACAAAATTATGCCGAAAAACGCATTAACGCTCGCACCGCACACCAGTATCTCAGCGCGATTTTGCGCGATTTTGCCTCCCAGGCTGCGCACATGCCGCTCCACACCATGACATTGGCCGAGCTCAAACGTACGCAATACGGACAGTTGGCAACGACCATCGGCGAATATTACCGGCCAGAATTTGCCGCTATCAGTTCTGGCAGCGTCGCTGACGCCTCGGCGGCAGCCCGAAAGGTGGTGTCAGAATGGCTTTAATATACTGGTGGGTTGCCCTCCTTGGACTCGTTGCGCTCGCCATAGCCGGTCGGCTGAGACTCAAAAAACTGGCGCAGCGCTCACCGTCTACCGATCAGACAGTTCGCCGCGTGGCGCACAGTCAGCGCCTGCGCAATTTGCCAGAGTATCAGGCGCTACAGCAGCGCTATCGGCGGCTGCTTCTGGCGCTATTTGCCAGCATGCTGGGCGCGATTTGCCTAGCGCTCATCATGGGTTCTCGACCCTCAACCGAACGCCTTGTCACGCCAGAGCAAACCAATCGCGACATCATGCTCTGTCTCGATGTGTCTGGTTCGATGACCGCCTTTGACGCTAAAATAATTGAACAATACGAGTTACTTGCTAGGCAATTTAGCGGCCAGCGAATTGGCCTAGATATTTTTGATGCCGCTGGCGCTCAGGTGTTTCCTTTGACAAATGACTATGATCTCGTGCTCGAAGAACTCGCCAAAGCCAAAAAAGCGTTAGGCGACGGTTCAGCGGATAGCATATCGGATGTCCCAGACAGCTATTTCAGTTTTGTTGCTGGTACACGCCCCAGAAGTAGTAGCGCTCCAAACTCAAACGTCGGCGTCGGTTTGACGGGCTGTATTAAACATCTGGGCGAAAACCCGACAAAACGCTCGCAGTCGATCATTCTTGCTACCGACAACCGCGTGTTTGGCTCGGACGAAGATCGGCTCATTACGACTATACAGGCGATGGCGTATGCCAAAAAGTTGTCTATACGGGTATATTCGCTCGACCCATCTAGACTGCAGAGCAACTTCAATGGCGCGCAGTCGTTGTCGAAAGAAAGCGCCGAGCTACGCACTGGCAGCCAGGTGACGGGCGGAGCCTACTACAATTTGGAGCAAAATAATTCCATACCAGACATTATCGAAAAAATCTCGGCTCAAGAGGCAACTTTGTTTGTTGGCGATTCGCAGTACAGCTACTCCGACGCGCCGCGCTGGTGGTTTGTCGTGTTAACCGGTACGATCGGCGCGGCCGCTGTACTGCACTGGAGGCTCAAACTATGATACGTTGGCAACCGCTTCTACCTGGCTGGATTGTGATCGTTATGGCGGTCGGGGCGCTCATATTGCTGGGCTGGTGGCTTTTCATGATACGTTCGCGCCGACATCCACGGCCGAGCAATTGGTTTGTGACTGGTCGAGCGATAGCAATCGGCGCACTCATGTTGCTGGCGGCAGCTGGCCCCAGTTTGCCAGGCGATCGTTCACCGGCTGGCATGCTCAACCTCGATGTTATTTTTCTCGTCGACAGAACGGCGAGTATGTCAGCACTTGATTATGACGGCGATCAGCAGCGACTCGACGGCGTCAGACAAGATTTAGACGCACTCATTGACGCTCTGAATGGAGCACGTATGACGATTGTGACGTTTGGCTCTGAAGTAAACACAGTCATGCCGTTTACTGACGATGCAACGTCAGCACGTCAGGCAGCCGCGGTGATCGATCAAGAAATCGCGCTCTATGCGAGCGGCAGTAGTATCGACAAACCAATCGAACTCGCGACCAAACTACTGGAAAAATCGAAAGAAAAGAACCCGACGCGCGGCCGGCTGGTGTTTTACTTTGGGGACGGTGAACAATCGGCGTCAAATTCACCAGCGTCATTTGCGCCGCTCGCGTCGTTGATCGACGGCGGAGCCGTGTTGGGCTACGGTACGGCCGCAGGCGCTAAAATGCCAACGTATTATGGTCCAAGCCTCTATGGTAACAGTACGTCAACCGATTCTTATGTCTACGATTACACCTCGAACGAACCAGCGATTTCTCGCTACGACGAAGCCAACCTCACTAAGATAGCTGACGATATGGGTGTACCGTACCAACACCGGCAATCATCATCACAGTCGATTGACGATCTCGTCGATGACAGCCGCGCCGAGCGAGTCGCCAGTAGCCACCGCGAAATCTTGCACTATCTCAATCTCTACTGGTTCATCACCATTCTTGTTGCCGGTCTGCTCGGCTGGTGGCTATGGGATATGGCGCCTACGCTCTATGAAACCCTTCGGCGCAAGGAGTTGCCATGACAAAAAATCTCCGCCCCTACGACATGACCCTAACTGACAGCGACGGCATACGACGCCGGCGCCGGCGTCGACTACTATTGCGGTCACTGCTGCCGGTCATCTGCGTAGTCGTGCTAGCGCTATGGTTGGCGCTGCCATGGTTTACAACCACCATGGCGCAAAACGCAATCAATGATAACCGACCCGAAACTGCTCAGAGCTGGCTATCGCTAGGCCGAATCAATACAGTATTCGAACCATACAAACACCCCTTCAACCGCGGCATCGCCGCCGCCCACGCCAAACAGTACGACAAGGCGTTTGACGAGTTCCAGGAAGCCCTCGCGTCAGCACCAGACGATCAAGTATGTCTGATACATCAGCAAATTGTCATCACTAGCGAGCTGGCGGGCGATGACGCTCTGTCGCGCCAAGACGCCGCCCAAGCCATCGTCTACTATATCAAGGCAATCGCTAGCGTCGTCGCACATCCGCAATGCTTCAAAGGCAACGGAAACGGCGGCAAGTCTGGTCTAGAGGATAAACTCGCCGCCGCCACGCGAGCCGCCGAACAGTCCTCATCCGATTCAGACGAGCAGCAATCTGACCAAAACCCCTCCGACTCAAGCCCACCCAGCGACGATCAACTCGACAAAGCTGAGCAACTCGAGCAAGAAGGCAGAATCAACAAACAGTCATCAGATCAAAGACGCCAAGGAGGCGGCAACTCCTCCAGAGTCCCCAAACCGTGGTAACCCACCGGCCTGTTCGCATTCCAGCAAAACGTAAACACGGTGGCTTGGTTGCCGTTTTCAGCCAAGCGCAGCTACTGGAAAATATGTCGACCCAGCTGGCATAGATCCTGTTACAAAGCGACTTTTTCCATACGACATCTGCTGCGACGCAACGAACATATATCAGCAGTAAGTACGTCTTACGATATCTCTCGTAAATTTCTTCTTGACAAAACACAGTAGCTTGTATAACATAGAACCATATCAAGCATGATAGCGAATAAGAAGGTTGTCTATGAAATCAGCTGACGAATACGCCGAAGCACTTGCCACACAGCTTCGCAAAGGCTTTCTCGCCTACTGCGTACTGCGCGTTTGTTCGCATGCAGCACTCTACACCAGCGACATTATCAAACATTTGCAGGCTGCGGAGCTCGTTGTTGTCGAAGGCACTATTTATCCGCTACTGAACCGCCTGCAAAAGGACGGCCTACTCCGGCATGAGTGGCAAGAGAGCGAGCAGGGCCCGCCGCGCAAATACTACCAGATTACTGCATACGGAGCAGCTGCTATGACGTACATGGCGCACGATATTGCTTCGCTCAACAAAACGCTAAAGAAACTATAGAAAGGTAACGCAATGAAAGAAATTACTCGCATATCTCTCGCTTCGCTCCCCTACAACAGTGAAGTCGCAGCTAAAAAAGAGCTCGAGAAATACCTGCAAGCTGTCGAGACGGCTCTCGACGCCGATAACGAAGCCATGAAAGAAATTGAAGCGCGCATAGCGGAGCTGTTGGCCGATCATGGCGTGACGGGCGAAAAAGTAATCTCTCTCGCCGATGTCGAAATGGTAAAGCTGCAGCTCGGTAGCCCAAAAGATTTTGCTGACCAGTCGGCAACCGCAGGAGTAGAGGAAGCGGCCAACCCCGAAATAACCGAGCGCCGTTTACTGCGCGACACGCACGACCAAGTGATTGGTGGTGTCTGCGCGGGCCTGGCAGCCTATTTGCGCGTTGATGCCGCGTGGATACGACTTGGAAGCGTGCTCCTCGCTATTGTGACGAGCGGCGCAATGATACCGATTTATCTCATTATGTGGCTTGTTCTGCCACCTGCGCGGACCGCCGCCGAACGACTGCAGATGAAAGGCGCGCCCGTGACGCTTGAGGCAATACAAAAAGAATCTACGCTGCTCGCTGGGCGGCAGGAACGTAACACGACCGTCCTGACTGTGTTTCGTATTATGACGGGAATTGGCGCTCTGCTAGTCGGTGCGGCGGCGTGCGTTGGGCTTGCCGTTGTACTGTATGCGGCCAATGCAAGCCCAGAATCGCTTCACTTTTCAAATAGAGAGTGGTTTTATTTTTGGTGGCTGGCAGCAGCTGGTGTGCTATTTGTCGTTTTTTGCAGCATCGTGGCACGAGCGCTATTTGTCAACCGCTATACAAAACTTTTTTGGGCCTCACTTTGCGTGATTGCAGTGCTTGGCATTAGTGCCTTTAGTGCTGGCGCACTCGGTTTTCGAGCGCTGCGCAACCATGACATATACGGGAAGCAGTGGGTAAGCTCGTCGATCGACTCAACATCGCTTGCCGCGACAAAGCGACTCGAAATACAAACGGACATACCGCTTACACTGAAATATACCGTCGATTCGACACGCACAAGCGCACAGATACACTACAGCAAACATGGCATAGAAACACGTCCAACCGTACGCTTTGTACAAAGCGGCGAAACACTCACGGTTTCACTGAAAGGCAAAACAAGCGCGTGCACTTCACGCGATGAGCCATGTTCACAGTATGTCGCGCTTGAGCTATTCGGACCGGCACTCGAAGCTATTGCGTCATCGCACGGCAACGATGTGACGTACCGCGCAACAGCACAACAATCACTAGCAGTGACCGCTCAACGTAACAGCAGTATGACGGTCGAATCAGACGGCTCGATAGAAAATGTGACCGCACATATCGCAAAAAGCGCTACCGCAGATTTTTTGCGAGCATCAATACCCAAGCTTGCACTAACGATCGAAGGCGAACGAAGCGCTGCGCTCGTAGCTAATGTTACTTCGCTCAATCTCACCATCCCGACAGCCTGCGGCGTGAGCGACGAAACACAAGCGAGAGTCGACATTGCCCACGCCGAATCGATCACAGTCAATGGCGTCCCCTACCAAAACGATACGAAATACCCCTGCGCCGAAATTCACTTTTCGCCCAAAGATTTACGTTAAACTGCCCGCTCGCAATATCACGGTCACTAATCTCACCGGTACACCTGGCCCACACCGCTTACGCGCGAACGAACCGCAACTGAACCGTGTTCGAGCACTATCTGTATGAAAAACTTGCATATGGTACTATGTGTGCATGGTGCGTGCTGTGAAAAAATTGCGTATATCAAAATTCAGGCTCATAGTTGCTGCCGCTATACTGCTGCTTGCCGGCGGCGTGGCCGCGTTCACGGTAAACGTTATAAGTAACTCGCGGCAAAGTGCACTACAGGCCAAAGCAGACGCCGCCGCGGAAACATTCTACGAAAAGACTGAGTCGTTTCTCACGGAAACCCTTCAGAAAGCAATTGAGGAAGGCGGCGCGGAGGACGAAGCTATTTCCCGAAAAGATCACGAATCTCGGCCAGCTCCTTTACCAAGCCTCGACCACAAACGAACCAAAGAAGAGGAAAAAGCCAGTCGTGCGCCGTATCCGCTGCCTTATGCCATGAGATTGAAAAAAGTTCAGGCACTAGACTGGCCGCAGCTTGAGGCTATCGATATACCCAAAGAACTCAGCTCAAAATACGCTGAGGCGCGAACTATGGCAGAAGAACTGGATGAGATACATACGTTTGTTGTCGAAAAATATACTGAGAAAAATGTACAGCAAGACGTGGAAAACAATCTGTCTTCGTTTACTTACGAAATTCGCCTCTCCTACAATTCTGACGCTAGTAATGGTTCAGCGGTGGCTATCTTTCGCGAACGACTGGCTATCGCGGAGAAATATCAACGCCTAATCGTCAATGACCAGTCACGCAAATATCTAAAAAAGTCGACATTCAAATCTCTCGATAAGCTGTTCAACGCGTACGTCTCGCAGACAAAAGCAGTGGTATCCGACCTAGAGGCGAACAAACCCAGCGCAAAAACTCGAAAAGCCTACCAAGAAACAGTTGCTACGTTCAAACAAATAGTAGGCATGGAGTTTACCCTCTCTCTGGATAGTTTTGGACGTACTTACTCTTCTGAAAAGGCAAAAATAAAAGAGTTTACCGACTACTACTTTTCCGAAGACTACGTTTTGGGCAACTAACTCAAACTTGCGCTTGCGGGGACACTTTGGTAGTGTCATTTCCTTGCAACAGTAACCCATAAAACGCTATCATATAGACAGTATGAGGAGGCTGTGCTGACGGATAGAGGTCTGGCTGTTGGCTATTACTCCTGTGCGAAAGGCGTGTGTTACATGCTTGCAAATCAAGCAGTCACGAAACCTCAGGAAAAATGTGCGGTTTTTGGTGTGTTTGGGGCGAGCCCAGCAGTAGAAGCGGCTCGCTTATCGTTTTATGGGCTGTGCGCACTGCAGCATCGCGGGCAGGAAAGCTCCGGCATAGCTACAAGCGATGGCAAAAAGCTACACCTGCATAGCGACTTCGGTCTTGTTACGACTGTCTACCGCGAAAACGATCTCAAAAACCTGCCGGGGCACATCGCTATAGGGCATAATCGCTACTCTACTTCTGGCGGTACGGAAGATTGTTTTAATCAACCGTTTTTGGACGCCAAGCACGGTTTTGCTTTTGCACACAACGGCAATATTCCTGACGTCACGAAACTAGCGGCGTTTCTTAAAACCAATCATGTTGCCACCCGTCAACTCAACGACTCTGGCATGATGAGCGCTGCTATTGCCTGTCATCTCGGCAAAGGCCTTGCGCTACCTGATGCCATAGCCGCCTGTTATCCGTTTTTTACGGGCGTTTTTTCTGCGGTCGCTATGAACAAAGACATGCTGGTCGCGTTCCGTGATCCGCGCGGTATACGGCCGCTATCCATCGGTAAAATGCACGATGGCAGCCATGTTGTAGCGAGCGAAACCTGCGCACTTGACACCATAGGCGCAGTGCATGAGCGCGATGTTGCGCCGGGAGAAATGGTTGTCATCACCGCTGACGGCATTCGGTCGCAGCAGGTCGTGCCAGGCGAACAAAAACTCGATATTTTCGAGTTTGTCTACTTTGCGCGACCCGACAGCATCATCCTCGGAAAGAGCGTCAATGAAGTACGCCGCAATTTCGGCCGTATTTTGGCCAGCGAGTGTCCCGTACAAGCCGATGTTGTTATTCCTGTCCCCGATTCATCTGTTCCAGCAGCGCTGGGCTACGCAGAAGCGAGTGGTATTCCGTTTGAGATGAACCTTATAAAAAACCGTTATATTCACCGTACGTTCATTCGCCCCACGCAAGAGCTGCGCGAGCACGACCTCAAAATGAAACTTAACCCGCTCGTCAGCGCCATACGCGGTCGGCGCGTGATACTAGTGGACGATTCTATTGTACGCGGCACTACCATGCGCAAAACTGTTGCCATGCTGCGCGATGCGGGCGCAACTGAAGTGCATATTATGATCAGTTCGCCGCCCGTCCTGTACCCTGATTATTACGGCATAAACACCCCTACACAGAAAGAACTCATCGCCCCTCGCATGACCGTGCCAGAAATCCGTTCATACGTCGCAGCAGATTCACTGCACTTCCTAAGCTATGACGGCATGGTCAAAGCCACCGGCTTGCCTGAGCATGTTTTTTCGGCGTCATGTTTTACTGGTATTTACCCCACGCCTATCGGCAATCGAGCAAAAGAAATTACACACATAAATATAACCGACCGGCTTGCGCCAGAGCGGCAATGAGCAAAACAAATATTGCCATTTTTGCATCGGGCAGCGGCAGCACAGCCGAAGCATTTATACGCGATGTTCAGCAAAACGAGCAACTCGATGTTCGACTGCTCATATGCAATAACTCTCAAGCATACGTTCTGGAGCGCGTACAAAAGCTGCGCGCCGAACTCGGCGTAAACATTGCGAGCGCAACAATCAACAGCCGTACGCAAACTTCTACCAAGCCTATTACCCACGGCCACCAGACCGATGAAGAGCAAGAAGCTATTCTGAGGCTGCTCAAACAGTACAAAATAGACCTCGTGCTTTTGCTCGGTTATATGAAACTGGTCGGACCGAAACTACTCAAAGCCTATGGCTGGCAGCCACAGTACAAAAGTGTCTACGAATGCCGCATGCTCAACACGCATCCCGGCCTACTGCCGGAAACAATCGGCACCCACGGACTCAGCACACAGGTATACACGCTCGAAACGGGCATGAAAGAAGCTGGTCAGTCGCTGCACGCCGTCAGCGCCGAGTATGACACTGGGCCAGTTGTCGCGGTACATCGGGTGCCAGTTCGAGCGTCAGACACAGCAGCATCGCTGTTTGCACGAGTGCAAAAAGCCGAAAAACAGCATCTCGCCGAAGATGTACGCCAGTTTATTTATCATCAGCTTCAGTACAGAAAGGAGCAAACGTGATGGCAAAAGTATTAGTCGTCGGGAGTGGCGGTCGGGAGCACGCAATAGCGTGGGGTTTAGTTCAGTTGCCGCAGGTCGAAACGGTTTTTGTTTCGCCCGGTAACGCTGGCACAGCTCAAGAAGAAAAGTGCGAAAACGTCGTGCTTTCTGACACTGCCGCTACGATCGATTTCTGCCAGAAACAGGCAGTGGATTTGGTCGTGATTGGCCCCGAAGCTCCTCTCGTTTCTGGCCTCGGCGATGACCTTCGCAAAGCAGGCATCACCGTATTTGGTGCAAGCAAAAAAGCAGCGCAGCTAGAGGGCAGCAAGGTGTTTGCGACGCAGTTCATGCAACGACAGAGCATAGCCCTACCCAAGTCAACCATCGTCACTTCTGCCGAAGAAGCAGCTTCAGCTATGGCGCAGTTTGGCGGACCAGCCAAAAGTGTCATCAAAGCAGACGGTCTCGCGGGCGGGAAAGGCGTATTTCTGCCCGAAGACGAGGCTGAGGCAACCGATGCTCTCGCAAAAATAACGTCGGGCAAAGTGGACGGCGACGGCAGTACTTTTGTCATACAGGCGCGAAACCATGGGCCGGAAGTTTCTGTCTTTGTTTTAAGCGATGGCGAAAACTACCGCATCATCCCGCTCGCCTCACAAGACCACAAGCGGCTGCTCGCTGGAGATAAAGGCCCGAATACCGGCGGTATGGGCGTGTACGCCCCCCTGCCCGACTGGATGCTTTCCGAGGCACAGTGGGTCAAAATCGAAAAAATCGCGCAACAAAGCATAGCTGGCATGCTGGCCGAGGGCGTTCCCTATCAAGGCGTTCTCTACATGGGCATCATGCTAGCGGAGGAACTCGGCGGCGACCCGCTCGTCATAGAATATAACGCCCGATGGGGCGATCCGGAAACAGAAGTGATAATTCCACTACTGCAAGGTAACGGCGTCGACATATACGACATGCTCTACTCTACCGCCAGCGGGACACTCACCAACTTTGACCTACCAAGTTCACTCAATGGCGCTGCGCTGGCGATTTGCCTCGCCGCAGCAGGCTACCCAGAATCCCCTGCTACTGGTGTTGCTATAGAGGGACTGAATGAAACATATCGAGACGTTTTGGTCTTTCACGGCGGCACGAAGTTTGATCAGTCAGATGCAATCGTCAGCTCTGGCGGCCGTGTTCTTTATGTCACTGGCATGGGCGTCAGTCTAGCAGCCGCTTCCGAAGCGGCGCGCGCTGCCATTGGCGCAGACGGCATTCATTTTTCCGCCATGCAATTCCGCTCCGATATCGCCTGGCGCGCGCTCAAAACCTGAAACAGTAACCCCGCCACGCATGGACTGGTTACTGACCAACGACGCCTTGCTTGGTAGCAATGATGACGACCAAACTCAAAAAGAGCGCCGTACATATAAGTAAGCGCTTCCGCAAAGACGTATGCGGGTACAAAAACAAGTACAGCATACCAGTGAAAAACTGAAGGTACGAGATCAATGCCACTATGTCGCCGGCGCGTTCAAGGACTGCGCTTTCCGCTCGTTCATCTGCTGCTATGCGCGAAGCTATAAACGCCAACATCCACACGCTCGCCAGTTGCACCCATGCAACCACCAAAGGACCTCGTTCGAGTGACTTATACCACGGTTTTTTTGTTTGTTTGTTTTCAGACATACGCAAATTGTACCACTTTATATCTACAAAGTTGGGTGCTTTTTCCTAGAAGCACAAGCAACCGCATATACTGTGCGTTCTTACTCAGCAGGTAAGCCGCTTAGCGCTTACCGCTCGCGCGGACGCCGCCAGCCCTAGACGTGTCGCTCGGCAGAGGAAATGTACGAGAAAATGCTTGTACGTCTGCGTGAATTGCCGCGAGTTTTTTGTCATCTTCGCGGGCATCAATCGCTTGCTTCATCCACGCTGCCACTTTTACCATATCTTTTTCCTTGAGTCCGCGCGTCGTTATAGCCGGCGTCCCAAGCCGAATACCACTCGGACGGAAAGGCGGTAAGCTGTCGTTCGGTACTGCGTTTTTGTTTAGGTTGAGACCTACTTTATCGAGCGCTTCCTCAGCCACTTTACCGTCTATCCCGAAGCTTTTATGCACATCGGCCAATATAAGATGGTTGCTCGTTCCGCCGGCAACAAGCACAAAGCCGTGCTTTTGCAGTTCTTCGGCCAAAACAGCTGCGTTTTTCACTACTTGCTTTGCATATGCGCGAAACTCCGGCTGAAGCGCTTCGCCAAACGCGACCGCTTTTGCAGCAATAACATGCATCAGCGGGCCGCCCTGCGTTCCGGGAAAAACAGCGCGATCAATGAGCGTCGGAATGTTTTCTATGGTTTTTTCTGGTGCTCTGAGCGGCGTCGAAACAGTCCCTCTCGACAAAATGAGCCCGCCGCGCGGACCGCGCAGCGTCTTGTGCGTCGTCGTCGTGATAACATGAAACCCATAATCAAACGGGTTTGCCGCCACACCGCCCGCAATTAAACCAGCAATGTGCGCCATATCTGCTACCAGCAGACAGTCTGGACCGACCTCTTTGGCGATGGCGGCAAACTTCGCGTAATCAAGTTCGCGGGGATAGGCGCTAAAGCCGGCCAGAATAATTTTTGGCTTGTGTTTCAGTGCAAGCTCGCGCAGTTCGCCATAATCAATTTCGCCCGTTTCTATGTCTTTCATTTTGTAGCGGATAAAGTTGTAGAACTTTGCACTACGCGTCACCGGCGCACCATGAGTCAAATGCCCACCGTGGCTAAGATCCATACCAAGCACTGTGTCGCCCTGTTCAAGCCACGCATAGTAGACCGCTTCGTTCGCCGATGCGCCAGAGTGAGGTTGTACGTTGGCGTGGTCGGCCTTGAAAAGCTCTTTGGCTCGATCAATAGCCAGCAATTCGAGCGGGTCCGTGCAATCTTGACCGCCATAATAACGTTTGCCCGGATAACCTTCGCTGTACTTGTTCGTAAAAATAGAACCGTTGGCTTTGAGCACGTCAACGCTGACATAATTTTCGCTCGGAATGAGTTCGAGCCCTTCGTGTTCGCGCTTTTCTTCTGCTGCAATCAAATCAGCAACTGCGGCGTCTTGCATGTACCCTCCTCTATTTAACCCTTACCTAGTAGTGTACCTTTTGTGGCGTAAACGGCATATAGTAATTTTGTCTGCGGAATACACTGCTCACGGCATTATGCTCGTTCCGCGAGATTTTTAGTAAGGCGCGCCGAAACTCTAACCCGTTTGAATCTGCCTCGTAACGGCTGCGTCAAAAGACAAGCTGTCCATTGAAAATTTTTTGAGATTTTTTTATATCACACGTGGTATACTACGCGTACATATGACAACTCAAACAAACGAACGTATCGGTGATTTTGTGGCGCGCGTTCGCCAAGAGCGAGGCATGACGCAAGCAGAACTTGCCCAGCGGCTTGGAACAAGCCAATCAGCTATAAACCGCATAGAAAAAGGACGCCAAAACTTGAGCATAGAAACGCTCGGCCGTCTCAGCGAAGCCCTCAACAAGCAATTGGTGTCACTCGGCAGCGGCAGCGTCAACCTGCGCATAGAAGGCGGTCACGAACTCAGCGGTGCTATAAAACTCAAAACAAGCAAAAATGCGGCCGTCGGTTTGCTGTGCGCCAGCTTACTCAATCACGGCACGACTAAGTTCACGAATTTCCCACGCATAGAAGAAGTTTTTCGCATACTAGAAGTACTGGAAAGCATTGGCGTTCAAACAAAATGGACAAATGGCAACGATCTCGAACTTAAGCGTCCGCCAAAACTCCGTCTCGATAAACTTGACAAAGCAGCCGCACGCAAAACCCGCACCGTCATCATGCTCATGGGTCCGCTTATGCACGAACTGACCGAGTTTAAGATCCCATACGCTGGCGGCTGTAAGCTAGGCGCACGCACGGTTGAGCCGCACCTGTTCGCCCTGCAAGAATTTGGGCTTAATGCCAAAGCACATGCCGGAAGCTACCATGTTTCGGTACGACCAAAGCCAGCCGGTCGCTTTGCGTTGTATGAAATGGGCGATACCGTCACCGAAAACGCTCTCATGGCTGCAGCCGGACGAACGGAAGAAAGTGTCATCGAATTTGCGAGTGCTAACTACATGGTGCAGGATCTTTGTTTTTTCCTGCAAAAGCTAGGCGTCCACATAGATGGCATCGGTACAACAACACTGCGAGTGCGCGGCGTCAAGCACATAAAGAAAAACATCACCTATGCGCCCGCCGAAGACCCTATAGAGGCAATGTTTTTCATAGCAGCCGCCGTGACAACCAATTCAGCAATAACTATTGAGCGCGTCCCAATGGCATTTGTAACGCTCGAACTCCTCAAGCTACGCAAAATGGGTTTGCACTACACTCTGTCCGACCGCTACGTCGCGAGTAACGGAAAAACCGAACTCGCCGACCTACACATACAAAAGCACGACGGCAAATTAAAAGCTTTATCGGAAAAAATCCATTCTCTACCCTATCCGGGCGTCAACGCCGACAACCTCCCTTACTTCGTACCTATTTGCGCGGTCGCGAAAGGCCGCACCCTTATCCATGACTGGATGTATGAAAACCGCGCCATTTACTACACCGAGGTTTCTAAAATTGGCGCCAACATCGAGCTAGCCGATCCGCATCGCGTCTACATCACCGGCCCAACCACATTTACGCGTGCTGATGTTTTTTGTCCGCCCGCTCTGCGGCCAGCCAGCTTATTGCTCATAGGAATGCTTGCTGCCGACGGCATATCCACTCTGCGCAACATATACACTATTCAGCGCGGCTACGAAGACCTAGCCGAACGTTTGAACTCGCTCGGCGCTCGTATTGAAGTGTTTCAAGATTTATAAATGGTAGCGCCGCTCACTTCGACCGCGGCGTCATAACCTTGCCCTACGGCTAGTGCTACACGCTACCATCTCGTATTACTTGCCCGAGGACTATGTATTGCAGCCCATGCGGCGCAAATGCGCTCTATTTTACGTATAAAATGGTGCGGGTGAGGGTAGTCGAAACCCTATCTTGGGCTTGGAAAGCCCTTATAATAGCCGTTATACTACACCCGCAACTGAGGCGCACAGGTATTATACCCAATTATTGACATTTTGTATCTATCAAGCGCGCGGCGCGCAAATTTAGCTGGGTAACTACCTGAAATATGAGCGCTTGCCCGCATACTTGAGCAAAATGCTCGCTCAGATTTTGCTGTGAGCGGTCGCCAGACATACGGCGCCGCACCTGACAGTGCTCGTGGCGGTTTCGAACTATTGTTCTATCTTCTGATATAATCACAGTGTTGCGCCCTGGTAGCTCAGCTGGATAGAGCAGAGGACTTCTAAGCCTAAGGTCGCAGGTTCGAATCCTGCCCGGGGCGCCATAGACGACACTAACCGCGGAGGAAAACATGTCTGGATTGGAGCAAACCTACTACATTATTGCGATTATATGCATGTCGCTTGGCCTTCTGTTGCTCGGAGCGATTGTAGCGGCAATCATTATCATCCGTAACAAAGTTATAGATCTCGAACGTATGATCAAAGAAAAGTTCCATACCGCCGTCAATGCCGCAGATAAAGCTGTTGAGATTGCTGGCGCCGTACGCAGCGTAGCAGATGCGGTCGGTCACAAGAAAAAATAATCTCAGACTGCGCACTGCTCTGCTATGACGCTTCGAAGAAAATCACCCAACATTTTGCAGCGTGCCGTCTCACGCCTAGACAAAACACAGCAGAAACATCGCTGGATCGCGTTTCCGTACGCACTCATCAAAAAGTGCGGCGACGATCGAACCGACTACCAGGCAGCGCTTATTGCATACTATGGATTTTTGTCGCTTTTTCCTACACTCATTGTAGCAACGGCCATCATACAGATTGTGGCGCAAAACAATCCAGCACTTCAGGAGCAACTGCAAAAAAGCATCACAAGCTACTTTCCAGCGATTGGCCAGAATTTATCTGATAGCATACGTACTCCCAGCAAAAGCGGTCTTGCGCTTGCGGGTGCTTTGCTGATTTCGTTATACGGCGCCCAAGGTGTTGCCCGAGCGATTATTCATAGCCTCAACCGTGTTTGGTGCGTGCCTCGCTACAAACATCATTCATTTCCGAAAACACTGCTGCGCAGTTACGCGCTACTCTTTGCGAGCGGGATTGGGTTAATAGCTGCGGCGGCGCTAACTGGTTACGCCACCAGCGGCAACATACATTTTGCAGTTCGAGCTGTTTTGTGGCTGAGCGGCTTTAGCATGCTGTTTATTGTTTTTTGGGGCGTGTACAGTTTTGGTCCAGCCGTTCGCAAGCGACCGTTCGCAAACATTCCTGGTTCGCTCGTCGCAGCAGTTGCGTTCACACTTTTACACGCTTTGGGGAGCTACATTATCACACGGCAGCTTCGCGGACAAACAGGCTTAAATGCACAGTTCGCTGTTGTGCTTGCACTGCTTTTTTGGCTATACCTACAAGCACAGGTGTTTTTATATGCCCTGCAATTGAATGTTGTGCGCGCCTTTCAGCTCTACCCGCGCAGTATTGTGCATGATCCTCCGACGCCAGCCGACCGAAAAGCGCTCACGCTATATCAAAAGCGAGAAGCATTCCTCCCGTAGCCAGTAGCGACACCCTCGCACGGTTTCGTTGCTGTTGTGTTTTATTTCATTTCTCGGTATAATCACCTCTGTTTTCTGCATATAGTGCAGCTAACCGCAGTTTTCTCTGCAAGGCATACTGTCAGCAGATTAAACTGCACAAGAAGCGGTTGGTTTGCGCGAGCGACGTCCAAAATGAGCAAAAGCAAGCTCCAGGAAAGATTGTCGTCGCCACATACCGCAACATGGCGGATGTAGCTCAGTTGGTTAGAGCGTCTGTTTGTGGCACAGAAGGCCGTGGGTTCAAGTCCCATCATTCGCCCCAAGTAAAACCCCTGCGGCAGCGGGGGTTTTACTTAGAAAAACAGCCGTCTAGGCAACGTGTTGCAAAAGCAACCCGACCGCAACTGGTACAAGCAGATTATCAAAGCCGAGCGCCGCAACATTCTCCAGCAAAGTCGCCATGACTGCACACCCTAAGACATGCTGCCATATAAGACCATTGTCCGAAAAATGACTATAGCCAGTCAAAAGTGCCAGCGAAATGATAAAGAACGTTAGACTACCAATGAGGCTTTTCGTGCGGCCAAACAAATGGTATTTGTTTTCGGTACCATAACGCGTACCGATAATCGCTGCAAATCCATCCGCCAGTGCCATTTGCAAAATGGCTGCAGCGTACACGCCTTTCGATGTTGTTACAAGCGTCAGCAACCCAACGCTCAGAGCAAAGAAAATCTCGCCATACGTAGGACGCTGCACGCTTCCTATAGCCCGAAACACGCCGAGATGCATCGCCGCCAAAACCACCGCAAAGAACGCTAAGCTAAGGATGCGGATTTCCGTCCAGTCAAGAAAATACGGCCAAAACGCTACAAACGTCCCGACGCTAATATGAATAAATTTGCGCCCAACCTCGCCGCGAAATAAATGCCGCCTCCAGCCCCACTCTGAAAACAGTAGCAGCACAAAGACCACGCCAACAGCAAATGCTATGTTTGTTACATTCATTCCACTGTTATTGTACGCTATTATTTTTTAGTACGCGAGACGATCGGTGCTGCATGCACGCATGTAGACATTTATCGAAAAACAGTTATGATTGATGTGTGGCAACTCGTTCTAAGCAGTTTCGGAAGATCATCCTTCGTATCGTAGGCGGAGCGGGATATTTTACCGTTTTTATGGAGTGGTTTCTACTGCTTGCGCTGTACACACCAAAATTTTTCGAGTCTGAAGTGGGCAAAGTGATTTTTACGAAAACAAAAACAGAACCCGAGCCTCTTATATCGCAGCCAATCGAAACCGCTTCACCTCTTGAGCCATCAGCATTTATGGCCGTTCTTTTCGTGATTGCCGCATGCACACTCATTGCACTGATTTGCTACGTAATTTTTGCGAAATACATACCTGGCGCGGCAAAGGCAACCGACAAGGTCGTGCATTTTGCAACCGAAAAGACAGTGCCCGTTGTAGCGCACAAGCCCAAAGAAAAAATTCCAACCAAAAAACGTAAACTCCTCACGGAGCGCATTCAAATATGGATCAAGGTTGTTCTGGCAAGCGTACCGGTTGCAGCAGTATACGCAGCGTATCATGACCGCGAAACTGTCCTGGCGCAGCTGGCTATACTTGGGTTTGGCGTACTCGGTACAATAGCGCTGGGTTTCTTTATGACTCATTTCGCACTACAAAAGCACTGGAAAATAACCGAATAAAAAAGCGAGAACGAGCGGCGAGCTAGCAAAACCAATGCTCATCTGTTAAAATCAAATCACTCCGTCCGTCGGGGCGCAGTTTGCTACTGTGCACAGTTTGGGTTTATCCGCTATAGAGAAAGATCTTGACTTGTGTAGTTAGCTTTTTGTCGGGGAGTGGCGCAGTCCGGTAGCGCACGCGGTTTGGGACCGCGGGGTCGCAGGTTCAAATCCTGTCTCCCCGACCACGATTACTGAAATCATATACGCCTTTGTCTTTGGTGAGAAATTGCGGAACGTGACCGCTGAGGTCAACTTCAGCGTCCTTTGAGTAAGTCTAGTATAATGAAATGGTCGTCGGGGTGTGGCGCAGCTTGGTAGCGCGCAGCGTTCGGGACGCTGAGGTCGCCGGTTCAAATCCAGTCACCCCGACCACTGAAAAAACCCACTTTACGTGGGTTTTTTCAGTGGCTCAGCATGGTCGAGCAAAGAATTACTTCTTCCTAATCTAGGAATCATACCTCTTTTTATCACGACCGCACCAAACATGCCGCCAGCCAGAGCAACTCACCTAGTCAACGTTTGCAGACCAAACACGGCGGATGTGGCGGGCAGACGTAGCTCGACCATTCGATTCATCTACCTCGACGAGCAAAGCGTTGAACTGTACGCGGCCAGCTGTTTCGAGCTGGTTGCGAGTTTTTAGGCCGTCGCGCCAGCGCGGAATAATACTATCAAAGCTAACGCCGAGTGAAGAGTTGAGCGACCCGCACATTCCTACGTCCGTGATATGCGCCGTGCCTTTCGGCAGCACTTGCGCGTCAGCCGTCGGCACATGCCAGTGGTCGCCCACGACTACAGAAACCCGACCGTCGAGATAATGACCAAAAACAACCTTTTCGCTACTAAAATCACCGTGCAAATTTACGACACTCGCAAAATATGCTTCTCGCGGTACGTTTGCTAAAATTTCATCTATTTTTTTCAGCGGGTTTTCGGTTTCGATGTGCGCTTGTTTCCCGACGATGCTCCCCAGCAAACTGACGATCAACACGGCGCCTTTGGGTGTTTCGACAAGCTTGTAGCCAGACCCAGGGCAGTCAAACATATTGGCCGGGCCGACAACTGGTTCAGTGTCGTTTTCTAAATATGCCGCCAGGCTCGACACGGACGGCGTGTGATTTCCACCTGAAAACGCCTGCACGCCTGCCTGCTGCAACCGTGCCATGTCTTCGGGCGACATGCCTTTTCCGTTTGTTACGTTTTCTGCTTGCGCTATGACGAAATCAATATGTTCATTTTTAACCAACTCCGGCAGCATTTGCTCGACAGCCTGTATGCCTAGCTCCGCCATTATGTCGCCAATATAAAGTATTTTCATACTCTTAGTATGGCACAGGTGTAGGTACGACGATAGCCGCACTAGGCCGTCGGACGAAAGGAAATCGTCATAGCGACCGTTTTCGTCTGACTGGGCTGCAGTTCACTGGCAGGATTGTCAGTTAGGTAGCCGCTTTCGGTTGGTTCTACGCACAAAAAGTCCGTATCCGATTCACTCCACAACGCAAAAAGAGGCAGCCCATCGCCTGCTATACTCCACGCCCGTTGACCAAGCTGGAGTTGAGCAGCCGCCGCAATACTATCGATTTTTCGCGTAGCAAGCAACTCTTCGGCGCTGCACTGGTACGTTTGGCCGTCGATAGTAACGCGAGCGTCTGTAGCCGATTGGCCATCAGTAATCGGAAAATATGGGTGGAAAGCGGGGTTGAGTGTGAATGACTCAACGCCAATATTACGAATGGTCAGCGTTTCACGCAGACTGTTTTCTTCCAGTTCAATTGCAAGATCCATACTGCAGCCCGCATACACTGGCGGCAAACTTTCCACCTGAGCCGCGGGATCATCCAGTGAAAGCGTGACGCGTGATTCTGTCTGCGTATGTACCGTCCATGTACAGTTTCGGGCAAAGCCATGCTGACTGAGCCCTACCGTCTCACCTGGCCCAAAGATGGGCGCACAAAGCGGTATGCCGCCGCGATTTTTACCGTTTGGCATATCTCTTCGCGCGAACAGTAGCTCAGCGCCATTTGCGTCCGCCCACGACTCCACATATGCCCCCGCGGGGTTTACTAGCGCATATGAGTCGTTTGGATGACGCAGTTCAATCATGCTTATTTTGCAAATTCAACTGCACGCGTTTCACGAATGACGTTAACCTTGATGGTGCCCGGGTAGCTCATACTCGATTCGATCTTGGTGGCGATATCACGAGCGAGCCGGATGGCGCTCAGGTCATCTACTTGCTTCGGCCTGACGAATACACGTACTTCGCGGCCAGCGCTAATTGCGTAGGATTTTTCTATACCGTCAAAGCCATTGGCGATATTTTCGAGCTCCTTCATGCGCTCGGCAAAGTTTTCTGCCGAGATATTACGAGCACCTGGGCGCGCAGCAGAAATAGCATCGCATACGCGAACGATGAGCGCCTCAACGCTCGTCGCTTCCATGTCATCATGGTGTTGTTCGGCCGCTAGGGCAACTGCTTCCGGAGCGCCGTACTTGCGAAGCATTTCACCGCTGATGTGGTGGTGCTTACCTTCCATCTTATGCGTCAGCGCTTTGCCCATATCATGGAAAAGCGTCGCATATTTTGTCGTTTTCACGTCTGCGCCAAGCTCTTCGGCAAGCATACCGGCCATGTGTGCCATTTCGGTTGAGTGTTTGAGGACGTTTTGACCATAGCTGGTTCGGTACTTAAGTTCGCCAAGCAAATGAAGAAGTTCTTTTGGCACACCCAACACGCCAACTTCGCGCGCAGCATCTTCGCCGGCGCGTACAACGTCTTTGTCGACTTGCTTTTGCGCTTTTTCGACAACTTCTTCTATGCGGCCTGGGTGGACGCGACCGTCTTTGAGCAACATTTCGAGCGCTTGGCGAGCAACCTCGCGGCGCACTGGGTCAAAACAGCTCAACACAATATAGCCAGGCGTGTCGTCGACCATAATATCGACGCCAGTCGCGCGCTGCAATGCCTGAATATTGCGCCCTTCTTTACCGATAATACGACCCTTCATTTCCTCGTCTTCGAGCTTTACGCTCGTGAGCGTTCGCTCTGCCGTCACTTCACTGGCCAACCGCTCCATGGCGGTAACGATAAAAAGGCTCGCTGTTTCTTCAGCGTTTTCTTTGGCGTCTTGCTGTAGTTTTGCAACGAGACCAGTGAGATCGTTTTTTATATCTCGCTCGGTCATTTGCATGAGCTTTTCGGCAGCTTCAGTTTTCTTTAGTTTAGCGATTTTCTCCAGCTTTTCCTGCTGTTTGACGCGTATGTCGCGAATTTCGTTTTTTAGAGCCTCTATTTCGTCTTCGCTTGCACGTAATTTCGCAGTGCGAGTGTCGAGATCATCGAGTTTTTTGTCGAGGGTTTCCTCGCGCTGCACGAGCCGATTTTCCAGCTCTTTCAGCTCATTGCGCCGCGTCTGTTCTTCTTTGCGAGCGGCGTCGCTGAGCTTGTGCGCCTCCGAACGAGCCTCATCGACAAGTCGGTCGGCTTCTTTTTTCGCTTTTGCCAGTTCTTTTTCGGCCTTGTTTTCTGCCTGAGCAGATTTTTGTTTCGTTGCGTACGTACTTGCGCCATAGCCAGCACCGAGCCCGGCTACAACGAGCAATATGGTCAATGGATCCATAATAATTCCCTTCTGTTCGGTCGGTTTTGCGTAGCAATCGCTTTCACTTCACTAGCTCGCCAAAAACCAAACCAAAATGCGTAAATTTTGACAAAAAGGCTTTCCCGAAACTCACGAAAATGCCTGCATAAATCATACGCCGTGCATAGCAGGCGCGTCAAACCAAAAGATCAAAATCCACCACAGCCGCTGATACAAACAGATGCGCCGCTACTGCGCGAAATGTAATAACCGTTACCTCAGGATACTTGGGGAGCGCTGATGAATACGGTACTTTTTTCATCCATAGCATCTTGATAATTCGCGCCCCAGGCGAGGAGAGCAAAAACGACCCCAACAATTCCCATAACGAGAGCTGCAGTCGCCACGCCGTTACCGTTTGGCGAAACGTTTTTCGCTTTCACCGCGAGAACGATGGCAGTAATACTGCTAATCAAGCCAAGTAACGGAACTACCCATAGCACAAGTGATAAAATACCAAGCACCAACGGAAGCGTTGCGTCTTTTGGCTGGACGCTTGGCTGCTGAGTCGCATACGGCGGGACTGCGGTCTGCCCTGCGGTAGGCGGTGCCGCCGGCGCAACTGGCTGGGGCTGGGCGGGCGCTGCTTGCGGCGCAACGGCGGGCTGCGCAGCCTGCGGATTGACAGGTTGTGTTTGCGACGTCGGAGGTGCAGTCTGTGCCACAGCTTGGCCGCAGTTTCCGCAAAATGCAGCGCCATGACTCAGTGGTTGATTACATTTTGTACAGTTCATGTTTCCCCTTCGACTATTACAATCATTTTCCCTTGATACATGCTACCTCTCTATTCAAGCATACTTTCCGCACCTTTCACAATAGAGCTGACGTTTGGGGTTCGGCCAGCCGCAGTTGCGGCAAAAGGCGTTTTGACCAACTACACTCAAGCCGATTGCCTGATCTTCCGACTTCGCTTTTGCGATAAGCATAAATAGGACGACTACAAGCGAGATTGTTGTAGCTAATGATATTAGCAGCAAAAAATAATTATGAGCGATAAGCCCAAAGTTATAAAAACCGTGCAAAAACACCACCGCGCCTAACGCAACAGCAACATGCCATAGCGGCTTACGCTTCAGTTTTGCCTTGGCTAAATAATACCCAGGTATCGCCGTCAGAGCAGCATGGAAGAACGGCATGAGAATGAGCCGCCCAACTCCCGCACCCGTGCCCTGGCCAAGCGTATAAAGTATGTTTTCAGGCAAACCAAAACCTATTCCAGCTAGAGCAAAGTAGAGTATGCCGTCTGTGTGTTCGTTGAAATATCGTTTTTTGTAAAGAAAAAACGCAAGCGGGACAAATTTACACACCTCTTCGATAAGGCCTATTCCGAACATAATTCCCGCTCTTGACGCATTCGATGCAGCACTGTCTTGCAGGTCAGCGAGATTACCCGGAAGAAATTTCTCAAAAACAATTGCCACTATCATCGCCGCAAAACCGAAGCCAGCGGCCGCCCAAAGCATCTCAATCGGTTCGCGCTCACCCCTGTCCTTCGATTGCAAATACCACACAAGGAATGCCGCTAGCCCGAAAAATAGCAATATAGTTATGAGCATTACCTTACATCCCCACACATCTTTACAGCGTTCTTAATTCTCCGTCACCGCAACATACAGTATCCTGTGCAAGCCTGATTTGCAAGCTTAACGTACTGCACGAACAACTACCCTCTGGGTTAGGTTAAACGTTCCTGGCACTTGATTTCCTGCGCACGTAATAAGGCTTAACCCCGGTCGGCTTGTATCGGCCGAGACAAGTAATGCGCTCATGTCTACCTGGGCGACATCAAGCACCTTCACATCAACCACTGAGTATGTAAAAACTTGGCCGTCGCCGCGCTCAATCGTAATCGCGTCGCCGCTCGTAAGTTTTGTCAGGTCATGAAATATGCCGCGCGTTCCGCCTATACCAGAATGCCCATCCACAAGCATTGCGCCATTTTCGCCAGGGCGCGAAGAAGCGTTATACCAACCCGCATCGTATATGCCGCGCGGAGCTTTTAGTTCATTGTGTTCATCTACCCCCATAGACAATATGCGTGCATGAACATTGAGCTTAGGTATGTCAATATATCGCGGATTGACAGGCGCAACCGAATACGCGCGCACTACTGAGGGCGCTGGTTTTTCCGTAGACGGCGGGACGGTTTCGTCAGTATTGCCTTCGTCGGTCGCACCCTGCACTGCTTGCGTTTGCAGCGCTTCTACCTGTACCGCAACCTGTTTGTTGGCGCGCAAACCGCCTAACCCCGCGTATAAACCAAGCCCAAAAACCACTATCGCCCCAGCGTATAGCATGTTCTGGCGATGCAAAACCCGTCTGAGCCGCTGGTTTCGCCGCTTACTGCGAGCTGGCCGCGGCTGAATAGTTGCTGGCTGTTGCGTCAAGCGCGGTTTTATATGATTACGCTGGTGCACAGACAAGGCAGGACTCGGCGGTTTTATGTCCATAAAAACTGGTTTGCGGCAATGTTTTTCGGACGTTCGCCGAACCACTTGCAGCGACGAACGCTGTCGCGCGCCCATACTACCCTGTTCAACACGCTGTACTGTACGACGTTCATAGCTGGCGCTACGCTGCGTGTAGCGCTGCGTGCCAGAAAAAACTTGGTTGTCGAGTGTCAAACGCGCACGTGACATAGCGCTATCCTCTATGTTCGCTTGCGGGTCTGTGCCCGAGCGGGAGCCAGACGACTTCTGCGGGCCAACCCAACGAGGAGCAACGCCGCTGCCGCTGCAACGCCGATTGTCAGTAATGGATTTGTCGTGAGAAGCGCAAAACCAGTATCTGGCGCTGTTGGTTGATTTTGCACGGTGAGCACAACGTCATTTCCCGTTCCGCCGACGTAACTAATCCGAAACACAATCCCATTTTGTTCAAAGGTCGCGCCTTCCGGCAAGTCCTTAAACGTACCAAAAATGGCGTTCGGACCGGTGTTGTCTATGATAGTAAATGATTGGCCTTGCTGCGGTGTGTAGCCATTGAACCGAGAAGTAAGAATCGTTGCCGTAGGCGTCGTGCTGAAATTGACAGATGGATCTGCCGTTGCACTGGTTACCCGAATTTGATCATATCCACTACACGGGTCTGTTCCGCCCAATTCGAACTCGTACTCACCAGAAAGTGTCAGCGTGTCTGTTGTCACGCAGCCTGGGCTATGCCCTGGAGCAATTGAACCGCCCTCCAGCACGAGCAAAGACCCGGTCACGGTTCCAGTACCCTTAAGTTTTCCGCCAGCAAGAACCGTAACACCCGCACGCTCACCGTCAAGAACGGTCGTTTCATTCGGCACCACACTAATGTGTTCGCTTGTTTTGTCGGTGATGGTGGTAGTTTTTACGGGATTAGTTTGCTGCCCACTCGGTGTCGCCGATGAGTTAGCCGTTGCGTTGTTTGTGAATGTACCCGTCGAGGTAGCGGTTTTTCCGAGCGTCTTACCAGCGCCAGCTAGCGTACCCGTAAAATTGACATTCGTCTTAGAGCCAACCGCAACATATGCATCTGACGCTAAGGTAACTGCACTCGACCACGTTCTGTTTGAATCGAGCGCTTCGTAGGTATTCGGGTCAGTGTCAGGATCAAAAAAGACTGTAGGTTTTTCGCTACCCGTTCCTCCGCCAAGCGTCATAGGTTTCGCATAGTCTGCCAAGCTTATGGATGCGCCATTTTCGACCGTCACCGATGCGTATGACAGGCCAGAGAGGTCGTTCGAAACTGCTCCTACCCTCATGGTGCCAGCTCCACCAGAATTGTCTTGACACGTTGCGGTCGTGTAGCCCGCCGTACCGAGCGGACTGGCGATAATGACGTTGTTTGCCGTGCTACCAGCTGTAAACGATTTAAATGCACGTCCGCTTCCAGTTATCGTCAAATCACCCGCAACAGTCGCTTTGTATTCCGTATAGCCAAGCGGTCCTGCTTGTATACTGAGATCACCTGCACCATTGACTTCCGTCGGCACTACTTTCACGATAGCTGGTGTACACGTGTTCGCCCTTTCGATAGTTACCGCAGCACTGGCCGCAAAGTCAAGTCTATCCACTGTATACCAAGCGCCCGTTGAAGCACTGTCTTCGGCAACAGCAACTAAGCCAGCTAAGTCAACGCCGAGGTCGTTTTCCAGCGCCGTCGTAGCGGTAGGCTGTTGCGCAAAGCGAATAACATCGTCCGCGAGCGGCGCGCCGCCGCCGCAGTCTGTCCAGTTTGCTGCCGTGCTAAATTTGTTGTCACCGCCACCGCCAGTCCAAGTACATGTCTGCCCCGCCGCGCTAGCGACACCAGTAACGCCTAGCGTAAGAAGCGATGAGAATGCGAGCAACATCGCGCTGCTACCAGAAAAAACGCGCCTGAAGTGTTTCATATCTTTTCCTTTGTGTTTATTTCTTGTATTTATTTACAAAAGCCACCCCTAGTTATATCACATCATTTGACCTACCTGCAAGCTACTTTTTCTGGGTTGTGATGTGTACGGGAGCTCCGTAGTAAGGTAAGACAACCTGATCATTCTCGCCGTGAAGCAGTTTTTTCACACCAGTTGCAATCCATTCAGGCTCGCGCGCAGCAAGTACGGGAACGCCTAGACCTTGCGCTAGCGCATTTGCGACCGTCAGGCCGATACGCAATCCAGTGAAACTCCCCGGCCCCTGGAAAGCAAGGACACCGCCTAAATCCTGCCAGGTCATCTTTTGCTCCGTCAAAAGGGTGTATATTTTCGAATGGATTGTTTCCGCCAGCGCTCTGTGCGCCTGCCATTGCTCGTACGCGAGCTGTGTTTCGCCGTCGTACAACCCCACTTCCGCAATAGGTTTGTCGGTACGGATCGTCAGAATAATCATTGCTTTTCTCCCGCCAATAAATATGCAAGTTCTGGTGCGTACTGGCATGTGATATCGCGGGTTTCGTCGCCAGTTTGCGCAATATGCAAGCTCAGGCGTTGCTGCGGCAACACGTCTTGCACGATATCTCCCCACTCTATCACGACCACCGATAGCGGGTCGTTGATAACCTCGCGCAGTTCTTCGGCTATGATGCCTGGTTCGTCTAACCGGTAGAAATCGAAGTGCACTATAGTGTATTTTGAGGCGCGATATTCGCGGCTAATGGTAAATGTAGGGCTTGCTACGGCGTCGGTACTTCCTGCCCCGCGCGCTAACCCGCGCACAAATGTCGTTTTGCCGCCACCCAAGTCGCTCAGCAGCTCAAGCACCTCGCCGCCCTTTAGCCGCGCGCCTACTCGTTCGCCCAGCGCCTCAGTGTCGGCGGAGCTTGTGGATTGCATTTGCCACGTCTTTTCGGTACACATATGCTCCATATCCTAGCGCGCAACTTACCACGAGGGCAAGTGCGAGCGGATGCACAGCGGTTGGTTTTGGCGGCGTATCTGCTCGATACGCAGTCGAAGCAGCTGTTTTTGCCGTGCTTTTTTGACTTTTTTCTTTCGTTTTTTTGGCTTTCGCCTTACGCGTTTTTGCTTTTTTAGTTTTGGCTGACTTGACAACTTTTTTACTACCGGTCGCAGCAAGTTTGGCTGGTTGCGCTATGACATTCGTAGTACCTGGCGTCGACTTTGTCGTCCAGTACCATGCTCCGTTTGCAAGCGCCCACGACCGGCCATCAGGCGCAGACTCGTACGGATCTGATCGCGCCACAACCGTGCCCGCTTTATCGAGCAATACCACTTGCCCGCCATTGTTACTCATGCTTGCTTTTGTTTGACTCGCATAAAACGTATGGAACTGTTTTGGTGGAATATTCACTCCGGGCGGAAATATATATGAATGTTTGGCAGCCAACCCTGTTTGCAGCGTAAAACCGGCGAGATAAAACGGCGTGTCGTTCGAGTTGTACAGTTCGATATATTCGTCGGTGCTGTCGGTGCCAGTGCCGGCGGGATTTGGCAGTAGTTCGGTAATGAGCGGCGGTGCAAGCCCCGTATTATCGCCTGCCACGTCAGCTTCGTCGGGATCCGCCTCAGCATCATCGACACTTTCTATAATAGCCAGCGGTTTTACTGCGCTTTGCGACCAATCTACGGTATCTGCATCTGCGTCTGCAACGGGAGCAAGCTGAAGCGTACAGCCTACGAGATTTCCGACGCGCCAAGGTTGCGAGAGAGACGGATCGTGGTACCACACCGCATAGCTCATGTCATCTGTTTCTGCGCGAATATCTAGGTCGGCCGTTGTCGCGCTACTTGCGCTTGACTTTGCCCAGTTAACACTATCGACAGTGGTAAATGTACTGGTCAAGCCATCGCTCGCGAGATGACGAACAACAAATGTACCCCTCGTGTCTGCCAGCGAAGGCGAAAGTTTTGTCGTCATAACTGCGTCGCAAGTTGCGCCGCCGTCACTCGTCAAAAGCACCGCCTGACCAGCGGCAAGATCGTACGCAGGCAGCTGCTGAGTCGGTACGATTGCATGCGGATTTGCGGCTTCATCGCCCTTGTAACCAATCCAATACTCACTCAGATCCGAAATGTCCGCCGCAGCTTGCAGTACAACGAGTTCATCGCCCGTTATTTTTATTTCGCGTATAAAAAGTTCTGGAAACACCTCAGCCTTCGCTTGCGAACCGTACGACATAAGGCTCAATGCAAGCACAATCCCCACCCTGAGGACGTTTCTCAGGAATGTCATGATTGCTGCAAGTGTATGCCTCTCGGAAATCTAATTGCAAGCACAGCCATAATAAAAAATGTTTGTTTTTTACAACACTAATATTGCTCGTCGCGCTTACCCGTATGCTCTTCGTATCCATTTACCCTATCGCGCCGGTTATTTGCGCGTATTATAGCCCCGCTGCACTACTTACGCTTGCTGCAATCGCGTAAAATAACTGTTTTGCTTGTTTGTGTTGGCCAGTATAATGAAGGTTATGCTAAAACTCAGTAGCAACTTCGTCAACAAGCCAGTCATGAGCCTACGCACGGGACAGCGAGTTGCCACAACACGTGCGGCAATCTTTAATCCGAACAACCTTAAGATAGAAGGCTTCTATTGCACAGATGCACTGAGCCGTAAAACATTGGTTCTCGTGTACCAAGACATACGAGATGTCATTCCACAAGGACTTGTTGTGGATGATCACGACGTACTCGTCGAGCCGCACGTGCTTGTACGACTGAAGAAGGTTATGGATATTGGTTTTGAGCTCATTGGTAAGCGAGTGGTCACTCTGAGCAAACAGCGTCTCGGCAGAGTAACTGATTATTCTGTCGAAGTAGAAACAATGTACGTACAGAAAATATATGTTTCGCAAGGTCTGCTCAAAGGCCTCGCTAAAGGCAGTTTGTCGATAAACCGCTCATACATCAATGAAATCACCGACAAAAAGATCATCGTTAACGATCTCTTGAAAGGCACAACCGTCCCCTCTGGCGCTATGGCGTAGGCACACCTACGGCGTTCCTTGGTGATTTTTTGCGTCATATCGCTCAGGTTCTTTCTGGCGAATAAATCTCATCGTTCCGAAAATAACGTCGCAAGCACGTGTAAACCGCTCCTCTTGCGAAGCGCACGCGGCCGTACAGAACAGCCCGCCTAGTCCACTGCCATTACAGCTTTGATGTCGCCGTATGAAAATCCTTGGCGAGCGAGGTAAGCTATAAGCTTTTGATCGTCCTGGTAGCGAGTTTGTTTGCGTTTTTTGGCAATGAGCATGCGCAGCATTTCGCAATCATCGGTTTTGCCTTCGCTGAGAAGCGCCGCGATGATATCGTCACTCACTTTCTTTTGACGTAGTTCGAGGCGTAGCCGCTGCGTACTTGAGGAGCGAAGCATGCGCCGGTTGTCTATCCAGCGCCGCGCAAATTCCCAGTCATCAACTAAGCCCAGTTTTCGCAGCTTTGGGAGGACAGTCCTCCCAAACTCGTCGGGATAGCCCTTGCGGCGAAAGTAATCGAGTAGCTCGCCTTCACTGCGCATGCGCCGCGCAATATAGGCAAGAGTCAGCGCATAAGCTTTGTCGGTCTCGGCCTGTCGTTTCGCCTCGGCTAACTCTGCCGAGGAGAGTGTTTGCCCTACGGCGTATTGCGCCGCCAGTAAGCTTTCGGCACGCAAACTAAACGCATACACGCCATCGACAAATATGGAGTATCGCCCCTCTTGTCTTATCTGCTGTTTAATGTCTGTTATTTTCATAAGTACCGTCGCAACTGCGCGAATAGTTGTATGAAATAAGCGTCGTCATGCGGAACCAGCGTATCGCGCATAGCACACATTTTTTCGAGCGTTTCCAGCGTCACCCATTGCACGCTTTCAACTTCGTCCTCCTGGAGTTTCAGCGTATGATCACCGTGTAGCTCAACACCGTAGACAAACTGCAATTCATTTTCAATTGTTTTTGGCTGCAAAGATACCATATGCGCACGGTAGACAAAAAGCAGCTCCAGCTGCTCCCGAGACAAAGCCACACCGATCTCTTCGTACGTTTCGCGAATTGCTCCTTCCAGCATGCTTTCTCCGTACGCTGGATGTCCCGCCGCCGAAATATCCCAAAGGTTTGGCCAAGTTCGTTTTTTGGCCGAGCGGCGCTGTAGCATAACCTCAAGGACATTACCTTTTCGGCGCCAAATCCAGACATGCGCGGAGCCGTGCAGCGCCCCTCGAGCAGCTTCGTCCGTTGTCACTCTGCCAGCTACTTCTCCGTTTTCTTCATAGCCTTGCCAGTATTCAACTTCACCGCCACTCATGGCTACAACCCTCCGTTTTCTTGCGGCATGCTTGTTTGCTCAGGTAAATTGGCAGGTGCGCCAGCGGGCGAAAGAGCTGCTTGTTTTGTCATAGCTATTCCTTTGTGGCGGCTTCGCGGACCTTGGCAGCAACTTCTTCTTGAATATTTGGCGTTTCCTCCAAATAGGTTTTGGCTGCTTCGCGACCTTGACCGATTTTTGCGCCTCCGTAGGCGAACCAAGCGCCAGCCTTTTCAACGATGTTGTACGCTACCGCGAGGTCAAGAATATCGCCAGCTTTGGAGATCCCCTTGTTATACATGATGTCGAACTCAGCTTCACGAAATGGTGGGGCGATTTTGTTTTTCACGACTTTCACGCGAGCACGGTTGCCTATGACACTATCGGCAGTTTTGATCTGCGAAATGCGGCGTATATCCATGCGTACGCTAGCGTAGAATTTCAAAGCATTGCCGCCAGTTGTTGTTTCTGGGTTGCCAAACATAACGCCTATTTTCATGCGGATTTGGTTGATGAAAATGACCGTCGTTTTGCTGCGGTTAATAACCCCCGTGAGTTTGCGAAGCGCTTGACTCATAAGGCGCGCCTGCAAGCCCATGTGACTATCGCCCATGTCGCCCTCTATTTCGGCCCTCGGAACAAGTGCCGCGACCGAATCGACCACAATGAGATCGACCGCATTGCTACGCACGAGCGTTTCAGTGATTTCCAGCGCCTGCTCGCCATTATCTGGCTGGCTGAGCAGCAAGTTTTCCACGTCTACGCCAATACGCTTTGCGTATGACGGATCAAGCGCATGTTCGGCGTCGATGAACGCAGCCGTTCCGCCGCACTTCTGCACTTCGGCAATAGCATGAAGCGTCAACGTTGTTTTACCGCTCGATTCTGGGCCATAGATTTCGACGATACGGCCTTTTGGAATACCGCCGCCAAGCGCCAAGTCGAGCGAAAGACTGCCAGTGGATGTTGTCTCGACGTCAGCCTCGTGAGCTTCACCAAGTTTCATAATCGAACCTTTGCCAAACTGTTTCTCGATGGTCTCAAGCGCTAGACCAAGCGCTTTCGTTTTACCTTCGACTGCCGTTTTATTTTCTGCTGCCTTTGGCTCGTCTTTTGTCTTGTTTGCTGCTTTTGCCATTGGTATTCCTTTCGTCGTTTGCGTCTACGGCCACCTCGGCGGCAACCTGAAGCCCCTATATTTGTACAGGTGAGCCTACACCCCATCCGCTCGTATTGCAAGCTCATTTCCATTTTGGGAGGACAGTCCTCCCAAAATGGTTTTTACCTACCAACCGTTGGCAAGTTCTTTCTTGAGAATATCCATCATCTTCTTATTTTCTTCGTAGTCTGCTACAAAATCGAGGTAGTTTTGTTGGCTCGGAAAAAGTTCGAGGATACGTTCTGGACGCAGCCACGTCTCTTGTGCTCGTTGCAAATAATACGGCAGGCTTGAGTACTCGTAGTTTCGCCAATCCCGCGGATTTAGGTGAATATAGCGCGTAATATGCATAAGGTACGTGTCATCGGAAATCACTGAAGCTCGGAAGCGCGACTCAAACAGCGCACCAGTTCGATTATACTTTTTGTTAAAGTATCGGCTGTAGCTGGTCATGATACTTTGCATAAGGCTTGTGAGGGTTTTTGCTTGCCGCTGGTATACGAGCAGATGGAAATGGTTGGGCATGAGACAGTAAGCAAGCAAATCAACTCTGTTATAAAAGTTTGGATACGAAACACCGTACGGATCTTTAGCTTCCTCGGGGGAAAGATAACGCGCAAAGAGATGCAAGAACATCAGATAATCCTGCTCGTCTCGAAAAATACGGTTTCGGCTATTGCCGCGAGCATACACATGATAGTAATTCTCCGGCACATCAAAACGCACTGTGTTCCTTCGAGGCATAGGTATACTATATCATAAATTTTCGCTCAGGAGGGCTGTCCTCCCAAAAATGGTGAAATGGTTGTGGTTTTGATATACTTGATGTGATGCGTGTATCAGATAGTTTGGTGGAGAAGCTACTGGCGAGCACGGGCAAGTTCAGTGACGAACAGCTTGAAGCACTCCGAAAACAAGAAAAAAGCGAGAAGAAACCTCTGCAAGATGTAGTGGTGAGTAGTAACACGCTCAGCGAAAAAGAGCTGACGCAACTCTACGCTCAGGAAATTGATGTGCCTTTCGTGGAGTTTACGGCGCGCGATTTGCCGAGGGAAGTCGTAGAGCTTATACCAGAGCGTGTTGCGCGGCAACATCGCGCAATAGCGTTCCAAACAGACGATGACGGGGTTGTTTTCATCGCCATGGAAGATCCGGATGACGTCCCAGCGACGAGTTTCTTACAAAAACAGCTTGGCAAACCAATTCGCGTTCACCTCGCAACCACCACGACAATACAAAGCGCCCTCGACCTATACAGCGGCGACGGAAGCAATGTCGGGAGCGAAATAGAAAAAGTTATCGCCATTCAAGAAAAAGACGACACCGATGAAGTCGTCGACCAAGCCGACGTCGCAGAAGATTCGCCAATAGCGCAGACTGTCAATCTTATTATCGACTATGGCGTAAAAAACGACGCAAGCGACATCCACATTGAACCGCGGGAAAATTTTGTTGTGGTACGCTACCGCGTGGATGGCATTTTACGAGAGGTTAATAAACTACCCCGAAAGGTGTTGGGGGCGCTCGTTTCGCGCATAAAAATACTGGCAAATCTTAAAATAGACGAGCATCGCGCACCGCAAGACGGCCGGTTTAAAATAGCAGTCAACAATCACGTTTATGCCCTGCGCGTGTCCACCTTGCCGATCGTCGATGGCGAGAAAGTCGTCATGCGTATTTTGGACGAATCAAGCAAGCCAGCCACACTCGAAGAACTCGGCTACTGGGGTAACGCCCTCGAAGCATTACAGCAAGCAATGGTCCAACCGCACGGCATGATACTCGTTACGGGACCGACTGGCTCAGGAAAATCAACCAGTCTTTTTAGCGTTTTGAGTATGCTCAATAGCCCAGGGGTAAACATAAGTACTGTGGAAGATCCTGTGGAATATCGCATATTTGGCGCAAATCAGACCCAAGTAAATCCGCTAGCTGGTATGACTTTTAGCAGCGGCCTGCGCGCACTACTTCGACAAGATCCAAACATCATTATGGTTGGGGAAATTCGCGACGGCGAGACTGCCGATTTGGCAGTACAGGCCGCGCTCACTGGGCACCTTGTGTTTAGTACGCTCCACACGAATAATGCCGCGACCTGCCTACCCCGCCTGCTCGACATGAAAATTGAGCCCTTTCTCATCGCCAGTACCGTACGCGTCGTAATTGGCCAGCGGCTGGTGCGGCGGCTGTGCATTGACTGCCGCGAAGCATACGAACCGGACGCCGCACATCTTGAGAAGCTGTACAAGATATTTCAGCTACAAAGCGATGGCCTCAAACGCCTCCACGATCTCGAACAAACCGCTCTTGCCGCTGGGTTAGGTGCAACCAACCCAAGCAAGTCAAACAATAGTATCGACCCCAAAACCCTCGGCACCTCAGCAAGCGCAATCCAGCGCCTGTGGCGCGCTCACGAAGACGGCTGCGACACTTGCAACCACACTGGCTATCATGGACGTATCGGCATATACGAAGTACTCCGTAACACTGAAGCAATCCAGCAGCTTATCGTCAGCAATGCAACGAGCGAGAAACTCCAAGACCAAGCACTCCTAGACGACATGATGACTATGCAGGTCGACGGGCTCGTTAAGGCCCTACGAGGTCAAACATCCATAGAGGAAATCTTGCGCGTAACCGCAGAAAAGGCATAGTATAGGCATATGCTTTTTAGCTACAAAGCGCTCAGAAAAAATAATTCAAGCGTCTCAGGCACCATAGAGGCGGCCGACCGTGACGCAGCCATGGCGGCGCTTTCGCACCAAGGGTTGCACCCCCTGCTCGTTTCGGAGACAAACGCAAAACGCACCTTCGGCGTACAGAAAAAAGTGAAGAGCAACGACATGGTCGTTTTCACACGACAGCTTTCTACCATGATATCGGCAGGTGTACCGATCGCGAAAGGCTTAGCGACTTTACAAGACAGCTCGAACAGCGCGTATTTCCGAGAAGTGCTGGGGAAAATTACCAAAGATATTGAAGGCGGTACGCAGCTCGGCGACGCATTTGCCAAATTTCCAAATGTGTTTGACGAAGTTTACGTCAACATGGTGCGAGCAGGCGAAGAGGGCGGTATTCTCGACGATATCTTGAAGCGACTTGCCACGCAGGTTGAACAAAATGCAAGTATCAAAAAGAAAATACGCAGTGCCATGATTTATCCGATCGTTATTCTCTGTATCACGGTTATTGCATTCTTCGGCATCATGTTTTTCATTATGCCGAAAATCGCAAAGATCTTAAAAGATTTGGGCGGTCCAGACGCACAACTGCCAGTATATACACAGGTTCTCCTCGATATTAGCAACTTTAGCCGTAAATATGCTTTCATAGTCATTCCTGTCATGCTGCTCGCCGCCTGGACGGTTAAACGCTACATACAAACGACGCCTCAAGACCATTGCGCAACTTGCGACCATGACTAACCTAAAATACGAGAAAAACATTGCTCAGCGACACTTTCGCGTCAGGCAAAGACGTCAACGAAATCGTCTATGCAACCGGCTCTTGACCTCAAGATCGCAGCGAATCAGATTCCCGCAGAACCAAGCTGTCAATCTAGCTACGAGCAATTAAGAGATGTGATATGATAGAAACTAGAAAGTTATTGTGCTTTTTGAGAGTGGGCAATTATGAAAAAAACACGTTCTACATCCTACCTTTTTGAAGATAAGCCGCTTTTTGGTATGGATATCGGTCGAAGTACAGTGCGCGTCATACAGCTTGAGCCGGGAAAACGAAAACCGCGTGTCCTTGGCTATGGAGAAATATCTTTTGATGCGAACTTTACCGAAGACGGCGTGATCGTCCGACAGGAGCAACTTGCCAGCACCATCCAGAAAATGTTCAAACACAGCCTTGTTGGTAATATCACTACTCGACGCGTAGCAATGAGCGTGCCCATTTCAGAAGCCTTTACTCGCTCCGTTGACTTGCCAAACCTGAGCGAAAAAGAAGTCTTCACCGCCATCCAAACCGAAGTCGAGCAGTACATACCGGCGGCTACAGAAAGCCTGTACATAGACTATTCAACCGTACAATCTGGTAAGGACAGGCTGACAGCTTTTATTGTAGCCATGCCGCGGCGCATCGTTGATTCATATATGACCCTCGGAAGACTTCTCGGGTTGGAACCCGTCATTATTCAAACTTCTAGCAACGCAGGTGCGCACCTTTTTTCGTTTGACGACCAGGGCGATCTGCCGAGCGTACTTGTTGACTTTGGCAGCAATAGCGCCGACGTCACCGTATATGATCGCAACCCAATCGTGAGCGGCACCGTTGCCTGTGGCGGAGAAGAGATTACGAAGCTCATTGCCAAAGCACTCAATGTCACCGACCGCGAAGCAACTATCATAAAAACAAAGTACGGCCTAAGCTACAGCAAAAAACAAAAACAAATCGAAAACGCTCTTTCGGACAACCTAACGACACTTGTCAAAGAAATTCAGCGAAGCATGCGCTACTATGAGGAACGCTCGAAGAGCAAGCGAGCCATTGCTCAGGTCGTTGTGATGGGCGGAGGCGCTAACATGCCTGGCCTCACCGATTTCCTCACCAATACGTTGCGCGTACCAGTGCGAGCTTTTGATCCGACTCAGTATATAGATTTCGACAAGCTGCAGCCGTTTAGCACAACCGAGCGAATGTCATACGTTTCCGCCGCCGGCCTTAGCATGCTTGAACCGAGGGAGGCTTTCTAGTGTTAAACCTACTGCCGCCACACATAAAACAAGCGTATCGCTACGGACGAATCAACCGCCATTTTGTTCGCTGGATTATTGTACTGCTCTTTAGTATCTTTGGCGTCGGCGCAATCACCGTAGCAGGCTACCTCTACCTGAACGAGTCAACGAAAAATTATTCAACCCAAGTCGCAAACACGAGACGGCAGCTTGACGCCCAGAACCTAAAAGGCGTCCAGAATGAAGTCAAAGATATATCAAACAACCTGAAGCTTGTTGTAAATGTGCTTTCAAAGCAAGTCCTCTTTTCTGAGCTCCTCACGCAGATCACGACGCTCATGCCAAACGAAACCAACCTCACTGGCTTATCTATTTCGCAAACCGAGGGGGCCATAGACATTACAGCTGCCGCCAAAACGTACGCCGCAGCTACGCAAATTCATGTCAATTTAAGCGACAAGGACAATAACGTCTTCAGCAAGGCGGACATTGTCAGCGTGAATTGCTCGGGAAACAGCGCATACCCCTGCACCATCGCCATCCGAGCACTGTTTGCCGATAATAGTTCCTATATGCTCATCCAGAAAAAAGGAGGCGGCAATGGACAATAAAAAGCTCAGTTTTGTGCTGGCTGCCGCTATGGGCTTGTTAGTAGTAGCGCTTTTCGGTTCGGTTTTTTATGCTAACCAAATTTTGACCGAAAAATCTCGTGAGCTCAGTAAGCTAAAAGCCCAAAGTCAGGTTACCGACGAGCTGCAGACATCACTAAAGAAAAATAAGGCAGATATCATAAAATATGCCGAGCTCAACCGGATCGCAAAGGCAGTCGTTCCGCAAGACAAAAACCAAGCGCAGACGGTCGGTGAAATCGTCAAGATCGCAAATGATAGTACCATACCCACCCTTAGCTCTATTACTTTCCCTGCGTCAACTTTGGGCGGCAAACGATCTGCAAAATCATCGCGCGGCCTCACCCAAGTCACACCCGTAAAAGGCATTTCGGGCGTCTATATTTTGCCGATTACGATCACGCAAAGCTCTAAGGACTCGGTAAGCTACCCTCAGTTCATTACGTTCTTAAAGAAACTCGAGAACAATCAACGCACTGCGCAAGTTAGTTCGGTTAACATCAGCCCAAACCCGAAAAATCCAAATAACATTTCTTTCACACTTACCGTAAACGAGTACATAAAACCATGAGTAATTCTATAGATACGCAGCACATCAACCGGCAACTCCACACCGTGGTCATCGCCCTGCAAAAACATATCGCCATCTTATTTTTCCTAGTCGTGACGATTTTATATGGTTTTCTTTTGTGGCGTATCAACGTCCTCAGTAGCGCTCCGCCGAGCCAAAAAGATCTCTCGTCGGCATCCCAAACCTCACCAGCGCCACGCATATCGAAGGAAGTTGTCAGAACACTGCAGGGACTTGAAGATAACAGCGTTCGCATTCAAGCCATATTCAATCAGGCTCGACAAAGCCCGTTCCAGGAGTAGCTACTGTGCTTGTCGGTTTTGTTGCTGGTTCTGTTGTTTTCGTCTTTCGTTTGCATGCCGTTTCATGCGCTGAAATTCAAGAAACTCAGCATATTCTTGCGGATCGATAGCTGGCGGAACCTGGGGATTTGGTACAGTATACGCCGGCGAGCCAGTAAACGTCGTTGGTAATCGACCGCTCTGCAGCGCTGCCACATAGTTTTCCTGTGCTTCAATGATTTCTCGCGCCGCTTCGTGCGCATTGGCGACGACAGAGTACTCGAAGTTGTCTTGTTCGCCTGGCGTTTCGATAGTAAGGTTACCGTAGCCAAACACCGTCCCAAAGAAATCTGTACGCACCGTGACGTCGTTGACGTGAGAAAGACTGACTTGAGATATTTTCCCTGCAAATAGGCTTGGCTGCAGTGTTTGATACAAGGAGTCATCACTCAGGATGATTTTTTCTTGCGCACGTAGCCAAATGGGAATGAGCGCAAAAAGCAAAATGATTATAGAGAACAAAATCGTACCAGCAAGAATCGCGTCTTCATAGTGCGTAAGCGCACCGCCGCCACTATTGCTGCCCGTAAGAACACTAACTAAAATGAGCAATATAAGCACCGCAGACGCGGCTACGAAAAATACCGACGCATAGGCAAACCAGTGGTGACGGTAAACATCGAGTATGACTTCTTCTTCCCCCATGGGTAGACGTTGACGCCATTTACGATCGTCGGACGCACTAACATGAGGCTGCAGCTTGTGCGGTACGTTTGGTTTCGTTTCTGTAGTCATGGCGTATATTATAACGCTAGCTTGCCAGAACGACTACCGCTTTTGCGAGGAGATATCAAAGTAAGTTTCACACGTGCCGCGCGTGACGGTTGTTACAGTAGTTTTGATTGCGCCTTGTTCGTGCGCTGGCTTCGCCCCAGGTGTGCATAAGCTTTCGGTGTTGCTTTGCGCCCTCGCGGCGTGCGCTCCAGCAAACCAATTTGCAACAGATACGGTTCAATAAAGTCCTCTATAGTACTGCGTTCTTCAGCTGTCATGGCGGCAATAGTTTCTACGCCTACCGGCCCGCCGCTATAGTTTTCGATGATGGCCGCCAACAACATGCGATCTGCTGGATCGAGCCCGAGTGTGTCGATTTCAAGCAACTCGAGAGCTTTTGTACTCGTTTCGGTGTTTACGGTGCCGTCTCCATTGACATCAGCATAATCCCGGACGCGCTTTAGTAGCCGGTTTGCGATACGGGGCGTCAAACGACTACGCTCAGCAAGCCGAAGTGCCGCCGGCGCATCTATCTTGACGCCCAGTATACTAGCCGCTCGAGCAATGATCGCTTGGACTTCGCTAGGTGTATAAAATTCCAACCGATGAATATGGCCGAACCTATCGCGCAGCGGTGCGGCAAGCGCGCCCGTCCGTGTCGTAGCACCTATAAGCGTAAACCGCGGTAAATCCAGCCGGAGACTTCGCGCAGAAGGCCCCTTGCCGAGCATGATGTCAAGTTTGAAATCTTCCATGGCGCTATATAGCACTTCTTCTACGCTACGATGCAACCGATGTATTTCGTCTATAAAAAGAATGTCGCCATCCTGCAGGTTCGTCAGCAAGCTTGCCAAATCACCAGCCCGCTCTATGGCTGGCCCAGAGGTAATGCGAATCTGCGCGCCCATTTCATTGGCGATAACCATTGCCATAGTGGTCTTACCAAGACCAGGCGGCCCATATAGCAGTACATGATCAAGCGCATCGCCGCGTTTTCGTGCCGCCGCAATCGCAAGCCGTATGTTTTTCTTTAACCGCTCCTGGCCAATATAATTCTCGAAATCATGCGGCCGGATTTTAACTTCAAATTCCTGCTCGTCGGCAGCATCATCGTCCTGTGCCGTTGCATTTACAATCCGCTCAATTGCCATACCACTAGTGTAACACCATTTTGGTACGCGTTAGCGTCCCAAGTTTTCGGGGCGAGATAGCTTCCTCAGGCGCACACTTACGCCGATCAGTCCCAACGCTGCGCCAGAGAAAAGTAACATCTTCAGACTTGCAACACCCGTTTCAAGCAAAGACGGTGATTGCGGGCTTCCCCTGCTCCACACAGTAGGATGAATGGCGCTATCGGTAGCATTGGCGTTGTCACTAAGAACGGCCGTCAATCCGGCGTCTTTGTCGTTTTGGAAGTCGCCGTCGCCGTCTTGGTCGTAGTAGGCCATGGCTTGGTTTTCGACGCTGTTAACTTCTGGCGGGACAGTGGTTTTGAAAGTAATGACGACTTCGTTGGCTGAGTTGTTTTCGTCGGTGCCGCCTGGGTCTGGGGCGATGTTACCTTCCCAGCGGATGCGGTTTTCGTTCGCGTCGTACGTACACACATCGGTAGTTGAAGCACCACGGGCGTCGCAGACTACTGATCCGGCTACGTAGGTAGTGTTCGCGGGGATTGGGTCAAGCACTTGGGTGTTGAGAGCGGTTGCGTTACCATCATTGATCCAGACCATTTTCCATTCCATTTCTGGAGCACCGCCAGAGACTGTTTTACGAGCACTCGGCGGGTCGAAGACGTTGGGGCTGCCCGTTACTTCAACAGTAGCAGTGGTGGTTTCACAGTTGGTCGGATTAGCTGCCTCACATATTTCGTAGCTTACTACGTATGTGCCTGGTGCCGTTCCAGCAGCTACATTGACTGCTCCGGTGGCTGGGTCGAGCGTTACGCCTGGGTCGGTAGTAGATACCTGAGATAGCGTAACGTCTGCGAGTGTGGCTGGGTTGCCATTTAGGGTGTCATTTGCGAGTACGTTAGCGATTGCTTCTCCGCCTGTGCTAGCGATGCTTCCCGAGTCGGTATTTGCGACGATTGGGTTAGTTGTAACAGTCACAGTTGCGGTCGAAGTTGTGCAGTTTGTTGGGTTTGCTGTTTCGCATATCTGGTACTCTACGGTGTATGCACCAGCTGGCGTTCCAGCAGCTACATTGACTGCTCCGGTTGCAGGATCAAGTGTTACGCCTGGGTTAGAGGTTGAGACTTGAGTCAGTGTAACGTTTGCTGTTGTTGCTGGGTTACCGTTTAGAGTGTCGTTGTCTAGGACATTAGGGATGGCCTCGCCACCAGTTGTTGAGATACTGCCTGAATCAGTATTTGCAACGATTGGTGCATCAGCCACCGTGATCTCTACGGTCTCGGTCGTACACAGCGAAGGTACTGTTCCGTTAACACAGACTTGGTACTCTACTGAGTAACTGCCCGCTGATACGCTGTCTGCTACGTTGACCTCACCAGTCGCAGGATCAAGGGTAATACCTGCATCCCAAGTTCCTGACTGAGAGATAGTTACTTGCTCTAATCCTGTTCCGATAGTCGGAGTTGATCCGTTAACTGTATCGTTAGTTAGGACGTTTGGTATCGTAAAGGCGGTTCCGACTGTTCCTGAGCCTGAATCGTCATTTGTGCTAAGTGAGCAACAGTCAGCATCTTTTTGAGTGTTGTCTGTTGACGTTCCTACGTCTTGTCCTGTTGGTGATGCTGGGTTTGGGATGCCGTCTGCGTCAACTGCGTTTCCGAGGTTTTGGTTGCCTGGTGCTGGTGAGCCTGTTCCAGTAGTTACACCTGTTGCGTTTTGCAGATTGGCTGGGGTAAAGTTTCCAGCACCTTCAATTGCGTCAAAACAGCCGTCGTTATCGGAGTCGAGATCTAGGATGTCTGGAGTACCGTCTGAGTCAGTATCCTTACATGGGCCCGAAATACCTACGAAGTAGTTGTCTCCTGCTGCATTAGGCAGAGTAAACGAGAATGCGGTTGCCCCAGCTGGCACGACAGCCGACAAGCCTCCTCTATTTGGGGCACCCGGAGGATCTATGATGAAGGTATTTGTTCCAGCTCCCGTTCCGTTTGCCAGCGTTTCGATTGTCACATTTGACGAGAAAGTGACGTTTTTATCAAAACCAGTGAAGTGCAGATATAAGTCGGTGGTCGTCGGATTCGTAAAGCTGAACGTGTACGTTACTCCAGCGGCAGAATCAACTAAGCTCATAATACGATTCCCGACCATATTTGCCCCGTTATTATTCAAGCCAGCAGAGCCAGGATAATTGGCGTGAGTAGATGTTGCGGTAGTTGCAACCGGATCTCGATAATTAGAGTTATTGGTAACGTTTGCTGTCATTCCACCTAGGTTGCCGATAATCGTTGCATCTCCTGCGGTTCCGATACCCCCTGGAGTTGGATCGCTAACAGACCAAGTCATCCAGCTGGAGTCACACTCAACTGCGTCTAGGATTCCATCATTATCATCATCTAAATCGACTTGATCTGGAACGCCGTCTTCGTCTGCGTCACCCGCCAAACAGCCACCCGAGAAGTAGACCACGTTGCTGGAGTCCCAGTTTGAATTCACCGTCACCCTTACTTCATTCACGAGAGGATGGAATTTTTGTATCACACTGCCGTTTGGCGATGTCTCGCTTTCATTGGTCGTCTGGTTTTCATAAAAGTCACCAGGAAGCGCAACGACGCTAGCTCCTAGTGTAACTTGTTTATCGGTGACTGGGGTGCCGTCGTAAAAGGCTTCTATTTTTACTCTTTCATATCGGCTGACTGCGATCGAGTCCAAATCTCTTACATCTACTTCTAGATTGGTGATTGGCTGGTTGAATGCATAGACGAATGTCGTTGTCGCAGAAAAGGAAGGATCGGCACTAGCTCCCGACACGCTCTGGAATGCCGTATGAGCGACGATGTCGCTGTATGCATGGAATAGCCTAGGAGCATCGCCTGTAGTCGAATGATCGATCGTTACACCGGGAATATTTGTATTCAAAGACTGACCATCAAGGGCATAGCCACCTGACGGAAACGGAGTTGCCACAGCTTCATAGTTTGATAGATTAGTCCCCGCAGGAACACACTGTTCACTGGCCGCCCGCACAGTAGGCTGATACGGCGTCAATACCATCGCCAGGACTAGCACCGAGATGCTACTTACTGCCAGAATGATACTCGTTAGTTTTTTCATCGGTGAGTGAACCTTTCTAGTCTACGATCGCTCTGCAAGAGCTAACATACTGCTCGTGGTTAATTATAACACACCATTTTTATGGCAATCACGCATTTTGCACCGGTATATAGCAGCTGTCCGAGATAGCTTCGAGGAATGAGCAGTGCGGTTCGCGAGAACACTTTTAGTTTTGATGTGATCGCTTGCTTATCATGGAAATCCCCCCGAATCGTATTTAACTGAGCGCGTGGCATGAAGACTAAGTGCGAAAGGCGTATATCGAGCTGTTCGAGATGTTCGGACGATCAGCAACGTCGACTTTGCGAATCAAAACCCAGCTGGTGCCGCCAAACAGTAGAGCCGCTATTATGATGGCTAGCCAGATTTTGAACACCTTATTCATACATATGAGTTTAACATTGCCGCGCACGTTCTTGCCAAAACCGTGAAATTTACGAGCCTACCTGTTTGGTTCGTTACTGGCTGCGTCGCCTGCCCTGCGGCTATTCGACTTGACCGCTTCGTTTGCGGGAGGCAAGTGTACGGGAAATAAAGACAACTATATGTATTGCCGCCAGAACAACCACCGAAATCTGCGAAGCCGCCAAAAAGGTCCATTTTGTACTTGTCGCCAACGAGCTTGCGAAAACCTGGGTGTCCGTTATCGACGGGAACGACTTGAGCATTCCAATGACATTGAAGTTTTCTATAAAATCAAACACTGCAGCGATGATTGGTAAAAAACAGACGATCGTTAGTCTACCGACCGCAAACGGCAGGCTGCGGATGAGTTTTTTGAGCAGCAAAAAAAGCAGCACGCCATACAATAGCGGGTACATCATATCGATAATGCTCGACACGTATTGGTATTTGGCGCGCCCCGCTTCCTGTAGAGTCTGAAAAAGCGACAAAACGTCTTCCCTGCTATATGAAAAACGCATATCGAGCGGCGTTACCTCAACCCCAGCAAGCTGATTGATCTCAGCTTCGTTTACAGGAAAGACATGCAACATAAAGAAGAAAAATATAGCTCCTAAGAAAATAATCAGTTTCCAGCTATTGATAAATTTCATGTTAGTTCTAGAGACCCTTATTGCTTATTCTTATGACAGTATACACGTACTGCAAAAGCACCGCACACTGCTTGCCGGTTCGAATAGGCCAAGCCTATTCACCAAACCAGAAAACTATTTAGACGCGTGCTTGTTCCGGATTAGTTGACTGAACCGCCGCATCGGCTCGCAAGCAGCGTGATAGAATAAATTTTATGAAACGTGTCGAACTTTGCAACCGCAAAGGGCAAAAAATTATTGGCTTACTTGCTAAGCCAAAAAGAAAAGTCAAAGGCACGGCGGTTGTCCAACATGGCTGGTCTGGTCAAAAAGAGCAGGCACACATTATCGCCATGCAGGAGGTGTTTCTCGAGAATGGTTGGCAAACGTTTAATTTCGACGCCACAAATAGTTTCAACGAAAGTGACGGCGACTTTCCCGATGCGCGGCTCGGTTTGCATTACGAAGACATGGAAGATGTTTGCCAGTGGGTTCGCCGTCAAGATTGGTTTGTCCCGGGGCTGGCTGTTTCGGGGCATTCCATGGGCGGTTATGCGGCGGCGCGTTACGGCGAAGACCATCCCGAAGAAGTGCAGTCTGTCGCCGCGATTGCGCCAGTTGTGTCCGGAAACCTCTTTACTGAGGCAATTGAGCGTGATCAGCCCGGATTGTTAGCAAAATGGAAAACAGACGGTATTTGGGTGCTGGAAAGCTCATCTAGGCGCGACATCGTTAAGCGTGCGCCATACGCCGTCTACGAAGAATTGCAGCGCCACGATTTGCTACCAAATGCCGCTCGGCTCACTATGCCGGTTTTTCTATTTGTCGGTAGCGATGATGCCAGTTGCCCGCCAGATCATGTGCGGCAGCTATTTGATGCCATACCGCATAGAAACAAAGTGTTTGAAATACTCAAAGGCGCGCCGCACACATACACCACAGAGCACGACCTACGCTGTCTCAAAAACAGTTTGAGCAAATGGCTGTATACCATCACCAATCCCTAAATTAGAAACTGGCGTTCTTGCGCTCGTTCGTGTCTGGCGATATTGCTATTATCAGGGATAACGGTTATTCTAAAAATGATGAATTTCAGGGTTAGGTCTATGGGTCGTTTTGTGGCTGTGTTTTTGGCAGTTTATGGCGCGTATACAGTTGTGCTCAATGCGCCGACAGCTAGCGCCGCCCTGGGCGATTCCAGCCAGCCCGCAAAATCGTGCCAGCAGATAAAACAAGCCAACCCAGCGGCGACTGACAGTCTGTATTGGCTGCAGGGTCAGAACATGAATTCTCCGCAGCAATACTACTGCGACATGACTACGGCTGGCGGCGGTTGGCAATTGATATTTCAACGAGCTGGCGGGACTAACAACACAGAAACGTGCTCAGGAACTCAAAAAGCCATTTTGAACGATTTTTTGCACGATGGTCCTTGCGGTGACGTCAATAACTTAGCCTATGGAGATTCATACAATGCCGATGATGTTGATGCAACGTATGCAAATTTTTCTCCAGTGGAATATTTAAATATACAAACGAGATCAAACGGCGTGGATGATACTGATGATGCATACATTTTGCATACAACTGCAAATATTTTCCCAAACAGCGCTTCACCGAGCACTGTCATAGATACGCCGATTGACCAAATTTGCGATGTTAATAACGCTAACTGTGACAACAGTGACGTGTACTGGAAATACATTGGGAATTCTTGGTTTCACTCGTCTTTGTGCCACGCTGGAAATGCGGCTGGAAATGTTGCCTATCACGGAAATTATGGCTATTGCCATAACGGCTGGACTGGCTCTGGCGCCAACGCCTTATTTGGAAACAGAACTGGCTATAACGAAACTAAATTGTATGATCACGCCGGCGGTTCAAGGCATTACGCTGAAAGATTTTATATAAAGAGTGGCAACACTCCGCCGTCATTTGACGCTATAAATGTCACCTCAAACAACGCTAAAAACGCAAACTTTGCCAAGGCCGGAGACGACATTTCGGTTAATCTAACGCTTCGAGTATCAGACACTTGGAGAAATAATTACAATCACGCAACTTTCTCAATTGGCAGCACAACTGGGCTGCAAACATCCGACTATCCTGGCGCTGCGACACCAAAACTCAGTGACTCTGTCGACTACACTGTTCTGGCTGGCCAAAATGGTACACTGACCTTTACTGCTCTGGTCTTTCAGAACAACGATAACTTAGACATTACTAACTTCACTGCACCATACACTCCAAGCAGCAATATTATTGTTGATACCGTACTACCGAACATTAATTTTACCGATGACGTCTCAGCCAGCCTTACTTCATCCGACGCCATCACTATTACCGTAGCTGATGCCAATGTCGACCCAGCCAGTTATGAATACGGCTTCAGCCCTGACGCTACCTGTGACGCTGGCGATACCTACGGCAATGCCTTCACCTCCGGCACCACCTTCAACATAACTAGCCCAGCCAACAACGGGCAGTATATTTGTGTAAGAGCCGAAGACCAGGCTGGCAACGTTAGCTACAAAGCCAGCGCAAACCCGCTGAATATTGGTCAACTAACCGCTACTCCAGCTGCCGCACCAGACTTGCAAAACACTTCAGACAGCGGTTTTTCCGACACTGACGACATCACTAACGACACCACCCCGACCTTTACTGGCAGTTGTATCGCTGGTAGTGACGTGAAGTTGTACGTTGACGGCGTGGCCACCGTTGACACCGCGACCTGTACTGCCGGTGGCACTTTTAGTATTACCTTAAGCTCACCACTTTCGTCTGGCGACTATGACATCACCTATACTCAGGATCAAAACACACCGGGCTATCAAGAGTCCAATCAGTCGCCAGCTCTTACTGTTACTATCGACAATATCGACCCGAATAACTTAGTAGTGCAAGTTGATACTGCAGCTCCACAGGACGTTGATAATCCTTCCATTACCTTTACTGCTGTCGATAATGAGAGCGGCATTCATCACTACACCGTCCAAGTAGACGGCGGCGCTGTATCAATCCAAACTTCACCATATACTCCCAGCTTGACCCCCGCCAGTGCTCACACGGTTGCAGTAGTCGTTTATGATGTGGCCGGCAACAGCATTACCCGGTCGGTTACTTACCCGCCAACGGTCAATATCAACTCACCGACAGTGATCATCAACACCACAATCACCGACACCACTATCATAGTCAACGGATCCAACCCGATTACCAGTGTTGCTATAGGCGGCGTGCCATACAATAACCTTGCTTGTAGCCCTAATCCCATCCCAGCTGGTGTGGCCGGTCCGATTACTTGCAGCCTGGACATAACTGGTTCTGGCACCCTAACCGCTACCGCGGTTGATACTATTGGCTCCACCGGTACTGCATCTCAAACCTATACCGTCGAAACAGACAGCCCTGTCATCAATTTCACCCAAGACGTAGAACCAGGTCCAGTTCAAAATGATACCATAGCAATCTCCGTTACCGACTCCAACCCACTGGTGTCCTCCTATCAATACGGTTTCAGCGCTGATGCTACCTGTGACGCTAGCGACACCTACAACACTGCTTTCACTTCTGGAACTACCTTCTCTATCACTACCGAAAGCTACAACGGGCAATACATTTGTGCCCGAGCGGAAGATCAAGCCGGGAACACAAGTTACCAGGCCAGCGCCAACCCGCTCAACATAGACGTCACGGCCCCGACCGCTACCTTCGCTTTTTCTGAAACCAACCCGACCAATGGCAACGTCACGGTCACTATGACCACCTCCGAAGCCATCACTACGCCAGCCGGTTGGACGCAAGTCACCGCCACCACATACACCAAAACCGTCACCCAAAACATAGCTGATAACTTTACTATTACCGATCCAGCCGGCAACGCCACCGCTGTCTCATATACAGTTGGCAACATCGACAAACAAGACCCCGTAATTACCCTAAACGGTTCCAACCCTCAGACCGTTCCCCAAGGCTCTCCATACAACGAAGCCAATGCCACTTGTACCGACAACACCTCCTGCAGCGTCACGATCAGCGGTAGCGTCGACACCAACACCACTGGTAACTACACAGTCACTTATACTGCCACTGATCCAGCTGGCAATAGCACCGCAATCACCAGAACCGTTCAGGTTTTGCCAGACATGGACGACGATGGCATTCCCGATGATAGCGACCCAGATATCGATGGCGATGGCGTTTCTAACATACTAGAAATAGTTTACGGAACCGACCCACGGGATGTTAATTCTCGCCCCCGCCCTACCGTTGACATAGCTCAGAGTGAACCATCATCTACCAATGACCCGACCTTTTCTGACGCCACTATGTCAGTAACCGGCGGGCTATGTAACCACATTTCTCAGGTTAACTCGCTACCAGTTGATGGCATCGTACCTGGCGATGACTACACTATTGTGGCTGGAGTTGAATTTCAGCTAGCCTGTGGCGCTCTTGGCGAGTATGCTAACGTGGACTTCACTCTCGGTAGCTTTTATAGCCAGCCAGAGCTGTTGCGAGTTTATAAACGAACCAATGGTCAGCTGGTGGATATCACCAACCAAGTTACTTTGCAAAACGTAAATGGCCGAACCGTTCTCAGCTACCAGCTAACTGACGGGCAAACTCACGACGAAGACAACCAAACCAACGCACGAATAATTGACCCGATCTATATCGGCGTTCCAGAAACCAAGCTGTCAGAAACAGGCTCAAACATCTACGGCAACCTGGCTGCGGCGCTCGCGCTGATGATTACCAGCGCACTAGTACTGAAAGTACGCACCCCGCAGACTAAAGAGTAAACAGTAACTCTTTCCTAAATTTTTCTGCCTTTTCAAAAGCCAGAGGCAATGGCGAACAATAGTTGTCGTTTTCTTGCAAAAACGTTTCCAGCTCGGCCGGCGTTAGCCACTGGAAATTAACCACCTCATTGTCGACAAAATCGGACTTTGCCGGTTTTCACCACTTTTCCTTAGGCCAACCTAATTTTTGTTTCACTTTATTCCCAATTTCCTTAGTCTAGCGTTGATCGAGGGGATATTCGCGGCTTTGATTTCCTGTACTATTATTTCAAACTCTCTTTTAAACCCTTCGTTTTTATTTGCCAATTCAAACAAAGCTTGGACTGAATTGACTCTAACGATTTTACTTTCATTTTTGTCTTTTACCCATTGTTTTAATTTATTCCAGACCATTCCTAACTCCGTAGCCGAAAAATCAAGTCTTGATGCAATTAACGCCAGATGCCACTTCAGCTCTTTATCAACCGCTACGTTCAGTAAATTGATGACATCTTGACTATGACCTGTAAGATATTCTGGGTTATGCAACGTTACCTTCTCGACAGCATCGGCAGCACGCATAACAATCAGCCTATCGTCTGTAAGCAAATATTGAAATAGCTGCTCAAAATCTGTTTGCGTCTTTATTAACGACACGACTTTATCTACGTCTGCAATAGAACGTAAATCACCGCCACTCAAGTATTTGACTAGGTTGTTGGTCATTGTCGTTTTACAGGCTGCCTTAAAATTGTTTTCATTTTTTCAGGAACGGTTTTTCTTGGGTCGGAAAGATAAATCTCGTGATGCAACCCATTTTCAACCAGTTCATTTTTTTTCATAAAATCTTTCATTTGATTTATTGTATCGGGTTCTGTTGCGTAGGGCCCAACATGCACAATTTGAACACATTGCCCTTCTGTAATGTTTTCCAACAAAATTTCTTTTATTTTCTCAATTCCTTTTTTCTTAATTACGTTTGCTTTTGCTTGCTCGAAATTTTCTATGGTTACAAATTCCGGCAACCTGATTAACAATTTCCAGTGCCATTCATTTCTTGGTACATCCAGCGCGTTTTTATCTGAGTTCACCCACCAAAGTCCTTCAAGTTTGGAAACAGCAAAGTCCATTTCTTGATTTTTGTAAATATTTTTTATTCCGTACGCAAGAGGATAAAGCGCTTCAACCGCTTTCGTAAATTCAATTCCCGCAGGTTCGCCTTTTCCTAAAATTGTCAGAAATTTTAACTCACTAAATTCTTTTATTTCAGGTTTGTTTTTAGCAGAAAAATATTCTTTGTCTTGTTTTACTAAATCGGTTTTTTCCATAGTTTTCTCCACGGCTTTAAAAATAAATGTTCATTTCTTTGCAAATTCAAACCCCTCTCGCACAAGCCGCTGCAGCCAGTCGCTTCGTGCCGTTTCTTCCGATTTCACGACAATATGATGATTCCAGCGGTTTGGACTCACCTGGGTGACAGAGTGAAAATGAGGATTGTCCAGTTGCTTGTCCAGACACACGGTCATGTAGAGTGTGCCGTCAGGTGTTTTTTCATACGCCCACAGCCACAAAAACTTTCTATTCACCGAATAGCTTGCCTGTGCTTTGACCTCCTTTTTGCATTCGCCAAGCCGGGTTACGTAGTCTTCGATAATTTCAAAAAGTTGTTGCGTCCTAGGCTTAGTGGTAAATGTGCCAATCATTTTGTTGGATGTCGTACTCATATTGTTAATTTATATCCCAATATTTTTTCTTGCAAACAAAATTACTGCCAATACAATTAGTGAAAATACCGTCCCAACCGGTATATACCACAGTGTCAGCAAACAAATAATAATACCAAGTGGGAATGCCCACGGCTGCACCGTCCACAGGCCGTAAATCCACACCAGCCACAGCACACCAAACACCACAAAGAGCGGGCCAAGCTTAAAGACGTCAATCCCCAACTTCTCAAAAAGTAACGCCCAGGGACCGGGTTTTTCCGGCCCAATGTATTTGCCGTTCATCATCACAAATACACCATCAATGAGCATATACAGACCGTTTAATAGCCCGAGCACCGTGATAACAGCTTTCATACTGCACCCTCCCGCCTGGCAAGTTCCGCTAGTTTCAAAACGGTTTTCCAGTTTCTTGTTGTTGCACCAACCTGTAGCTGCTTCTCAAAGAAATTATTTGTTAGCTTTGATTCGTGATATTTTCCGGCACAAAATATAAATACATCTTTATCGTCAATTTTGAATTTGTCAGGTTCATAATTGAAAGTTAATGCTTTTTCGATGTTTTCTTTATTTGGCTTTTCTTTGAGCAAGGTCAAATGCAATTGATTGACGTCAGCGTCTTCGCTAAAAAACGGGTTGTTTCTGATTGAGTTTTCGATTTCTCCCGCTGTTCTCACGATGACGGGCACATCAAACCCATAGGTATTGATAATGGCTTTTTCAAGCTTATTCTCCAGATCAGAACCTTCCTGATCTGAATCAAAAATGATATTTCCACTCTGGATGTACGTCTGCACATTCCGCCAGCCGAGCTGCTCGCAGATAGACTTCAGATCGGCCATAAGAATTTTTCGCTTGCCGCCGACATTTATCCCTCGCAAAATCGCAATTCTCTTGCCCATGGTTCCTCTTCTCTAAATCTTATGCCACGCATGCGTCGATCATTGGCTGTGACTATTATACTACCCACACCTCGCCTCGCTGCAACGCGCGTATTGTCAAAACAGGCGCGCGCCTCCCGCGATCGTCGGTATCAGTATCGGCGCATTCATCAGCAAATGTAGCAACATGGTCGCTGGCAGATTTCGCCGCCACAAATAGAAGACGTAGATCAGCACCGCGCCGATGCCGTGGGTCAGCAACCAAGTCCAGCCAAAAAACGCGATATGCGGAATGACAAATAGGATGAAACTGACGAGTGCGCCGACCCACAGTGCGCCAGTTAGTTTCGCGATTCGTTCCAGCAAGTAGCCGCGGTGAATGACTTCTTCGGTGACAGCCGAAGTAATGATCAAGCCGATGACTGTTACGATCGACAGCGAGGCGATGGTATTCACTCCTTCGTTTTGCGTCATGCTAAGCACCATACTCATCAGCCACGACCACGTGACCGCTGCGCCGAAAAAGTAAAAGGCCCATTCGATGTCCTTGTCGGTCGGCTTTTTGATCGACAGCGACGACAGCGGCCGCCGTTCGACCAATAGCACAAAGCCAATGAGTAGCACACACGTTAGCCACATTTGCGGGAAAGCATTGGTCGGACTACCAGTAGCGCTGGCAATCCCAAGCCACTCAGTTACGGTATAGAAATATCTGGGGACCAAGATCGCGATTGCCAGACCAATACATAGGATGAGCTTTGTCTTGATGCTTGACTGCTCTTCTCGTTTCTTTGGTTTATTGCTGCTCATTGTTGCGCCCTCCTACTTCTCGTCATCAAAGCTATACGTAAATTGCACCACGTTCGTTTCGTTACTATATTCTGTCTTTCTGTAGAAGTTCACCGCATCGCTATCATCGCTTTCGGCTTCGACATAGACTTCCGCAAAGCCGTTGTCTTTACAATACTCGCGGACTTCTGCCATCAATAGTTTTCCTAGCCCTTGGCCTTGAAATTCGGGCGTAATGCCGACGTCATAAATATACGCGGCCGGCCTGGTGCCGTAGTAGCCGTGCAAAACATAGAGGGTCAATCCTCCAATAACTTTTTGATCCTGTTTCACGACAAATGCCAAAAAATCAGGATTTGCGAGTAGCGTACTCAAATGTTCATCGTCGGATATCGGCTGGTCATTTTCAAAAACATCTGCAAAAATTTCGACTAAGCTTTTGAAATCTGAGACGTCGTTGCGGTTGAGTTTTTTAACATCCGCAGATCTCTTCATATTTTATTTTTTTTAGTCCCGCTATTCTTTTTATCTTCTTTCGCTTTGTCCTTTTGTTTTTGGGACACTTCAAGAAACGCACCTAAAGCTGCGCCGACTCCAGCTCCAGCGGCAAGTCCAATTGATAGCCAAAACGCAAGATTATTCGTCAGGGTTCCAATAATAATCCCGATAATCATTCCGGCCTGCATTCCAAAAACCGGTCCTAACGCTGTATAGTTTTTTTTCATAGTTTCCTTCCTTTCAATTGTTACTCAAACTCATTTAGTTTTTGCATCGCATCGACAAGTGAATTGTGAATGTAGGTCATGTTGGGGCCATTATCCAAAGACCACTCCGCGTTTTCTTCGGAATCTTCTTCTGTCGATTCCCAATCTGCATCATCGTATTCTTCCAGCTCAAACATCCACCACAAATTTCCCTGCGGATCGATAAAACGCGCTAATTTTCCACCATAAAAATCGGTGGGTTTTGTCACCACGCTAGCGCCGAGACTCGTAGCTTTTTCAAGCTTCTCGTCAATATTGTTTACATACACTTGCAGTAGCGAAGGAGTGTGCTTCCAGCCGTCTTTGCGATCAAAAATGATCATCGAGGTGTCACCGATAGTCACACTGCTGTTAAAAACTTTTCCGTCTGTCTGACTAATAGCCAAAGCATTTTTATCTTCTGTTGCATCAAATACTTTTTTCAAAAATTCAATCAGTGCTCGCGTATCTTTTGTCGCAATAAGTGGATTCACTATGTGAGAGCCTTTAGGTTTTTTGATTTGGTCTGACTGATTTTCAATCTTTTTGATCTGTTGCAATACAGCCTCTCCGACCCCTTGGGCAGATTGAGGATTTTGCCCCGTCACCAGCCTCTCGTCAACGGCGACGTGTTTTTGCCAAAGGTCTGACTTTTCAAACTTTGCTCCACGCTCGATTAGTACGCTTTCGAGTAGAAATGGTACTACTTTATCAAGCCCTACAGCCACTTCTTCTTCGTTGGTAAAAGCGTTTACATTTTTTCCGTCTACCAAATATTTTCCGTTGCCCAGCTTGATGTTTACCAATCCTGCCGGACCGTGACAAACTGCGCTGACAACACCGTTGTTTTCATAGATTTTTCTTGCTATCTCGGCAATTTCACTATTGTCTGCAAAGTCCCACATTGTCCCGTGTCCGCCAGCGTAATGGACAGCTACGTAATCTTTTGGATTTACTTCTGATGGCTTTAACGTATTTTCAACTTTGTTACGATACGTGGGGTCGTCCCAGAATTTTTTATTGATAGGATCGTTCAAATCAAACCCATCAACTGGCGCTTTGCCGCCTTTCGGGCTGACAAAATCAATTTCATAACCTGCAGAATGAAGCACGTCCCAAGGATGTGATACTTCGCCCAGATAGTATCCTGTCTTTTCTCCTGTATTCCCTTTTTGGTCATGACTCGTTACTACGAATAGTATCTTCTTCAAATCGCCCTCCTTGTCGATTTAAAAACTTTCATAAAAATACGACTGTTCAACGCCTTTAAATATCACTTCTTGATTGTTGATATCGCTCGTTAGATTTTGCTTTAGCAATGTTTTGATCTCCAAATCATTCACTGGGCTGCGCTCCATTGCATAGCTCGACCGTTTCCCTCCATAAAGGGATGCGCGATGTTCATTTCAACATATTTGGCGATAATATCGTCAAAGGTTCTCTCTGGCATCTGTTCGATTTTGGCTAGATTGTCCGTCAAATAAAGACAATTCATGAAGCGAAAGTTACCTTTGGCGATGTTTTTGTTCCTTAGCTCGCCAGCAAAATCATACAAGCCGTCAAACAAATACCGATGAATCTGTTGCAGGCCTCTAACCGTTCCCACTTCTAGATTGTCAATGTCGCCAGTTTCATATAGTCGATATGCTTTTTGCAAGCTCTGTTGATCAGTATCATTCACGCTACTATTATATCATCTTTTCTATCAGAATAAGTTCATCAAACTAACGCGAAAACAACCCGTATAATTAAGTTTGAGGCCTAAAAGACTGTCTTCTTAGGCGTAGATGTTTATTTAGCTACTCACTTTTAGATGTTCGGCACGACTGCGCCGCCAGCCAGCTGGCGATGTCTACGACTTCTAGCTTTTCTACTGCTACTCTCACGGCAAAATCTTCTAGCTCTTGGTCGTCTAAACTACTAGTGTCGCAACCATTTAAGTTTAAAAACACTAAAGCCGCCACTAGCCCGGTTCGCTTATTTCCGTCAATAAACGGATGGTCACAAATAATTCCGCGGGTTAAAAAACCAGCTTTTTCAAAGACGGTTTTATAGACATCTCGCCCAGAAATCTGCTGCCTCATACCCTCAACAGCCGACCTCAACCGACCTTCATCCCTAACACCACGCGAACCACCAGAGACATCAATAATTTGCATGTGTAGCAGCTCCAGATCCTTAACGGTCAGCCACTTCATTTACTAGCGCTGACTTAAGTTTTTTAGAGCTTTTTTATGTCGCTTGATCAAATCTTGGGCAACACTCACCACTTCCAGAGTGTGCTGGTCAGGTTTATCTATGGCCTTAAAAGTAACACTAATCTCGTCACCGTAGGACATTCCGAGACGTTTCATATCTTTGGCTGGTATAGTTACAGCGCCAGAAGTGCCGACTTTTAATATTTTTCTTGTAGTTGTGACACTCATCGCTCTCTAGTCTAACATAAGCAATAAAATATTACAATAATATTATAATGTTTTTAGAAACTTTATAAATTCCAATGTTTTATAGTTGATTTAAAATTTCAGTCAGTTTTTTTGTAGTCGGTAATCATGATTTGCTCATTAAAGTCTAGGGCGAGGCCTATCCAATATTTGAGCTCGGATTCTTTTTGAAGGCTTTCTTTTTCTACGTCTATGTAGCCCTTGTAGCTCTTTCCTCCCATTGTGGTCGTCGAGCACCCAGCTTTTTTGACCTCTTGCTCGTGAATTTTGGGATCGATCCTAAACATCACGTCGTCTGATCCGACAGCAAAGCTCATCTTTCCATTCACCATAAATGCCAACCCGCCAAACATCTTCTTTTCTCTAACATCATCTAGATTTTTGATCTGGTTTCTGATTCTTTGGGCGATTTTCTCGTCGTAGGCCATTTTTTGACTCCTTACTGCATTTTTTCAATGGGCTCGTTCAAAAAGTCGATAAATGGCTTCTGGATCTCAAACGTTTTCAACACTTGTTTCACCGCGTCATCCTGCAAAAAGAAATCATCGTCAAGGTTTTGCATGACGGCGTAATCTTTGTACTTCAAAAGTTCGATTTCCGAAAAATCTTTGGGGAAGCCTTTTGGAGCCATTTTAAGTCTATCACCGTAGATTTCTGGAAAAAGATCTTTAAAGTTTTTGTCGTTGAGGATATTCAAAAACGCCTCTGGATGTTCAAAAATGTGTTGACGCACCGCATGTAATATACGGCTATCAGGATGATAAATGCCGCCCCCTACAAAAGAGCCGCTCGGTTCTATATTTACATAATACCCAGCAAACGGACTTTTGCGGCCGCCGCGGGTGATAAATGCCCCGAAATTATCTTTGTATGGCAATTTGTTTTTAGAAAATCGAGTATCTCTGTATATTCTGAAAACACACTCCTTGGCGTTTTCCACTTCGATAGTATCATCAATGGCTTTGAGACCTTGAATGATCTGGTCGACAAAGGTTTCAAATAGATCTCTAGCCTCCAAATAACGCTGCTTGTTGGCGTTGAACCATTCGCGGTTATTATTGGCATGGAGGTCTATAAGAAACCTGTATATCGTCGAGTCCATGCTATTTTCTACTATTGCTGATACAAACCAATTGTGTTGCCTTCGGTGTCAATAACACGAGCGAAGAAACCAAACTCACCAATGTCTGTCTTTGGCACAGCGACTTTTCCACCAGCTTCTTCGGCGCGGGCCAGTTCAACTGTCAGATCTTCACAACCAAAATACACAATTGTGCCGTCTGCATTTGGCTTATTACCATCTGTTTGCACCAAAGCTCCACATGAGCCGGGTGAATTTTTGTCCCCTGCCCCAAAGGCGTACATTTTCTCGCCAGGCATTTCAATATATTGAAATTCTAGGCCAAACACTTTTTCGTAAAATGTCTTTGCCCTTTCGAGGTCGGTTGTAGCGATCTCTACCCATTCAATTGGATTTCTCATATTTTGTTCTCCTTATTTATTACATTTATTTAGCAAAAGTTAAATTATACTTAGCTATTTTCGGCCATTTTTGATAGGTTGTCCATGGCTTCTTTTAGCTCTTCTTCCATATTCTTGCCGATGATTCTTGAAAACATAAAGGTCAAAGGCCCTTTCATCTCAACGCTATGAGTGATCGAGGTCTCCGAACCTTTCTTTTCTAGTTCGTGTATGAAATACATCTTGGTGAGGGGGAGTGACCCGAGAACCGTGAAAGATTTTTTGGGGCTTACTTCGATCAATTTACATTTTGATTTTGGTCCTCCTGCTGGTTTTATGATCAGCTCTGTGCCAACCTCGAAGTCTCCATTGAGAGAAGAGTATTCAGTTTGAGTGTCCCAGCTGTTCCAGTTGTCTACATCGGACCAAAGTTTCCAGACCTGTTCTGGCGTTGCCTTAGTCTTTATCGTTACTTGTTTTTTCCACACGAGCTTCTCCGTAGTTATGTATTTGTACAGATGATTATATCCTTTTTGAAAAATTATTTCTTATCATGAATTGCGGTTTTTCTTGCTTTTGATGGCGAACGATCGCATCAGCATGGCTGGGACGTTGATGGTGATCGGCGGATCGCTATCGATTGGTTTTCTCATCGTAAGATCAAAGCAATGTCGCGAGTTGCCGCTAAATGTGATCGGCGAAAGTATAGCCTGGCGGTGGTTTTTATCTAGGTTGTAATTTTTTAGTACAGTTAAATCCTCTAGTATTTCGCAGGCCAAAAGGTAATAGCGGCCATTTGGCACATTATCCAGCGTGATTTCTAACTTGTCTGTCGTTGCCACGCCCACAACTGGCTCGCCTTTTGGGATAGCCGTACGAAACAAGCCGACGCAAGTGATTTTGTGAGCGTGCCTCGGCGGATAGATCACCCGAACCGATACACTGTTGCCCGTTTTTGCCGAGCTTTCGTTATGGACTAGCACGTCGTTCTTTTTGATCCATTTGGTCAAGAATTTGTAGGCTCGGGTCGATTCGGAGTGGTACTTTTTGGGCGAGAGTTTGGTCTGGCTCTTGAACGTGCTCGAGAAAGTACCAGGACTTTTGTGGCCGACATCAAAGGCAACGCGCGTGATTGAACCCTGGTCGTCCATGATTTTTTCGATGCCCTTTTCTATCCTGATGGCTTCGATGTATTGCTTTATAGAGCAGCCAGTTTGTTTTTTGAACTCGCGAGACAAATGGTATTTGCTATAACTTGCGTGTTTAGAAATATCGTCCAGCGTAATGTCTCGGTCTACATTGTCGCGAATGTAGCGTACGATTTTTTCGATGTCTGGGGCTTGCGTGGTTTTCATGTTCTTCCGTCTGTTACTTCATGCGGCAATTTTATTATTCTTTGTATCATATCACTTCGATAATCGTATCAAAATGATACGATTATGCTTAGCATATGATACGTTTTTAAAGCCTGTATAAATATAGATTGTGCTCTTGGCTGCCAATTCATCATCCGTAGTACAATAAATGGCGTGAAGTCTGTTCGAAACGACAATTCGCCGAAACTTTTGACGTACGTTTTGATCATCAGCGTTTGGCTTTTTGTGTGGGCGTTGATTCCTGCGGTGGCACCATGGAGTATTGGCCAGTGGCTCTTTCCCGATCAGTCGAAGATCAGTCTACTGATCGATATAGCGCTTGGCACACTTGTGACGGCAACGCTATTTTTGACACATCGTTCGGTTAGCGCAAAGCTATTCAGTCGACACTGGAGTCGGTACCTGCTCGTTGGCGTGGCGCTACTGGCAGTAGCCGTACCGTTTCGAGCTGGCGGCATAAGCCAATCTGTGTTTGGCGAACCAGCCTGGCTCTACCTTTTGATGTCGCTTGTTAATGTGACGATGCAGCAATACGCCACGTTCGGGCTTTTGCAGCACTATCTACAGAAAAGATTTTCGCCAATTTGGACGGTTGTGCTGACGGGGCTGTTGTTTTACGCGGCTCATATCGTTCTACTCTCGGACAAGTTTGCGAGCCCACAGGCGGCGATGGCGATCACTGCACTGGGATGTCTTTTCGCGGCAATTCGTCAAAAAACCGGCGTGCTTTATATTACGCTTTCGCTGCATCTCGCCTTTTTTCTCGTCGCGATAGCGCCATGAGATGAATCGTTCCTGCATAGTTTTTGATACGATTTCTGTGGGTCAACCACGGACTCACTGACCTTGCTATAATGAGTCCATGTCAAACGTTTACCTACCACCAGATTCGTTACAAGCCGAAGCCGAGATCAACTCGCTCGAAAAATACCGCCAGCTCGTCGAAAAGGCCGAAGCCGACCCAGAAAATTACTGGAGCCAGTTAGCCGACAGGTACATCGACTGGTTTGCACCGCCGAACACCATTCTCGACGACTCTGGCGCACCGTTCTATAAATGGTTTGCTGGCGGCACGCTAAACGCTAGCTACCTATGTCTCGACAGACACATCGAAAAAAACGGCGATCACACCGCGCTCATCTGGGAAAGCGAACAGGGTGCAGTCAAAACGTTTAGCTACAAGCAGCTATTAGAAAAGGTCAACCAACTAGCTAACACACTGAAAACAGAATTCGGCATAGGCAAAGGCGACCGAGTCGTACTGTACATGCCGATGATACCAGAATCAGCCATAGCTATGTTGGCCTGCGCTCGTCTAGGCGCTATACATGTAGTGGTATTTGGCGGTTTTTCTGCCGAAGTTTTGGCCGAACGAGCCATCGATACCGACGCCAAGCTGATCATCACCGCCGACGGTGCGTGTAGGCGCGGCCAAACCTATTTTTTGAAACCAACTGTCGACGACGCGCTCAAAAAAGCGCCCCACCTACACGCCAAAGTCCTAGTCGTGCCGCATCTATCACGCCAAGGCGAAGCCGCCGAACTACACTGGCAGAATGATCGAGATTTTGACTACGACCAGCTGGTCGAAAAACAGTCCGCCGACCTTGAACCAGAAGTAATGGACAGCGAAGACGAGCTATTTGTACTACACACGTCCGGCAGCACCGGCAAACCCAAAGGCATAGTTCATAGCACGGCTGGCTACATGCTTTGGGCGCAGTGGACAACCGAGCATGTGTTTAGCAGCAAACCAGACGACATTTTCTGGTGTACGGCCGACGTCGGCTGGATAACCGGCCACACCTACGTCATATATGGTCCGCTTGCCCTAGGCCAAACGACGGTGATGTACGAAGGCGTACCGGTGTACCCAGACGCCGCTCGTTGGTGGAAGATGATCGAGGCGCACAAGGCCAATCAATTCTACACCGCCCCGACCGCCATCCGCATGCTTCATAAAAGTGGCGCTGACCTACCAAAAAACCACGACCTGAGTAGTCTGAAAGTCCTAGGAACCGTCGGCGAACCGATCGACCCCGAAGCCTGGCAATGGTACTACGATGTAGTCGGCGGCGGCAACTGCCCGATAGTCGATACGTGGTGGCAAACCGAGACTGGCGGCAATATCATCACGCCTTTGCCAGCCGCAACGCCGCTGAAACCAGGCGTAGCTACGCTCCCCCTACCCGGCCTAGCTGTTGAGATCCTCGAAAAAGACGGCAGCCCGACGCCCGACGGCGAAAAAGGTTTGCTCTGCATCACAAAACCGTGGCCATCGATGCTACGCGGCGTTTGGGGTGCGCCGAAACGCTACGAAGGCACTTACTTCAAAACCGTTTCCAAAAACGGTCAGCCAGTTTACTTTTCGGGCGATGGCGCCTACAAAGACGAGGACGGCTACATCGTCATAACCGGTCGAGTCGACGACGTTATCAATACCGCTGGGCACAGGGTTGGTACCGCCGAAGTCGAATCAGCCCTCGCCGACCATCCAGCCGTCGCTGAGTCTGGCGTTGTCGGCGTGCCAGACGATATTCGCGGTGAAAAAATCGTCGCTTTTGTAGTCCTAAAAGACGGTCAAAATATCGAAGAGTCTGTTCTAGCCACCCAGCTCAACCAGCTCTTGAAAACTCATCTCGGCCCCGTTGTTCAAGTCTCGCAAATTTTTGTAGCCCCCGGCTTGCCGAAAACTCGTAGCGGCAAAATCCTCAGGCGTATACTGAGACACATAGCCAGCGCCGAGCCAGTCACCGCGGATATCTCGACACTGGAAGATTCGACTATAGTTGCCAAGCTCGAAGATCTAGTTAGGGATTACTCTTAATTCAAGCTGAAACTCTAAGATAGTCTTTGTATTATTTAACAGCTAAACCTCTGTTTAAACTCGCTCAGTTTTTGCATCGCGCCCACTAGCGAATTGTGAATAGAGTTTTGTTTCGTCGTCTATCGTCTTCGCTTTTTCAAACGTACTAACCCCGAACACTACGATGTGCGTGGCGGCGGTGCTTTTTCGCTGCGTTTATGCGTCTACTGCGAGAGCTTTTTGCGTAAATTTGCGCCGCTGCTGAGCACGAGCAGCGCAATTCCGATCACCAAAACGCTATACAAATAGCTATATTCCTCAACCGACGCTTGCTGTGCTATACCGAAAAACGCCCAGGCGATCGCCATGTTGAATAGCGTGTTTTTGTGCACTTTTGTCAGGAAAAGTACGCCGACGACAAAGACAGCCAGTAAAACGGTATAGAACAGCTGCTCCTGACTCCAGAATTGAAAGCCCTGAGAAACCAAAAACGCGCAAACGTTCACCACCGACGCAATCGCTAGCCAGCCGCCATAGAGCCCGAAACCAAGCGTCGCAGTCGTTTCGGCGCGCGGATGCAGCGCCGCCAGTCGTTTGATGATGCTCAGTACGCACGCAAAAAGCGCCACGATCAAAACCACCGAAAGCCACATAATCTGGTAGTCAAAGGCTATGATCCAAAGCATATTGATCGCGCACGACAGCCAAAACAAAACCGAGATGCTCTCGATTTGCTTTTGATGGTCTTTTTGCCGATGTTTAGCGAGCATGACGAGCAGACTCACGCCTATCACCGTATAAATCACACCCCAGATACTAAATGTGAAACCAGCTGGCGTGATCATTGTCGGAAACATTTTCGACACGTCAGACTGCGAGCTGTCGTTGATGAACCCAAGTGCGCCTAGCGTATTCACGACGATGGTCGCCGCAAATAGCACGATATTCATAATGGCGAGCGTTTTGATACGCGCGTGTTTTGCTACTGTTTTTGCTTTTGTCTTTGACTTGCTCGTTGCTTTTTTCATGCTGCCCACTCGCTTTCTGCTCGCTATTGCTGCTTATGCTTTTACTATAGCACACCTTATGCGGACATCTTTAGCTTGCCGCGCATCTCGTAGTGTGCGCTGTTTCTTGAGGTATAATGTAGCCAACGTATGGTCAAGAAAGGTATTCCGAGAGATATGCAAACTCAAAAAATTGTCGTGTCGGGTTTGCTCGCAAAAGACGGCAAAGTCCTGCTCGCCAAACGGTCAACCACCAAAAAAATTGCACCCGGCAAATGGCATATTCCAGGCGGTCATGCAGAGTTCGGCGAACATCCGGCCAATGCTCTGGCGAGGGAGTTCATAGAGGAATTGCGTTTCGGCATCAACGCGCAGGAAGTTTTGGCCGTTCATAGCATGGTGGAAAATGGCGTTCATTCGACAATCATTACGTATGCTGTCACGTCAGATGATATTCCGACAGTTATAGATTTTGACGAGAGCGAAACGACAGAAGTCGGCTGGTTTGATCAAGAAGAGGCACTCGCGGCTCTGGACCGTGATAAGCACGATTACAAAACCGTCAAAAAGTATTACAACGCAACCGTTTGAGGTATGGCCTAGTTTTTTATCAGTGCTCCTGCAGCGAAGGCTAAAATTCCGGCCAGTAATTTTCGGGTTTGGTTGTCTTTTTCTTTCAAAAACACAATGCCAAATATTACAGATAGAACCACCTGAGATGTCAGGAGAACCACAACTACTCCGCTATCGGGGGCATTTTTGTATGCCGCATAACTAAACACAAAATAAAGCATGCTTGCTCCGCCCGCAAACAGCGTTTTCGTTGAGGTCTTTTTTAGCTGGTCTCGGACGAGAGGCAAATCTTTTTTGAGTTGCGACAGGTAGACAAGCCCAACGACCAAACTAGGACCCAAGTAAGCCATGAGTAGGTACGCTCCCGTACTAACGACTTTTGAGATATCTGCGCTAGCCACCTGAAAAACGGCATACAAAACCGCCGATCCGACAATGTACAAAACACCTGAACTCATATCGATTTTTCCGCCCTTGTACTGCACCAGCAAAATCGCCACCATCATAAGCAAGATGCCCGCTAGCTGTGCCCACGAAAAAACGCTACCCAAGAACAGAACCGACAGCAACGCGCCCCAAACCAAAATTGAAGAAAAAGCAACCTGAGCAGTGCCGGCATCAAGTCTCTTTACCCCCAAGAAAAATAGTACGTTAGCAAATGACTGTGACATGATTATAATAGCGATCGGCAACCAATACTGGTCGACGCCCGAGAACGAAATGCCGCCAACAAAAGGAGCTACCACCAAAGAAAGGATAGTTGCCGTCATAGTCAAAAGCACAGAATGCGTCGTCGCTGATACTTCGACGTCTTTGCTTAAAATTTTGGTAGCAATACTAAGTGTTGCTCTCGCAGTGATTGCCAGTAAAGTAAGTAGTGCCCAGGTCATTTTGCATCAGTATAGCATGTTTTGGACGGCTCATTGGTCCGCTACGCGGGACGGGACCGCAGTGCCGTTTTCGGTCTGTACATAGCTACTTACGGGCGTTACTCTTTGCCCCGAGATTCGTCCTCAGGGCGGTTGGAGCAGGTGCTTGGCTCTCATACTTGCGATTTGATCGAAAACTCAATGGTGACCGTCTGGCCTAGCTCTAGTTTCTCGGCCTTGCGGATCTTGGCTGGCAGAGCTATAAACAGCGGACCGTCTTTGATAGGCATGATTGAGCTGCTCCAGTGCGTCTGGTTGACTGTGAAGTTTGCAGCCAGGAGTTTCGGCCATATAGTTTTGATACGATCTCTGAATTTTTCAGCCAACTCGTCATCTAGCTCAACATAGTACCAGCCCAGCTTGCCCGGAAAACGTTTGACGACGCCAGTGACCAAATACATGCTCATGAGTCAACTATATCACGCTCACATAGCACCGAGGAATGGTGCACGTAACGTATCACCCTCTCGCGCAACACCTATTAACCGCGGCAGCCAAACTACTGCGTTTCGAGCATCGGAAAAATAATCCTAGACGATGGCTCAGAGTGTTTTATTCTGCCTTTGTTTCTTCGGGAGCAGGTTTTTTGTCGTTTTTAATTTCGCCAGTGTTGACGATGGGCGCGATGTTGATGATTCGCCCATGATCGTTTGATCGAAAGATAATTGCCCGCTGTTTGTACACGATAATGTAGTCGTCTTTTTGGGCGTTTTTGTAAAATTCTGGATTGTCTTTTTTGAGCTTTTCGGGGTTGTCTATACGGGCAACGGTTGGATCATTTTTATCGTCAACCAGCAGCACTTTTTTGAGTTTGGCGAGGACTTTTTTGGTTTCTTTGGTGTTACGCTCCTGCGCCGCCTGCGGTGTTTGTGATTTTGCCTGACGCGCTTCATTCCAAAAGTAGCCGGTTAGACCAAGCAGCGAGATGATCACCAAAATCATGATGAACATTTTTGCTTTCGTGCTTTGCGCCTTACTGTTGCCAGTTGCTTTTTCTTGATCCTCAGCTGCCATGTTTTCTCCCTATAATTACCTGTACCAGTATACCATTACTGCTCATTTGTTGTAGTGACTTGCCAGCTGAAATCTGTTGCTGTTTCTTGGGGTGCTTGCAGCTCTATGCGGAAACCATTCTTGCTCACTTCGCTGATGCGCCAGCCTTGGTCGATGAAGTTTCGCGGGCTCGCGACCACGCTTGGCTGGCTGGCGAACGGCTGATTGAATGTCACGTCGTACGATGTATCGCCCGCAGGAATTGTCGCTTGGCCAGCGTAATCCTCAGTTAGCAGCAGCTGACCGCCAACTGTAACATCTTTCACAAACAATCGGGCCGCTAATATCTCGAGCTTGTTGTCTTTGAGACTAAACGTTTGCTCAAGCTCGTTGCTGGTGAGTATCACTGGCGACTGACCTGTGTCGTCCGCCGCATCGGCCGTCGGTTTCGCTTGCGCGTCGGCTGATTGTTGTTGCCAGTTCTCTAGCACTGCGACTCTGTCAGTTATGCCTGAGAGCTGATCGTACAGCGTTTTGAAACCACCTTCTATCTGGCTGGCAAGGCCAGCGGTATTGCCATTTTCAGATATAACCTGCAGTGATTGGTCGATATTGCTTGTCTCTGGCTGATCGTTCAGGACAGACGTTGCTTGTTGACTGGGATCAAAAATGCTGTCGAGGTCAAGCTGGACTGGCTCGTACCAGTAGCCCAGGTGCACGAATACATCAATCTGTCCGTCTTGAGTCGCGCCCTCCATTGCCTGACCAATGACAGGGCCAGATCGAGTCGCTTTCTGGGCAACGCCGCCTGGGCCGCTGGTCAAGAAATCACCCAGCTTGATTTCACCCGCCGCCATCGAAACATTGGTTGGTAAGCGACCAACAAGACCAACTGGCACGCCATCGACATCTGAGTCCAAGACCACGCCCGCTTTGGTCGACACGACGCCAGCGAGCGTCGACTGAGCGACTTCGCTCGTTTTCGCTACCGTGCGCGAGTCGACAAACGCAACGACATCGCCTGGCTTAGCTCCGTCATGGTTCTTGTATTTCTCTGCTACGTCGGCGCCAGCACCGATATAATTTACCCCGTCGGAATACACGTCGCCGTCGCTATCGACGCGGAATTTTACGTCACCGACATCGCCAACATCGCTCCTCAACACAAGCAGGTCGACATCTTGAGTATTATTGGCATTGTAAGCTTCAAATACGTTGTCGCCATAGACCGCATTACCAGTCAAATTAACAAGCGTGATTGTGTCGAGACCGAAGTCGTTATTCCACATTGTGCCAGACGCTGGCATCACTACCTCAAACCGAATTTGAGTTGAGGCATCGCTGATCACTCCGGTCAGATTCAGACTCTCGAAATTCCACTTCTGTGCGCCATTAGACGGTACATCTGGGCCACCACTTCCATAGGTACCCCTAGTAACCCAGCCTGCGCCAGCTTCGTTGGTCTGGACATTAACGATCGCTGTATTAGCATTACCGCGCTGATTCCAATAAAAATCCACCTGCCAGCTAGAAGTCGCGGCATCGATTGTTGCATCATGAGTCATGGTAAAGACATCATTAAAAGCTGTTGGGTTGCTAGCTTCTGTATAGACATAGCCGTCTGGGGATCCGCCTTGACCCGAAGTTGGACCGACACCACTTGATGGAGTGTCGTTAGTGTCATGAACCCATCGACGCGCACCGCTAGCATTCAGTCCAGAGGCGCCTGGAGCATCAAAAGTCCAAGCTGATTCATCAGCGTCATTATCGGCGTCAAAGGTATACGGTCCATAGCCGGTGCCAGTGCCAGGTATCGTGCCAGTAGTAATACTATCTTCGGCATATAGCCGCGAGTTAACATTACTGTTTGTGCCGCCAGCTCCGACATCGCCATCTGTGTCAATAAACATTCGGCTGACGCCACCTGTCTCAAACTCTAGATTCTGGGCGTCATTAGTGCCAACTATGACTGTTGCGCCGGTGGTGTTGCCGCCATCAATAATGTCACCCGTGCCGGCGTTGGAGCACTGCCAGATACTGCCGTTATATTGCAGCACCTGCGTAGCAGCGCAATCGCCCCTCAAGCCCAGCGTATACGGATCAGCCGCCGTACCGCTGCCGCTCCTGGCCAAGCCCTGATCCGCTGTCGCATCGAGCACCTCATTGCCAATGACGCCATCGGTCTCGGTATAGCTCGTTAGGTAGCCATTGTTTGCAACATATGCATCAACCTCTGCCTCGCTCAGTTGCGTATCAATATCAGCCGAGCAGACAAAAGCCGAGCCAGTCCACTGTAGCTTATCCGTACCAGTACAAGTTGGCGAATTGATGCTAAACGTTGTGCCAGTCAACTGCAGTCCATCGCCGGCACTGTACGTAGTGTCAGTGTCGACCACCTGGCTAGCGCAGACCCAGCTACTACCGGAAGCATCTCTTTGTAATATTTGGCCTGCACCACAGCTCATCAGGCTAACACTATTACCAGTTCGAGTTATCCCATCACCAAATGATAATATCTCTTCTTTGCTGTTCAGCTGAGCTATAAAGCTATTCCAAGCAGCGCTCGTCAATAATCCAGTCTGGGTTGATGATGCGGTCGGAAGAGTTATTGTATTGCCATCAGCTATAGTTAGCTCCAAAGTGGCCGTGTCATAGGATAGAGTTTGGTCGTCAGTGTTATCTAGGTATGGTGTGAGGTCTACTGTACTACCATTGCCAGTAATGGATACGGTGTTGCCGGTGAGGGAGATAGCTTGGGCGTCAAGGTTTGGTCGTCAGTATCTACAGTAGCGTTAGCACAGACCCAGGAGCTGCCATTCCATTGGGCAACTTGGCTGTTAGAACAAGATAGGCTGGCTAAGGTATCGGTATTGTCGAGGTATGGTGTGAGGTCGACTGTACTGTCTGCACCAGTACCGTTAGCAAGGGTGAGGATGTTACTAGAGAGAGCGATGTTCTGGTTGTCGGTGTTATCTAGGAGGCCGGAGAGATCGACGGTAGCGAGAGATTCGCTGAGGGAGAGGATCTGGGTGCCGGTATTGTAGCTGAGGTCTTGGAGTTCGTTGCTGGTGGAACCATCGACTTCACTGGTGAGGTAGCCATTGTTGGCGACGTAGGTATCTACTTCAGCTTCGGTGAGCTGGGTGTTGGTGTCGGTGTCTATGTCAACGGCGCAGACCCAGGCACTACCATTCCATTTGGTTACTTCCCCGCTAGCACAGGAGAGAGCGGCGAGGGTGTCAGTGTTGTCGAGGTAAGGAGATAGATCAACGGTGCTGTCTGCTACGGCACCACAAATCCAAGCACCACCGCTGTAGATGATTGACTGAGCAGGAGCACAGGCTAGACTAGCAAGTGTGTCTGTGTTGTCCATGAAAGATGATAGATCGACGCTGTTACCACCACTGATAGAGAGGATGTTCAGGCCATTGAGCGAGAGGGTTTGATCATCACTAGCTGGATCGCCAGGTGCTCCTGGAGGACCAGCTGGGCCTTGTGCACCAGGAAGGCCTGGCGCGCCAGGGAGGCCGTCTTGACCGTCGATACCATCTATGCCGTCTCTCCCGTCAACCCCATCTTTACCATCTGCACCGCGCAAATCGTCCGCGTCACCTGCCGCCAATCGGTTGAGCCGCATCACCGATGGGGCGGTTGCCGTGGAGGGAGCAAGCTTTTCGGCGGCTTTCGAATCGGCCAGACCAGCTTTTGCCGCGCAACGATCGCTCAACTGGAGCGAGCTTTCGCCGAGCATCCCGCCGATACCACCAGACCTGTTTAGCGCCAGTAGCTGCGGGCATTCGGCGTATGGATAGGCTTTTTGCTCTTTGACAGGTCGCTCACAATCATTGGAATCAATCTTGCTGACGCCGTCGGCTTTGTCTGTCGGCTGTGTTGACCGGCAGATTTGTAAATAGCTGACGCTCTCTGACGCAAACCGAGGCAGTTTGAGATCGAGGTTGTACACGCCGGCGCGCACATACGTATCGACAAAATCCTGACTGATCAGCCGTTCGCCCGTCTGCTGATCGTACGCCACGAGTCGAATATCATAGTACCCTTCGCTCACTGGCTGATTCGCCTGACTATACAGCTGTCCGTTGACGGGCACCCTAACTGGCGTCAGATAGAATAAAATAGCTGCAAGGACTAGGCAAGCTAGCAAGATAAGGGTTTTGGGTGAATAAAAAACTTTGATTTTATACCCCTTTGCTTATACCCCTTTGATACTTATTGGTTTATTTTAACAAAATCATGCTTTTACCTCAAGCGTAATGCCCCCCTATGCGAACGGCTGCGAATCAGCTCATTAAACCGCCAAACGTCGATTGACGTATTAGCGGCTCAAGCGTGGAACTACATGCTATCAACAAACACACTCAAGAAGTTATTAAGCAATTCCTTGACCCTGCTCAGCAAGGTGTCTCGTTCTAGAATCGACGGTTTTTTGATTAGTGATTCGGCAATTTCGTGGTCGCGAGGTTTTTCGCCCCTCATGAGATACGTTGCGATTATTTGCTCGGCTTGAGCCTTGTCTAGGCCAGCCTCAGTACAAAGCTCGTCAAACTTCGCTCGTTTTTGTTCATTCCAAAAACTATAAAATTCAGCCTCGACATCGCCGGACTGCTCGATATTCGGCAAGGTGGTCTTCAAAAACTGCTCGATCAGCTCACGCTTGCTACGCAGTTTTGGCTCAGCGTTCATCAGGTTGTCGATGGTGTTTTTGACTTCTTGTTGCTTTTTATCATTGGCGCCAACCATCTGGGCTATCAGCCGCAGTATATAGCCAACGTTAACTTCATCGCGGCGGATCAGCTCTAGGTTGAAATCAAGGTCAGAAAGTATTGAGACTTTTTCGGTATCTCTGGCCACGATGTCGTATATATCCAAGTATTTGCTCTTGTATTCTTCAAATTCTTGGTCGTTGACATCGACGTCATCTTCGACAAACTCCGCAAATGACACCAGCGTGTTTTTGAGCTTGAGCAGCTGGCGAAAACTCTTCACAAACTCTTCTTTTTGTTCCTCGCCGACCAACCCATCAACTGCATCTGGACTATCGGCTATCGCCCGAAGCCTAGCCACCCGCTGGTTAAACATATCAACATACTCTTGATACGGTTTTACGAAAACAGTTTCTTCGGCGTTTTTGTCAGCAAATAGTTTCAGCGCTTCGTCGGTATTTTTCTTGAGATTGCGAAACGCAACGATATTACCGTGCGATTTTAGCTCGTTTAGAATACGGTTCGTCCGCGAGTATGCCTGGATCAGACCATGGTATTTTAGGTTTTTGTCAACGTATAGAGTATTGAGCGTTTTGCTATCAAATCCAGTCAAAAACATGTTTACGACTATCAATATATCGATTTCGCGAGCCTTGACTCGATCGGCGATGTTGCGGTAGTAATCGTAAAAACTTTTGCTGTCGCGCGTGGTGTAATTTGATCCAAACATTTGATTATAATCAGCGATGTAGCTTTCTAATTTATCGCGTGAATGATGGTTCAGCTTTGAGCTATCTAGGTCGATGTCTTGATCGAGCATCCCATCGGCGTCTTTGTCATCTTCGTTCGCCTGATAGCTGAAAATTGTGGCTATTCCTCTTTGACATCGACATTTCCGGCCATCAGCTCGTCTTCGTCGGCTGCCTCGCCGTTGTAGCGGATACCCGAATAATACTCGACCGAAAACTTCAGTACATTTTCGTCATTTATGGCATCGATGATGGTATAGGCATGTAACCTGTCGCCAAACAAATCTGCTGTCGTCCTTTTGCCGAGCGAATTGCTGGCGACATTTTCCTTAAAAATCGGTGTGCCAGTAAAACCAAACATCTGGTAGTTGTCGAAGTACTCGGTTATACGCTTGTGCGTCTCACCAAACTGGCTACGATGGCACTCGTCAAAAATAAACACGATTCGCGCATCTTTGTTTTGCCCCATCTTTAGCTGGTGGCGTTCTCTGCTGATAGCGGTGTTTAGCTTTTGGATGGTGGTAACGATGAGCTTGTTGTCAGGATCGTTAAATTGCTTGACTAGGTTGCTAGTGTTTGTCGTCGTGTCGACACTGCCTTTGCGAAAGCTATTAAACTCGCGTACTGTTTGGTTGTCTAGATCTTTGCGATCGACCACAAACATCACTTTGTAGGTGTTTGGGTTGTCTATCAGGACTTGGCTGGCCTTGAATGAAGTCAACGTCTTGCCCGAACCAGTCGTATGCCAGATATAGCCGCCGCGCTGGCTGTTTTCGACCTTCTCGACTATGGCTTCGACTGCGTAGAATTGATACGGCCGTAGCACCAGCAAGGTTTTGTTGGTTGTCAGCACTGTGTATTTGCAGATCATCTTTGCCAGGTGACATCTCTCGAGGAACGTGTCGGCAAATTCACTTAGCCGAGATATTCGCTGATTGTCTCTATCGGCCCAAAAGCTGGTAAATTTGTATGAGTCTTTTTTGGCGTTGTCGTAGCCAACCGTGTTGGAATAATACTTGGTGTTGACGCCATTGCTGATGACAAATATTTGGATAAAATCAAACAAGCCATAGTTTTCGCTGTACGAATGGCGCCGGTAGCGATTGACTTGATTGAAAGCTTCTTTTAGCTCCATACCGGCCCGTTTCAGCTCGACTTGTACGAGTGGCAAGCCATTGATGAGGATGGTCACGTCGTAGCGGTTTTCGTATTTACCATTGATGGTTATCTGGTTAGCAACTTGAAACGTGTTTTGGCACCACTTGGTCATCTGCAAAAACTCGATGTTTTTGCTGGAGCCGTCGTCACGCTTCAGACTAAATTTATCGCGCAGCAACTCGGCTTTATCAAAAACATTGCCTTTGGACACATGGTTGAGGATTTGCTTGAACTCTCCATCGCTCAGGCTAACGTCGTTGTGCAGCTCCAACTGTTTACGAAAATTATCGACAACTGCCGCCTCATCCCCCAAATACACCGGCTCATAGCCCTGTGCCTCAAGCCGGGCTAATAATTCATTTTCTAGTTGTGATTCGGATTGGATAGCCATACGCTTTTGATTAAAAATGTTGCTTCATTTTGTGAAATAATTTTTTAGCAGCTCTACCAAAATCCTAAGCACTTCAGCTACAATAGCCCCCAGTAAAGCCCATAGTAATATTACTGGCGCCTCTGCTTTTATCTTTTCAATGGTAGGATTGTTTTCACTCTTTAAAGTCTTGTTGGCCCTTCTTGTACCGGTCTTCAGCAGAATGGGGATCAGTTCGATGATACAATACAGGGAGGTCAAAGTCATGTAAACCGCCCAGAAGGGGTACTTTGTTTTTGCGTCAAGAGCAAGAGCAAGAAGAAGTATCGTCGCAAGCGGTAATATGTTTCTGCCAGTAAAATTCATATAAGACAAAGTCTTGATCCATAAGTCATTTTCTTTCTTCGCCAATAAGCTCTGGATTGAGATATACAGGCCGCTCAATTCAGTTTCTTTTGCATGACTTGAATAATAAATTAAGTCCAAAACGTATGATCTCGAAGAACTAATTTTTACATAATCAAAGCAGGAGTCATCTTCATTTTTAATCGATATTTCAAAACTTCTTATTTTATTGCTCTTAGAAAACAACTCTTCAAAACCCGCTATCGAATACCGATCGCTATCATTAATAAATCTTGCCTCGATCTCTGTGAGCATAGAACCGCAATTATTGATTAAATCATCTATGTCTAGAAAATCTTGTTTCTGGAGCCTCAAGTATTTATATGTTCGTTCCGTCCAATTGTTTTTAATTCTTTTCATACAAACATCCTTTGTAGTAATGACTTTTTGAAGGTTTTGAGGTGGTCGAGCTTGGTTTTTTGTAGGTCGGTTTTTTCGTCGATGCTAGATAGAAAACCGGCGATTTTTTGCTGCTCATCTAGCTCAGGTAACCAAATTCTTATATTCTTTATATTATCAGGATAAACGTGGGGCTGAGCTCCGCCAGTTTGACATGAGTATATATCCCCTTGATTAATCAGCAGAGCGTTATAGACGAAAACCATATCATTATAATTATGATCACACTCAACCACACTGCAGTCTGATGCCCAAAACCTGCCCTTGTGATAACTGATATATCCAGCATAAGCCCCGCTCGCGCTAATAGTTACTGCATTCTCGTTTGTATAATCATTGTGCGAATATGGACTCGTCTTTCCTCCTGCAACAACGGGATAGTTACCACTAACTAAGTCACTTGAGCTTAGGGCTCTGCCTTTCTTGACCGTTATCCCTTTGCAGTCTTTGATCTTTTTCATATTTATCAATCCTGTGAATTCCGAAAAACGGAGTTTTTGGGTGAGTATTTGTTGGGTGATGGATTTTTTGTACTTTTCTAGGTTTTCTAGTTTTTGGTTTTCTAGGTCGATTTTTTGATCAACAGCCGACAAAAAATCCGCAATCTTTTCCTGCTCCGCTTTTTCCGGAATGCGTAATTCTATATTAAAGAAGTCTTCAACGCCTATATTTAGTAGACCATGGTTTCTAGCGCCTTCTTGGGCAACTTTCTGTATCTCGCTATTTCCCCATCGGATAGCCGCTGGAGTAGCTTTTGTTATACGCAAAATCATCTTTATGAAGTAGGTAATAATTCGTTATGTCCTTGGCAGCCACCACCTTAGAAAAGAATCTTTCCTGGCTTACTAGACCGTGTTGAGCAGATATCGTTAAGACGTTTTGGCTATTTTCTTTATTCTTTCTCGTTACTCTATCAAATACGTTTCTAAATTTACTTCTTTCCCACACACCCGAAAACTCAGGAAAACGAAGCTGTGGTATTCTTTCCTTTTCTGTTAAGTTCATGACAATATTCCTCGCGTCAATATTGCTATTGCTATATCGACAGACTTATCAGCAATATACGCAAAAGCCTTCTTTATGCCGCTGGAATCTCTTTTCTCAATAGCGATTCCTAGCTCTTGTATTTTATCTTTAAGGTCCTGGTCTAAAGCCTGCACGTCCAGATTCTGGCAGACATTACTTGATTGATTAGAAATATTTGAATTTGTTATATGCGAAAAATTATTAACGCTATACCTTGCTGTTAAGTTGTTCGCTATAGCCCGCTGGCCTGATGTCGTAATCCTATATACAATATCCTCGGAAGATGCATGTGGCTCAGTGGATGAATCTTTTTCTTTCTTTACCAACCCCGCACTAGCTAAATCCCTGATCGCACCCTTGACCTGACTTTTTGTATACATTGGCGATTGTATATCCTTAATCATAGAGCTTTCTCTCTGATTCGAGCTTTTTAGATAAAATAGTATGTCTTTATGGATGTCCCGTAGCCAGTTTTCTGCACTGTAGGGGTTCACTTTCAGTGGTTTAGTCATTTTTCGCCAGCCTTTTGCTTACCTTACCGGATTGATTTTTTGCAGTATTTTTGCTATAATCCCAGCATCCAATGGTTGAATTGCTTCAAACCGTCGGGGTATCACATCCAAGAGCAGCCCTCCTAATCGAGGGCTGTTTTTATGCTTACCCGATAAACTGCTAATCACGGCGCTTTATGTCCTTTCGCCATATATTGCTTTTGATCTTTAGAGTGTCTTTATAGCCATCACCGCCAGTCCTTAGTTCCGAAGAAATATTATTACGCGATGAATAGATATAAACTTTTTTGTTGCGGCTATGAATAAATCGTATTAGGGCCAGAAAATCAGAATCCCCCGAGAAGAATATCGCCTCGTCGTATTTGTTTATCTGGTTAACGACGTCTATCGACATCTCAACGTCCATATTGCCTTTTTCTATAACTGTACCGAGTTTGGCGTCTATGATGATTTGCTTGAGAGGTTTTGTGCGAACTATAAACTTTAGTCCTTTTTTAAGATAAACATAGAAATTATGTTTACTACTGACACTGTGGTCACGAGTGCCTTCTTTTGGGTAGGCGTCATAATAATAAACTTTTATTTCTGCTGCCTTGTGCTCTGATTTAAGATATTTTTTTAATTTCGCGAGATCGAGCAATTTAGCTTTTGCCTTCTGAACCTCCCAGAGATTAGCGGCGTCAATGAATACGTATACAACTTTCTTCATCAAAACGGCCCTTCTATGCCGAGTTCGTCGCAGTATTTGGCGATTTTGGCGTCGACTTCGGTGATTTGTTTGTCGATTTGTTTGATGCTAGCGGCAACTTCGTCGAGGTCTATTTCTGGCTCGGGTTCGAAGGTGTCGACATAGCGCGGGATGTTGAGGTTGTAGTCGTTTTCGGCAATTTCGTCTAGCTTGGCGTTGTGCGAGTAGCGCTCAATTTCTGCTCGATTGGCGTAGGTGCCGATGATTTTGTCGATATTCTCATGAGTCAGGCGGTTTTGGTTTTTATCTTTTTCAAACTCGCGGCTGGCTTCTATAAACAACACCGATTCATCACGCTGACGGCACTTTTTGAACACCAGTATGCAGGCTGGTATCGACGTGCCAAAAAACAAGTTGGCCGGTAGGCCGATCACCGCATCTAGATAGTTTTTCTGCTCTACTAGGAATTGCCTAATCTTGCCCTCGGCCGCGCCGCGAAATAGCACACCGTGCGGAGCGACTACTGCCAACGTGCCGTTGTCGTCGAGCTGATGGATCATGTGAGTGATAAACGCATAGTCGGCTTTGGAGCTCGGCGCTAGCACGCCATACTGCGCAAAGCGATCTTCATGCAGATGGATCAGATCAGCCGACCATTTAGCTGAAAATGGCGGATTGGCCACCACCGCCTCAAAGCGTTGGTCTATGTGCTGCGGTTTTTCTAGCGTATCTTCTTGCTTGATATCAAAGTCGGCATAGTGAACATCGTGCAGTATCATATTCATGCGCGCCAGGTTGTACGTGGTGTTATTTAGCTCCTGACCGTAGATTTTGTGAACTTCCTTGACGTGCTTTTTGACACGCAGCAGCAAAGAACCTGAGCCGCAGGTCGGGTCATAGACATCGCGGATAGTTTCTTTGCCCAACGTCACGACGCGAGCCAATATCTCTGAAACTTCCTGCGGCGTGTAGAACTCACCGGCTTTTTTGCCGGCACCAGCCGCAAATTTGCTGATCAAGTATTCGTAGGCGTCGCCCAGAATGTCGATCTTGGAATCCTCTAGCTGGAAGTCTATTTTGTCTAGGTGCTTGAGGACTTTGGAGATAAGTCTGTTGCGCTCCGATACGGTTTTGCCCAGCTTGCTCGAATCTAAGTCTAGCTCGGAAAACAATTTATCGAAGTCATCTTCGCTCTTGTGCCCCATGGTGGACTTTTCGATGTTGTGGAGGATCCGGGTCAGGTCTTCATTCAAATCGTCATTGGTATCGGCGCTGCGGGCTACGCTAGAAAATAACTCCTCTGGCTTGAGGAAGTAGCCGAGCTTGTCGACAGTGGCTTTTCGTACTGCTGATAAGTATTTGTCTCTGTCGGAGTTGTCGTTTAGCTGATCGTACGTCAAGTCGTCATTTGCCAGCAGATCTTTGTCTATATAGCTGGAGATTTTTTCTGACAGGTATTTGTAAAAAATGAAGCCCAATATATAGTCGCGAAACTCATCAGCATTCATCTTGCCCCGTAGTTCGTTGGCAATATTCCACAACTGACGCTGCAAGTTGGCTTTTTGCTCGTCTGACATTCGTACCCTCACGTTTAGTTCTCTATATATTAATTATACCACGGCGAACACCTGTGGCTTCGGGCGATGGTGCAACTTTTTTGCGCGTAGAACTTCTTGGCGCCCCTACAGAATACTGCGGTGTTCGTCTTTCGTGACGATGATATGGTCAATGAGTTTGATGCCGAGGATTTCGGCCGAGTCGGCTAGTTTTTTGGTAACTTGTTTGTCGGCTTCACTCGGCCTGAGTGAGCCGGATGGATGGTTGTGGGCGACGATGATGCTGGCGGCGCGGTCGGTGATGGCGTCGGCGAATACTTCGCGCGGGTGGACGAGGCTGGAGTTGAGCGTGCCGATGGTGATGGTGCGCTTGGCGATCAGCCGATTGGCACCATCAAGAGTCAGGCAGACGAAATGCTCTTGCTGCTTGTTGCGGATATCTGATAGCTGCGCCACAGCCGCGTCAGACGAATCGATCACTGGGCGATCGTCCTCCAGCAAGTAGCGTTTGGCTAGCTCCAAGTTGGCTAGTATGACCGAGGCTTTGGCCTCGCCTAGGCCTTTGATTTGCCGCAAATCTTGGTAATTTAGGTCGCCGTTTTTGGCGCGAATGACCTTCAATACCTGCCGGCTGATCTGCCCGACATCGGCCTGGCTATTGCCGCTGCCGATGATGGCCATCAAGAGCTCCAGGTCGGATAGCTTCTCCGACCCAAATTTGATCAGCTTCTCACGCGGACGGTCGTCTTTGTACGTATCCTTGATCTTAGTCATAGAAATCCACTACAGCACACTACATTTTATGTGCCCACCAATAAGTACGTTCTGTATTATCTCATATTCTATTGGTTTTGTCCGCTCTCTGCGACCGGAGCACAATAGCAGATACTCATGTAATTTCCACGGATGGGGTTGGTAGCGCAATACAGCTCGGCTAGCGCGGGCGGGAGAAAGTGCATACGGGCCAGCTCAAGCTTCGTTTTTTCGTATGATATAATGAAGTTTGTAAAACCACAAGGAGCATAAGGAAACATGGACAACCAACCGAATCAACCCCAACCAACAGCAACTCCGCCCACGCCACAGAATGCACCAGTACCTCCTCAAGCCTACCCTGCTAACCAAGCTCCTGTGCCTACGGCGCCTAAACCGGTAAAAAACCACTCGGCACTGAAGGTTACCCTGGTTGTTATTGGAACCTTTGTCGCTCTTTTCGTTTTGCTCGTTATGCTAAGCGCTGGAATGGCAACAAACGATATGCGGCAGCGCATAAAAGTTATTGGGGTTGCCAAGGAATTTTTCGCAGCCGCCGAGGATAAAGATTCATACGCCGCCTACGAACTCTTCGTCGACGGCGACAAGACAGACACCCAGCTGATCATAGATGCGGCCATAGAGAACGCCGGCTCTGACTGCTCGGTGAAGAGCAGTACGTTTACGCTTAACCGAAAAACGCGACCAGACACTGCCACCATAAAAGCGAACTGCGAAGATGGCGCAACAACAGACTACACTCTCCGTTTTGTTCGGCAAGAGCAAGAGAAGTCAACAGAATGGCTCATCGAAAAAATTGACTATTAAGCAGCTCTGCCGCGCACTTCCATACCTCTGACATATTTTTAAAGCCGATTTGACAAACTACGAATGCGCCACGACAACAGAGAAAAAGTCGATTTACGCCCCTGCACCAAACTGATGGTCAAAAGCTCTACGAAAGTGCCTGTAACTCCAAAATGCGAAGCTCTTGCCCCAATAAACATCTATCTTTGAAAGTACAGCACCGCACCTACAATGGTGAGTATCGCGCCAACCAGTAAACTCAACGGCCACACAAGGAAGACAACAGACAGGGATATGTTCTCGTTACCGCTATACCCAGCCGCGCCCACCAAGAGCGATGACAATATAATCGCTAGTACGCTACCGTTCATGCCGCCCGCAATCAGCCCCGCCCCCCGAACGATGGTCGTTCTGTTTGCAAATCGCGGCGACAGTCGCATATTGTATGCTTTGGCAAGCAGTGCTATAGGACCGCTAAACCACACGAGCGCTCCAACCCACACCCAAGGTGCTAGTATTATATCGGTAGCTAGTCCGGTGCCATAAAACGCCACTACAGGCAGAGCGCAAATGCCCAGCAATATCGGTGCAAAGAAAACAATGCGCGGGTTTGCAAAAAGCTGCTCGTTCGTTGTTGCGACGGGATTTTGAGATGTGGTGGCTTGGTTAGCAGTAACTGGTTTATGAGACTTATCTGCGCGCATGGCTATATGGTAGCATACGCAACTGCAAACGAAGACGAAGAGCCGTCTCTTGGTTGTACTGGACAACATACAGCGCATCAATTATATTGATCTGCCCGCATTTATATCAATGTGGGTTATGCGCTTGAGCTATGCGAGTCCAAGAACGTTTCAAACGCTTCAACTTCAGCGAGACTAGGCATACCAGAACTTGCTCCGAGACGCTGTACTGAGAGTGCAGCCGCCGCATTTGCAAAGGGTAGCGCCCGCGCTGGCTCATTCCCGCGCGCCAGCGCAGCCGCCAATGCACCGCAAAAACAGTCTCCGGCGCCAGTCGTATCCCGAACGGTAACCGTATGGCCCGCTACGCGAACGATCTCGCCGGCAATTCGCGCGATAATACCATCCGCCCCGACAGTCACAATGACGTCGGTGCCGGCCAACACGCCCTGACCCAACTGCTCAGCGACACGCTCGGGCGTCATACCCTCTGGATAATCGCCGACCAGCTGGGCAAACTCTGTTTCATTCGCGACCAAATAGTCGACATGCTGCGCCATATCGCCAAGCGGCCGATACGGAGCGGTGTTGTAAACCACGGCAGCTCCGCCAGCTCGAGCTAGCTTGGCTGCCTGCATGTTCACTGCATCAGGTATTTCGTTTTGGAGCAGCAGTACATCACCCGCAGAAAACGTAACTGTTTGCAGTTGCTCTGCCGACAGTTGGTCATTCGCACCTGGCACCACAACTATGGCGTTCTCTCCGCCAGCATCCAGAGTAATGATAGCTGTGCCGCTCGCGCCGTTGACGTAGCGTAGACCAGAAATGTCCAGCGATTCAGCCTCGAGAAACTGGCGCAGCGCGTCGGCAAACGAATCGTCGCCCAGCGCGCCGATCATAGCAGTATTCTGACCTAGTCTCGCAGCGGCGACAGCCTGATTCGCGCCTTTTCCGCCTGGGATCTGACTGACCTCGGTGCCAAAAACCGTCTCTCCGGGTAGCGGCATTCGCTCTACCTGCGCCACAAGGTCCATATTTATCGATCCAACTACAATTACTCTACCCGCCATCGGCTCACTACTCCTTGGTGCCGTGCATCATGCCGTGTGCTCACGACTCGCTACACAATACAGAACTAAACTCGCGACGATGAGCGCCGCGCCCAACGCCATGAAGACAGCGAAAGGTGCGCCAGTATTAGCAAGAGTGGCTTGCGGCGAAGTCGCCTGATCATCGACTATTGGAGTTGCATCTGGGTCTGGGTCGGCTGGCGGCGGAGTGGGCGTGGTGTCGTTGTTTACTATTGTATAGGTGAGACCCGCAAATATTGTGGCATCGCGATTGGCATCGTCGATGGCGAGCGGCGCGCCGCTCACGCTGAGCGAAAAAATGATCGTTTCGTCTGGCTCGACGTCGCTGTCGTCGACAACCGTCAGTCCGCTAATAGGCAGCGGCGTGCTGTCATAAAGACCAGCAGGAATAGTGACAGTAGCTGGCGAGACGAATGTGTAGTCAGCGCCAGCACTCGCGCTGCCGCTCAGCGTGTCGGTGAGCGTGACAGTCAACGGCTGCGTGGCGCGGCCGCTGACGACGAGTGCCGGTAATGCACTCGTCGCTTCGGGCCCTGCTACTGAATCGATCGAAAATTCAGCAAATACGTTCGAAACATACGGGCCGCTCCGCGGTGTCGGCGTGCAATTTGAGTCGAGATCGGCCGGTGCGTCGGTGTCGGTGGCGCTACTGCGGCAAACTGAAAGATCGGTCGTCGCTCCTGCCGTCCAGCCGGGAGCTGCCGACTCCCAGGCAATGAAATCCACCGTCGCACCCGTCGCGACCGGACCGTCACGCAATGTCAGCACATCGCCTGTATTATTGAGGCGCAACAGACCGTTGCCGCCCGGGTTCATCTCGATATCCACCGTAACGCCAGGGTGACGCGTATGAAAATCGACCGCGTCATTGGTGACGACCGCATAGCTACCAGCATCAAGGCTAAACGACGGAAAAGTAAACGACACGCCCGAGCCTTCTTGCATCGTCCAGCCTGTCAGGTCGATGGCAAACGGCGTCGGGTTGTAGAGCTCAAACCACTCCGACTCGGCTTCTTCGGTCGACAAATCGTACTCAACTTCGGTGATGATGATATTATCGCCAGCTGGTGTCGCAGCCGCCATAGGAGCTATCGACAGCAGTGATACAAAAATCGTAATAGCAGCAATACGGCACAGTACTTTCATCTCTCTAGCATAGCTTATGCGATAAGCTGTGTCTATTGAGCTGCAGGCGAAGCAGCCAAGCTAAAATCCCTGAGTCATAGGTACTCTCGCAAGCAACCAAGACTAAATCAACGCCGCAAAGAAGCGTCATGCGGCTGAACACCGGCAACTATCGTCAGTTCGCTGAGGCGCGCGTTGGCCCTTGGAGAGCTTTTTTTATCCGTTCCTCAGTGGGAAGAGTGACGTCTATTTTCTGGAGGGCAGCGGCAGCATCTTGCGGCGAGTAACCGAGCGCAACTAACGCCTCGACGGCTTCATCCTGCACATTGACTCCTGGACGGTTCACGACATCATCAGCCGAAGCGCTCGGAGCAAGACCGAGCTTATCGCGCAGTTCTACCACAATTTGCTCAGCAGCGCGCTTACCAACACCCTTTGCCGCTTGCATACGCTGTACATCTCCAGCGGCTATGGCATCGCGCACGTGAGCCGCAGAACCTATATCAAGCACCGCCATAGCGACACGAGGACCGACATTTTTTACTCCTAGTAGCTGTTCAAATAGCTTCTTTGTGTCTGCCAACCGAAAACCAAACAGCTCAAACCCCTGTTCGCGGATGTGCTCATACACATATAGCTTCGCTTCGGTGCCGTCTGCAAGTTTACCGAAATCTTCTGCCGTTACGTGCAACCCGTAACCCACACCGCCGACATCGAGAATAATGCCTTCAACTGTCTTTTCTACCGTTCCTCGCAAGCTCGCTATCATGTACGTAGTATATTACATAAGTTGCTAAAACCTGCGAGATTGAGCATGCGTCAAGGCCGCCGCCAACGCATCTGCGCAGTCGTCCGGCTTTGGCGCCTCCGCCAAACCAAGACGCAGGCGAACCATTTCCTGAATTTGTTTTTTGTCGGCTCGACCATAGCCCGTTATGGCCATTTTGATTTGCAAAGGCGTGTATTCAGAAATCTGCAGCTTGCTCTGACTGCCGCACAGAAGCACCACACCTCTCGCCTGCGCGACCGCCATAGCCGTAGTGACGTTACGGGCAAAATATAGTTTTTCGACCGCCATGTGAGTTGGTTTGGCGTGCGCTATGATGCTCGTCAGTTCATCGTAGATAGTTTGCAAGCGCACGACATCGTCCTCGTGCGCAGGCGTGCGAATAACCCCCGCGTCAACCAGCAACGTTTTATGCGCCTGAACGTCGACAACCCCAAACCCCAGTATGCCCGTTCCTGGGTCAATCCCGAGTATTCTCATGTTCCGCATGTACCTCGGATGTGCGTTTCTGTTTTTTCGTCTGCCCTTCAGCCGCTGGCTGCCTTGACCGCCAGAAAATGGTTATCGGCCCCAATATAGCGCTAAACAGCGCCATCCAGAATAGAACATTTGCGAGTACTGCTGCTGGATTACGCGGCATTTTCTGGTACGAAAGGTCATTAAACGCTCCGTTTTTCGGCCGAAATGTTTCGGTAATCTCATAGGTAACTGGGTAGCCGCGATAGTACGTCGCGTACATGCCTTCTGCCGTCACAAACGTTTGCGAGTTTGGTGCACCAAAGCCAAAACCTTTTGGTACGCTAATAGTCTCGCTCCGGTGCGGGAAAAAGCTCGCTGCAATAGATATGCCGAGCAGTACAACAAACACAAGACCAAGTCGTTTAAACTGTTTCATAAAATCATAGTAGCACGATGAAGCATTTGCCGCGACTTCTTACGCGCCGTTTCGGTTACGTTAAGAGTGTTTCGTCAATGGCGAAATTGACATGAGTATTGGCGACATCATCGCAGTCTTCAAGCGCATCCATGAGGCGCATGACTTTGCCGGCGGTTGCGGCATCGGTCACTTCAACGGTGTTATTCGGCACATATGTTAATCCCGCTTCGGTAATCTCATAGCCGCGCTCTTTTAGGCTGTCGCGTACACGCGCGAGATCAGTGTCGGCTGTGTAAACTTCGCTCGCAGCACCATCTTCTTGGACGTCTTCGGCGCCAGCATCTAACGCTTCTAGCATGAAATCATCGCCCTTGGCCTGAACAACGATCAATCCTTTGCGAACAAACTGAAACGCTACGGCGCCTTTTTCGGCAATGTTACCGCCATGCTTACTAAACGCAAGCCGTATTTCGGGGTAGGTTCGATTGACGTTATCAGTTGCGACTTCGACCAATATAGCCACGCCGCCTGGACCGTAGCCCTCGTAAAGCACCTCTTGGAGCTCGGCAGCCGACTTATCTTTTATGCGATCAATCGCCCGCTGAATGTTTGCTGCTGGCATATTTGCCGCCTTGGCTTTATCCATTGCTAGCCGTAGAGAAAAGTTTGTGTCCGGGTCGGTACCGCTGCGGGCGGCAATAGCTATAGCATTGCCAAGCTTGGTAAAGACAGCGCCGCGTGCTGCGTCTTTTGCGCCCTTTTGCCGTTTGATCGTTGACCATTTACTATGACCCGACATTTACACGTACTCCTTTTTCATCTGATATGATAGCAGAATTATCTGTTTTTTCGAATACCGCCGCACGGTTGCGATACCTTCAAGTAAAGCACACGTACCAAATGTTTGGCATCGTGACTGCGCAGAGACACTCGAGTTTGGCTATGACTAACCTTTGTGTACGGCCGAAAACCAAACCATTTTGCGTCGTTTCAGTAAGAACAGTAACCAAATAACAAGCGCGTAGCATAGCGCCATGTCGAGCGCACTGATATAGATGTTCGTATGAAACACATTTGGCAAGCGCGACAAAACAACAGCAGTATCAAGCATGTATGTCAGTAGGATTTGCGCTGGCCACGCCACCCAACCAGACAAAAGCGGCGCAAGCATCCCAACGGCTCCAGCAATAAAACTGAGCAGCATGGCATACGGCACAAACAACGCTACGAGTAGATTGGCGAGTAAGGCGATAAGCGATACCTGTCCAAAAATATACATGATGAGCGGCATAGTCATAAGTTCGGCAGACAGCGTTTCTATAGCCATAGCCATCAGGACCGACGGCTTCTTGTCGCGGTACAAACGCCCCATAACAGCGGGTGCAATGACAAGAATGCCAAAAAATGCCAACACCGAAAGCCACCATGCTATATCCGACCAGAAATATACGGGGGTTGCGTAAGATGTCAGTGCGGCTGCGAGCAAAATGAGCACCATTGGCCTGACTCGTCTTCCGTAATACCACGCGGCCAGCCCGAGACCGCTTACCACTGCCGCCCGAACAACACTTGGAGCCGCGCCAGTGATGAGCAGGAAAAACGTCATAAGACCTCCTGCCAACGTTATCATGAGCAGCTTTGAGCGCTTTTCGAGCAAGCGGCGGGCGGCACTCACAAGTATCGTCAGGTTGTAACCGCTCACGGCAATGATGTGCATAAGCCCCACCATGAGAAACGCGTGGCTAATTGCAGCAGGCAATGTGTTGCGCTGACCTATGAGAAGCCCTAGGCCAAATGACGCTGCCGGCTCTGGTAGTGCCGTTTGAATACCGGCAACAAAACTTCGACGAAACCCATCGATCCATGTTTGCTCATTCCCTATTCGTTCTAGTTGCGCGTAGCCCATGGCCGCCTGCTTGCCGCCGCGCGTCGGATAGAGCTTGCCCGTCGCTTGGACGATGTCGCCTCGGTAAATGGCCAACTCACCAAACCCACTCACGCGTACCGTCCCAGGAACTTCCACAGCGCGCGGCGCGTGAAACTGTACCTTTTTTATTTCAAAGCTTAGTTGTCCGTGTTTACCATAGACTGCGTCGAGGCTCACTTTGCCAGTGATCGTTACCTTCTGTCGAGCAAATTCCTGATACGGCTGTAGCGCTTGCAAATATGCTGCACCGCGCCATATACCCAGACTTAAGCCGAACAACCCAAGTACCACAAACTGAAAAACCGGCTTTTTGACACCTGCTATCGCAAGCAAACCGAGCAAAACCACAAACCAACTAGGCAGCACCCAATGGAGCCGCGCTAAAATCAATCCAGCGAGGAAGCTCGCGCAAAGCACCAAAACTCTGTCCGACCGCCGCGCTTGCCAGGTGCGCAGCCGCGACCAAGACATCCACTGCATTTTTTCAGCGTATCACCGTTGTTTAAGTAAACCATGAGCAAAAATGACAGCTATAGGCGCCTCCTCCTGTAGCTGCAGCAGGTCGCGATTGACATGCGCGGAAAAATATCGATAATGTAAGGTGTTATTCTCATAACGATTCCCTGAGGACAAGCAAAACACAACTACATTTTGCCGCTTCAGCAGAAAGTTCGACATGAGCGCAAAGCTCGTTGCCCGACGAGGGCCCGTAGCTCAGCAGGTTAGAGCAGCGGCCTTTTAAGCCGCGTGTCGTGGGTTCGAATCCCACCGGGCCCTCCAAATAGAGCACCTCAAGCGTTGGTTTGAGGTTTTTTATTTGGTAACGTTCAGCGGGATTCGAGCACACGGCACGCGGCGCGTGCCAGTACCAGAAATCAGGAGCAGCTCGTTTTACTCAGCGAGTTACCTGAGCACCGTGACAATGGTACAATGATGTTGATGTCACTCAAAAAAGTACTCCGCATTGTACTGATTGTCCTTATTGGATTGCTGGTTATCAATTTTGCAGTGAAATTCATTGGCAACGCGAAAGCAAAGAAAACCATCATCAACGCCCGCCAGGAAGCTAAAAAAGCCATCGACAACGATATCGCCAAAGCATCTCAACTACTGCAACGACTGGGGATAGCCGACCGCCGCATCGCAACATCCGAGCTTGATGTTTGCTACATACGAGACCAAGCACAAGGCTGGACAATTGCCGGTTGGTATCAAGCCTGTTATTTGCGCTATGTGTACGGGTTTACCACGCCACTCACCCAAGCTGAGATTAGGGATATCCTGAAAGCCGAACCAAAAACAGCAGACTACTTCGGCGAGGCGACAAGCACTCTCTACGGCGAAGAATGTACGGTCTACGAAAAAGATTTTCAGGATTCACTAAGCTACCGCCAAGCAAATTCCGTCGCCAAAGAAAAACGCTGCGGCATTCCAGGCCTCGTGCAAGGCGCTTCGTACCCCATAGGATACCGGAACAACGCCTCAATCAAAGCCTACAGCACGCTGCGCGAAGACGATGTACGCAATTCCCCAGAGGAGGCCGAGAGCCAAGTGTGGCTGACGTTTGAAAGGAGCTATTACAGAGAGCCCGTATCATGCGGCATAGGTTTTTTCTGCAAGAACCCGTCGAAAAGCACGCCGCTACACCCTGATCTATAGCCATACCATCGGCAGAGATTTTCTCCGAAAGCCGCTTTTTGAATGATGTTTCGTAAAAACCGCTTGCGGATCGGCGCTTATCGCAGTTGCAATACTTTCGTTGTGCTTTTTTTGCGAATGTAGTGTATAGTGAATGTGTTGTTGTACGGTGAAAAGGACGTGTTGCAAAACAGTAGTTTCGGTTATTTGTATCGCTTTCTCCAAAATGCTCTTTTGGGTATAGTTTCGCTTTTATTGTTGGCAGCTGTTATTTCTGCGGCGGGAGCGAGGTCGGTTTTTGCGGCCCCCACCACGCCGCGTGCACCGCTTTCGGCAAGCACAGGCAGCGACTCGGTAAACACCGTGACAGTCGGTTTAGAGCGCGTCGTACAAAACACAAAATACAACTTGCTTCGTGCTGGCGCGTCGGTCTATGCGGCCTGCAAAAAGACCACAGACAAAACGGTTTCCGTTAGTCAGGCGACAGGCGTGGGTATGCTTGCGAGCAGTAAAGCTCTTGGGAGCGGAGCTCTGTATGCGTGGCGCGGCACTGTCGCTGCTGTCGGCGGCGCCGGAAAAAGTATTGGAAAAACCGTATCGGCTATTGGACATGCTCCGGCAGATTTTGTTCACAATGCAACACGAGCAGACACCGTATCTACTTTCATGAAACCAGCAGACAACGACACGCAGATGCCTGTCATCACAAAAACGTCTGCCGCAGCATACGATCAGCTAGACGAAGCACACCGCCAGAAAATCGCACGTTTTCTGGCGGAGCAGGCAGAAGCAAACCGCGCCCTCCAAGGCACCATTGTCGCAGGCAGCACAAATCGCGGCGGCTACCCAGCCGCCTGGAACAATGCGCGCCAAGACAGCCTTGTAGATAGTTGGGGCATGTACAATCGAGAGTGCGTCAGTTACGCTGCCTGGAAAGTTCATCAAACATATGGCAATATGCCCTACTGGGGCGGGGTTGGTAATGCAAACCAATGGCCCCGCAATGCTCGTCGAGCAGGCATACCAACTGGTCGAACACCCGCTGTCCATTCTGTTGCGATTTCTCTAAATGGTTACTATGGTCACGCGATGTGGGTCGAAAAAGTCAAAGGCGACATGATATACGTCAGTCAGTACAATTGGGACCTGCGCGGCCACTACAGTGAAATGTGGGTAAACAGCCGAAACTTAATCTTCATATATTTTCGTTCATAAGCGCTGCTTTCTTGGTGGTAGATGATTTGCCAACTTCTGTAGAGGGGCGTACCATAAAAGTGAAAGGGGAGCTATGAACAAACACAATTTTGGGGCAGGACCCGCTATCCTGCCCGATACAGCGTTACAGAACACCGCCAATGCCATTCTTGATCTCGACGAGAGCGGACTTTCACTACTGGAGATATCACACCGCAGCAAGGCGTTTGAGGAAATTGCAAACGAAGCTGCGGCACTTCTGCATGAAATACTCGACATTCCAAGCGGTTACCGTACGTTATTTCTCGGCGGCGGCGCGAGCACACAGTTCGTCGTAGTACCGTATAACTTACTCAACGCCAAAGCAGCGTTTTTAGAAACTGGCGCCTGGGCAAAAAAAGCAGTTGCCGAAGCCGACCATTTTGGCGACGTGGACATTATCGCTTCCTCCAGAGACAAAAACTTTACCTACATACCCAAAGGTTACCGTATACCAAGTGACGCCGATTATTTTCACATCACGACAAACAACACCATTTTTGGTACGCAGCTACATGCCGACCTCGACTCCCCCATACCACTCGTCGCTGATATGTCGTCAGACATTCTCTCTCGCCCGATAGATGTCAGCAAATATGCGCTCATTTACGGCGGTTGCCAGAAAAACATGGGGCCAGCCGGCGTGTCGTTTGTAATTGTGCGCGAAGATGTACTCGGCAAAGTTGAGCGGCGTATCCCAACCATGCTCGATTACCGCACACACGTCGAACATAGTTCGTTGTATAACACGCCGCCAGTCGCCAGTATATTTACTGTGCGCGAAGTTTTGCGGTGGGTGAAAGCCGAGGGCGGCGTCAACGAAATGCAACGCCGAGCCGAAGAGCGCGCTCAGCTGTTGTACAGCGAAATCGACCGCAATCCACTCTTCAGCGGCACCGCGCAAACCGAAGATCGTTCACTCATGAACGCATGTTTTGTGATGAACGAAGCGTACAAAGCACGTGAGGAAGACTTTCTGAAATTTGTCGAAAAACGCGGCATTGTCGGGCTAAAGGGACACCGTTCAGTCGGCGGCTTCCGAGCTAGCATGTACAATGCACTGCCGCTCACAAGCGTCCAAGAACTAGTAGATTGCATGAGATTGTTTGAGGAGGAACACGCATGAAGATATTACTCGCAACCCAAAAACCATTTTCCAAAGAAGCCGTCGGAGCAATCCGCAAACTGTCAGAAGATGCTGGCCACGAGCTAGCGGTTCTAGAGGGCTACAAGGAGCAGGCTGATTTTGTACAGTCAGTGCAGGATGTCGAGGCGTTGATTGTGCGCAGCGACAACGTAGACAGCACCGTCGTAGATGCCGCACCGAAACTAAAGATCGTGGTACGTGCAGGCGCAGGGTATGACAACGTAGATTTGACAGCTTGCAGCAAAGCAGGTGTTGTTGTCATGAATACGCCTGGGCAAAACAGCAACGCTGTTGCCGAATTAGCCATTGGTCTCATGATTTACTCGGCTCGCAACTTTTTTTCACCAGGAACTGGCACGGAGCTTTGCGGCCGTTCGCTCGGGCTGCAAGCTTACGGTAACGTCGGCAAGCTCGTCGCCTCCCACGCGAAAGGCTTAGGCATGAAAGTTTACGCCTACGATCCGTATGTAAACCGCGAAACCATGCAAGCCGCTGGCGTCGAACCGACGGAAACGCTAGAGGCGCTCTACCGCACCAGCGATTATCTTTCGCTGCACATCCCCGCCCTACCCGATACAATTGCTTCGGTGGGCTACGACTTACTGTCGCTTTTACCGCACGGCGCGACATTACTCAATACGGCTCGAAAAGAAATCATCGATGAAACTGGCTTACGACAAGCACTGACTGACCGACCCGACCTTTCCTACGTGAGCGATGTCATGCCCGACAATTACCAAGAGCTTCTCGCCGCTTTCCCAGGCCGCGTGTACGCCACTCCGAAAAAAATGGGCGCAGAAACTGCCGAGGCAAATGAAAATGCCGGTCGAGCCGCCATACAGCAAATAGCCAAGTTTTTTGCCTCTGGCGACACCACATTCCAAGTAAATAAGTGAGTGATTAACTACGCGGCTTTGCCGAATAATTTTTCATCGTTATTTGTGATGCTTTTTGTGCACCTGCGGCTTCCAGCGGGTCACAAAAAGGTATAAAACCGTCACTCCAGCGCCAAGAATAACAAACGCCGTCTGTAGGTTATCGAGTTGACGCCAGAGCTCAGTTGCACGTATCGTTGACTGTTGTCCAGCGCTCAAATATGGCACCGCAAACAACGCAAGTAAACAACCCGCTGTCATTGCTGCTGCCAGGCTGAGTAACGAGTTTGTTCCGCGCATTTTCTTCCGACTCAGTAAAATCGTTAGGACAACGGGCACAATGAGCAACGTAAGCTGAGTCCACTGCATGGTCGCGAGCGGGCTTGTCCGGTTTGCGCTCGAAATAACACTGCTCGCATCGCCTGCAACGTACATTGCGAGTACACTACCCAAACAAACACCCAAAAACACGAGCACGCCATTACTTCTCAGAAACAGGGTTGCCACGGGCGGTACAAAAACAAGACCGGCAAGTAAAACTAGTTCCATATGCCCACTATACCACAAGCGCTTTGCCGCACTGCTACGTTTTCAAGCAACAAAACGTTACTCAAAAATCAAGTTTCTGGCCGTTTTTTACACCCGAACGAGCGGCTTCGCCTGCGCGCAGTTCAACCACGTACTGGGCGGGCTTTGCCGGACAAAATGATTTCGGAAACGTTTTAGGCGAGAGGTTTGGCTCGACATGCACTACCTGCTTTGCGGCATTAAGCCATATGATGTCTATGGAAAATTGCATATTTTTCATCCAAAAACAACGCACCGCTTCGCGCTCAAACACAAACAGCATGCCTTCGTTCCGAGCCATATCTCGTCTGCCGCCAAGACCTTTTGAGCGCGCTTCATCGTTTGCCGCCACAGTGAGTGTATAGTACTGCCCGCCAACAGTCAGTACGTTTTGAGGAACGCTAAAAACATGAACAATACTGAAAATAATAACGCAAACAACCAACACAAAGGTACTGCGAAAAATGATCCTATGGTCCATTCATACTAGTCTAGCACCGTATTGCGCGTTGGGGGCTGAATGAATATATTCTTAGCTTGCTATTCCAAAAGTGTTTTTGACGGCTTGCACTAGGTGCTGAGTCTTCATACTGAGGTCGTCTGCGTTCATACTGCGGCCAAGTTTCATGATTTTTAGAATACGCTTGCCCCTGCCGATTGTTTCGCCTTCACTGAACCGCGAAAAAATGAGCATCGTGTCTTCTGTTTTACACTCTGCGAGCGAGAAACCCTCTTTGACAAATTCCACTCGGTTTCCTACCAACTTATACACACCTGGCTTAATGCTTTTCTTAAGAACGATGTCTTCGTTTGTTTGGTTGTTGAGTATGAGCAAAGAGGCCGGCTTTTTATACTTTGCGACACTTGGCAATGCCTCCGTATCCGTCACTTCGTAGCGATAGTTTCCAAGCTCAAGAGTATGCAGCAACATAAACGGAATCTTGCCATTCATCATCTGCATATCGCTAATGATATGCGAGTAGCCCGTGAGACGAGCATTTATTTCTATGGCGTAGACTTCATTTTCCGGCGTAACGATGAGATCAACACCAAAAATACCCTTATAGCCATGGCTTCCAAGTTCAGAGCCAATGACAGATGCGATTTCTTGCGCTTGGTGCTGAACGATGTCTGGGTAATCGTCTCCGATTTCTCCTCCGCACCAGCGTGTGGCACCTTTGATCTTTGGGTTGCAAAGATGCGGACTGTCAACGAGTTGGCGCTGTATACCTCCGCTAAATATGCCGTACTTTGTTATGCACACCTGTATACTCGACACTGTCCCTTGCACAAATTGAGACGCTACAACGGTTCGCCCTTGCGAATATTTCTTAAGTGATTGAACTGCTTCAACATAATCGTCATGATTATGGATAGCGTAGCTCCCCTTTGAACCAAACGATTCTTCGTCCTGGAGCATAAAAGAACCTCCGAAACGCTCGCGCAGCTCACTGTAGGATGCTGCTTTGTCGAGTTGATTCATGTACTTAATCTCGTATTCGGGTACACGAATGAGATCAGAGAATTCATCACGAAAATACCGTTTATTCTCATAGGCATGCGCAATGGTAGGCGAATTCATGAGAAACGCTAGCGGATTGATTTTGTATGGCGGATCCAATGGCGAATACAGCAGATACTTACGCTTTGAGTCCTCTGCGAATAGCTCGACAAACTTGCGCGTATTGACATAGCGCTTGACGGTTTCCTCTAGTTTGTTGTGTTTCAGGTTAAGCGAAGATGCATATCCACGCAACGGAACATTTTCGAGCCACGGCTGCTTACGCGGTGTGATAATGCGGAAGTCATCAAAAAGCCTGTCGAGTATAAGAAAATTATACGGATCAAGACTGACCACCCCAATGGGGCGAGATACATTGTAATCAATTGCAAGCTTGTGTTTAACCATATTATGCCTTATGTTACTTTCTCAATTCTATACGAATTGTCACCAATCTTCACCTTTCTCCACACGACTCCCCCTACGCTACACGCCCCATCATGCGACCATTCGACTGGCCCATCTAGGATTTCCGCGCCAATCCGCCGGGCGATTTCAGTCGTAGCCCTGCGTCGAATCTCTACCGCCGGATCGGCAGTTTTACGCGCGCGCCGGAGAGCCTCTGCTTCCGTCATATCCGGATCTTCCTGGCGTAACTGGTTTGCCCTATCAGTTATTTGCTGTGCCGTCGGCCGTATTTTGGCGAGATGTTCTTCCGCGAGATGAAGTATTTCTGGCGTATGACCAGATGCTTGCACGCTTCCCAAAGCTGCTCGACCAACATAGTTATCATTTGCGTCAGGAAATGAAAACTGTATACTAGCGCCTTGCGCTGCTAATGCAGCACGAACCTTTTCTTGGCGATCTTTTTTGGTGGCTAGCAGGACTCCTGTGTTTGCTTCAGCTAGTGCCCGCGGATCATGGATGCCTATGGACTCGCCTCCAATGGAAAGCATATACTCTACCGCTTCTTCCGCACTAACGCCGCCATCTGCCCCTCTCCCATCAACTGCAACCTCAAGAGGCAGTCCGTTACGGTAAAGAATCCGCGAATCGCTTGCAACATATGCAAATGCACGCATTGTGCCAGCGTCTGTCGTGGCGGTTATTGGCACCAAATGATATGTGGCTCCTTCTGTAGTATGCATAATACCCAGCTGCTCTATAGTAAGATACTGTAGAAACACTTCAGATTGCCTATCCTCGGCTTCAGGTCCGCTATACAATTCTGCAAATACTGAACCGTTTTGACTGGGTGCCCCATGCCAAGCAATCACGGCACCATGGATTACGGCTCTTTCGTTTGGTATAACTTGAGTATACGGCTCCATACCTTGGCCATAACGACTCATCTTTCGCGCCAGCTGATATGGACTTGCATTTGAACCGTAGCCAACAATCGGTACGCGCTCTGCGAGCAAGGGAAGCTCCCTGTCGCCAAGATATTCGTCTACGCGCCGAACGAAATTTGCATGAGAACCATCTATCAGCGTAACCTCGGACCCATCGGTTACATAGCTTGTTTCTGGACGCCGATACGGGTACTCTAACACGGCTGCGCTAGAGCGGGCTTCAGGTGCAAAATCGCTAACGGGGGTAGCTATACATTCAGTAGACATTATTACATACTAGCATTATTTTGCTAATTATGCAATATTATTTATTGAGCGGTTTGGACTTTTTTATAAATGAGATAGATGACCAGGGCAAGCAGTATCAGGATAAGAAGCTCCATGAGTATTATGCCGCGCTGATCGCGCTTACGTTTGTTCATTTACTGCTATTATCGCTTGTTTGCTAGTGTTTGTGAAGTGGTAAAAAACTTTTGCGTCTTTTAAAAAGCATTTGCGGAAGCAAACCGTCTGCTGACATTTGGTTTCTTCCCGCGCATTTTCCGAAAACCATCCCGTCGAAACCTCTTTACACTCTCACTTAAACCCACTCTTCTCTTTCCCTCTCTACATACATCCCCCAAAACAAATTCATAACAAAAGTGTCGCGATTGCGATGTTTTTGTTATGAATTCACGAACAAGAATTGGGTATAGTTTTTGGTGGCTTGTTTAGAAAAAGCTGCGTTTTGGCGGTTCCTTGCGAAAGGCCTCGAGCAACTCTTGTTGTTGCTTGGAAAGTTTGGTGGGCGTGTCGACAATTATCGTGACAATGTGAGCCCCGCGAGCCTCGTTGCGCAGGTGCGGTACACCGTGCCCACTGAGCTTAAAGTCGCTGCCGCTTTGCGTGCCAGCTGGAATTTTCATGCGCACCATACCGTCGACTGTTTCGACGTCTATTTCCGTTCCAAGGGCAGCATCTACCATGCTCACATGTTCATCGGAAAGAATAAGATCGCCTTCACGCGTAAATTTCTTGTGTGCTTTGACGCGTATGTGGACGTACAAGTCTCCCTTCGGTCCGTTTGCGGTCGCTTCGCCGTGTTCGCGCAGACGAATCGTAGCGCCATCATCTATGCCCGCAGGGATCTTTAGCTCTACCGTTTGCGTTTGTCTTTGGGTGCCTTTGCCGCGGCAGAGCGAGCAAGTCTTTTCTGGTTTTTTACCCTTACCCTGGCAGGCTGGACAAATAGCTGCCTGCTGAATATTGCCAAAAATTGTGCGCACCGCCTGTACGACCTGCCCTCGTCCTTCGCAGGTGTCGCATTTGACGAGCTCATGGCCAGGTTCGGCTGTTGTTCCCTTGCAGTGCTCGCAGGTGTCCTCAAGATTCAGACGCAGCTTTGCTTCTGTTCCGAACACCGCCTCTTCAAAACTAATTTCTACTTTTGTTTCGACATCTTTGCCGCGTGCCTGCCGCTGACTACCGCGTGACGCACCGCCACCGAAGAAGCTGCCAAATATGTCTCCAAGCCCAAGATCGCCAAAATCAAAATTGACGTTTTGACCGCTCCATTCACCGCCAAAACCACCAAACGGATTACCTCCTGGCCCGCCGCCGCTCGCACCCCCAACTCCGGCATGGCCAAATTGGTCGTAACGCTGACGTTTGGATTGGTCTTTTAGGACTTCGTAGGCTTCGTTGACTTCTTTGAATTTAGCTTCATCGCCGCCCTGTTTGTCAGGGTGCAGCTCAATCGCCTTTTGACGAAAGGCTTTTTTTATCTCATCGGCACTGGCATTTTTTTCAACACCAAGCACTTCATAGTAATCTCGCTGTGACATTAGTACGATTGTACGCTTTTGGCACTCAAAAGTCTAGAGTGCCAGTGCGCCATCTCACTCGAAAAACACTTGCACGCGCTTAGCTGACCCTAATTACAGAGATGTGTTTTTGGCAAAGCCTCTGCGGCAGATATCGCCGGCATGTGTAATTTTGCGCCAACGTGCAGTTCATATTCTTCGTAGCCTGGCCAACCAGCATTCAGTTCGTAAATTCGCGGCCACTGTTCGTAACTACCGTAGTACTTTTCGGCGATACAGCCATAGGTATCACCCGCCTGCACTGCGTACATTGCAGCTTCTTTAGGAGAACTGTTGTCAGCATTGTCAGTTGGCTTAGCGGCACTGTTTTTGCCGTCTTTGCTGTTTTTACCATCTTTGCTGTTCTTTTTCTTTTCACTATCTTTGGACGTGTCAGTCGATACGTTTTCGCCGGCTTTCTGAGATTTTTCATCTTTTGCTGCTTCTTTGGTCTTGGTTTCCGCTGTGGCCGTGCCGAGGTAGCTCTTCACGCGCGCAGATACAGAGGCGTCTCCTCCACCCACGCCAGTTGCTGCGACAAAAAGCGGCACCAAAAGAGTTGCGCCAAGCCCCGCTAAAACTCGTTGGAAAAGAGTCGTTTTGGTCATGGTTTTGCTCATGTTATTTTCCCCCTTTCGCATCTTGTTCGGCCGTGGCTGCCGCAGCGCCGACAAGCGCCGTCACGGCAACCAATAGTGCGGTTGCCCAGAAATCACCAGCCAAGACAACACGAAACGTATCATCGAGTCCGCCGAGACTAACTGTTTCGCTGACGCCGGCCCAGCCCGCGGCAACAGCGCCCAAAACGCGCGCCACCACAGCGGCGAGTGCGCCCGCCGCGAGACCGCGCTTTGCCTGAGTTGCGTTATCGGCGCGACGCTCGAAGCGAGTTATAGCAGATAGCCCGCCTACGGTAATCACTATACCGAAGACGCCCCACCAAGCGTTGTTATAGAAGGCGGAGAGCCACGCGCCACTAAATAATGGCACGCCCGCCAGTAGTCCCACCCACTGGTAACGTTTAAGTTGCATATCCCTCTCCCTTTGTTAGTATTTGTATTTAACCATACCACAAGCGTCATGTAAATACTGTTGAAGGAGATACGTTTTGCGGAGACGAAAACTTTGCTTAGGCAATGCCCCGGTTTTGGCTGCTTTCTAGCCAGCTTCGCTAGAACTATGCTAAACCCGAGCACCCGAACTACGGGGACCCCTCTTAAGGGTTGCGCGACACGTACATGGTACGCACAAACACGAAGTCTGATTAACGGCAAGCTACGCTCAGCTAAGCGGGCATTTCGGGCAAAAACTGATTAAGGCCGCTACGCACAGGAATGTGCAACTTATTTTTCGTCGACAACTTCGCCTTCTACAGGACCATCGTCTTTTTTCTTCTTGTCGTCCTTGCTCTTCTTTTTTGAGTCGCTCGATTCGTCTTGGTCTTTTTCCTCCGACTCTTGGCCCTCGGCTTCTTTGGCGGCAGCTTCGTACATTTTAGCGCCTATCGGCATGAGGACATCATTGAGTTCTTTGGCGGCCGCTTCGAGCGCGTCTTTGTCGGCTTTTTCGTCAGCGACAACTTTTTTCGCCTTTTCGACTGCTTCATCGATGGTTTTTTTGTCGTCTTCGGCAACTTTTTCCTCGCCTTTCAGTTTTTCGGCTTGGTACACGGCACTGTCGAGCACATTGCGCGCTTCAACGGCAGCCTTCTTCTGCTTGTCTTCTTCGGCGTGTGCTTCGGCTTCTTTGGCCATTTTTTCTACTTCTTCTTTGTCGAGGCTTCCGCTGCCCTGAATGGTGATATTCTGCTCTTTACCAGTGCCTTTATCTTTGGCGGCAACGTTGAGAATACCGTTTGCGTCGATATTGAAGGTCACTTCGATTTGCGGCATACCGCGCGGCGCTGGAGCAATACCATCGAGAATAAAGCGGCCAAGCGACTTGTTGCCTTCCGCCATTTCGCGCTCGCCCTGCAAGACGTGCACCTCTACCTGCGGTTGGTTATCTGCCGCTGTACTGAACACTTCTGATTTGCTGGTTGGAATGGTCGTATTACGATCAATTAGACGAGTCATCACGCCACCCATAGTTTCTATACCAAGACTGAGCGGTGTGACATCCAGCAATAGCACGTCTTTGACATCGCCTTGCAGCACGCCTCCCTGAATGGCTGCGCCTATCGCAACGACTTCGTCTGGGTTGACACCTTTCATCGGCTCTTTGCCAAAGATTTCCTGCACTTTTTTCTGCACCGCAGGCATACGAGTCATGCCGCCCACAAGCACAATGTTATCTATGTCGCTAGCTTTCAGCCCAGCATCTTTGAGTGCCTTAGCGCACGGTTCGGCGGTTTTGTCGACTAAGTCTTTTACAAGGTCTTCGAGCTTCGCACGAGTCAGTTTGTGCTCAAAGTGCTTTGGCCCATCGGCATCAGCCGTAAGAAATGGCAGGTTGATGTCGACTTCTTGAGCAGTACTGAGCTCTATTTTTGCCTTTTCTGCTTCGTCGCGCAGGCGCTGCATAGCCGCATTGTCGTCGCGAATATCCACGCCGTGTTCTTTTTTGAACTCATCGGCAAAGTAGTTGACAATGACACGGTCAAAGTCGGCACCGCCAAGGTGTGTGTCACCGTTGGTAGACTTTACTTCAAATACGCCGTCGCCGAGCTCAAGCACCGAAACATCGAACGTACCGCCGCCCAAATCGTAGACGACAATTTTTTCATCTGTTTTGCCTTTGTCTAGACCGTAAGCGAGCGCCGCAGCAGTTGGCTCGTTGATGATACGCTTGACTTCAAGGCCGGCAATTTTGCCTGCATCTTTTGTGGCATGGCGTTGACTGTCATCAAAGTAGGCGGGCACCGTGATAACCGCCTCAGTGACAGGACTACCCAAAAAGGCTTCGGCATCTGCCTTCAGTTTGCCCAAAATCATAGCGCTTACTTCTTCTGGGCTATACGTTTTGCCGCCCATTTCAACTTTGATGCTATTACCGCTTTTGATGATTTTGTAACCCATGAGTTTTAGGTCACGCTGGACTTCTTTGTCTTCGAAGTTACGACCTATTAAACGCTTGACTTCATACACAGTGTTTTTTGAGTTCGTTACCTGCTGGCGGCGAGCAACCTGACCGACAAGCCGTTCGGCTTTTTTATTGACCGCAACCACGGATGGCGTCGTGCGATTACCTTCGCTGTTGGTGATGATTTCAGGCTTACCGCTTTGCATGACCGCCATAGCTGAGTTGGTTGTACCTAAATCTATTCCGATAATTTTACCCATGTTTTGTACCTCTCTTATGTTTCATAATTATTACTTTGTCAAACCTTGCTGGCGCAACAGAACCGCTGGTAGTTCACGCAAAAGCTACTCTTCTATATTCGTCGATGCTCCGAAGAACATGAACGCGACGAACACAACAGCGCAGAACACGTTAACGTCTGTTACTACTACTCGGTTGTTATGCTTGCGTTAGCAGTTACTCGCATAGAGTGCTAAAGTCACTTTATTGTACACAGCCTAGCACTCTGCTGTCAAGAGTGCTAATTCATCGACTCAGTATAGCTATCTTGGCGCGAACGCTTCCTGTCAGCCGCCTCGTAGGTGTCAAGCTGTCGTGATCACTTCTGCTACAGTTAAGGCTGTGGTGTTACACGCTCACCATCGACATGTCAGGACAGTAAAACGACGTGTCTGTCGCGTTTGGGCCGCCCGACGTCGATTCGTATCTAGGTCGACTTGACCACGTTTCGCCGTTGTTCCGGTTGGTGCCCGCGCCAGTGACATAGACCCGACCACCAGAGTGATAGATAAATGGATCACTTGAGGTCATGGTAGAACCTTTGTAAAAACATGGCGCATGGAACGACCACTCGCCACCCGTAACTTGGATGGGCGCTCTTTCGGCGGAATTAGGATTTTGCATGGCCTGACCGACGCTAGGACTAAAGAATGCTCCAGCGCCGCCATCCAGCCGTATAACGGTACCTGGCGCGGCGAGGTTGTCGTTGCTTCCTTTATAACCTTCATACGATCCGCCAAAGAAGCGCAGGCCATGACCAGCGCTACCAGTGACTCTGAGCCCGCGCCAACCATTGAGTGCCGACATAAAAATGTAGCCGACGTTAGTTTTAGTGAGGCTGCCGAAAATCAGCTCGTAATCGTTGTCGCCATAACTACCGGTTTGTGCAGGGCTGGAGCTAACACCTATGTTGATGTAGCCATCCATCCATAGGTTGTTGTCCGCACCGCCCAGGTGAAATTGCGTATCCCACAAATTAAGCGCTGTCCAGTGGCCCGAAAAGGTCGTCTGGGTCAGGAGACATTTGCGATCTTTGCGACCAAACACGCCGCGCATCATATTGAACGACAGCGCGTGGAATTGACATGCATAGAGCGAACCAGTTGTGACATCTATAAACTGGTGCCTAGATGAGCCAGAGTTGCCTTGGACGGCAAAATCTGCCATATAGATATCGAAAAGATTGCCGCCTGGCGTTACCCACCACGACGATGTGCCAGAGCTTATACCGTTACCAAGCCGAATATGCGTCGAGGTGTAAGCCGGGTTTTGTTCGAGGTTTCGCGGCCCAGCCGGCGTACCGACAAGTTTGAGCCCACTATAGAGCTGACGCGTTTGGTTAAACGTATGTTCTCGCGCAGCTAGACGGATTGCAGGCATACTGTGGTGTCCTTGCTGCCACGCGATTGCCGCCGTGAGCTTATCGTCGTCACTAGCGCCGGCAAAGCTATCAAGCAGCCGAGTGCCGTCGTCCGGTGCTGCTGTACCGTTGATGGAAACAGTCACGTCGTTGCCACTGTTGGTCGCAACCACACCAGCACCAGTAAAGTTCAGTTTGGCTGCCGTTGATGTCAGGTTCGAACCTTCATCTTCGACTGCTATCGACCCGCCGCCCGTTGCGGGAGTCGCCCACGCCAGCTCGCTCCCGTTCCAGCTCAGGACTTGATCGGTCCCGGGACTATTGCTGATAGCGAGTTTTGGTTCGGTAATTGCGTTGTCAGCAATTTCGCTAGAGCCAACAGAGAGAGCACCGTTATTCCATTTGGCCGTCACACTGTTGTAGCGAAGGGCGTCGTTCTGCGCTAAGTTGCTGAAAAATACATCGTCAGCGTTTTGTATTCCTGTACCGGTACCGCTGAAAGGCATGCTCTAGATTTTCCGTTTAACTTATGGTTATTGTAGCAGATAGGGCGCTAGTTTCGCAAAAAAGATAGAAATCTTGCTTGTTAGCTTTTTACACGAACCATAGCATGGCGAATAACTTCGCTACCCATGCAATAACCGGACTGGAGCTCTTCGCACACTATCTCTTGTTTGCCGTCGCCCTCTTCCATACTAACCGCTTCGTGTACGTGCGGGTCAAACGGCTCGCCGACGGTTTTAATACGCTCAACGCCCAAATCCGCCAAGGTTTTTGCGAACTGCTTCACTATGCCTTCGACCCCCTTCACGAAGTCATTGTCCGCCAATTCTGGCGGAATATGCTGTAGGGCGCGCTCAAAGTTATCTATGACCGGCAGCAAATCTTTTATGATGCCTGCTTTCACGGTTGAGTGTAGGCTTGCCACCTGCTCATCGTTTCGGCGACGCAAGTTCACGGCATCGGCCCGCTCTCGCTGAAGTGCTTCTGTCAGTTCTGCGACTTGCTGCTGAATGTGTGCATTTTCTGCCGCAAGCTGCTCGGCAACCTGGTGGTAATCAACTGCCGCCTTACCTTTTGCGTCCGTTTTTGGCTGGTCGCTTGTCGAGGTTCGGTCTTTCTTGTGGTGGACTGTTTTGTCCTTCGGCATGTCTTGTTTGTTCCTTTCTTTGTCCTATGCAGCAATCGACGCTCAAACGTCGATCTTCCGTTTATAACACTTCTTCCAGCGCCTTACCAGCGTGAGTCACCAGACTCATCACATCGCGGTAGCTTTGACGGGTCGGGCCGAGCGTGCCTATGTAACTCCGGTCACTAAAAGGACTACGGAACCGACTTATGATAAGGCTGACGTCGGCGCTGCGACCAATGGGATTCTCGCTGCCGATATAAACACTAAGCGGTTGGTTCGGCGCTGCTTCGCGCAACCACGGTTCGAGGTTGTCGAGCAGAGCCGCAACTTGCTGGACATGGTGTCCGTCATGAAACTCTGGCTGACCGAACAGGTTTGAAAGGCCCGATATATAGAGCTGATTACCTATGGTAGCCAGACCGAGGTTGTGGGTGAGTTCTACGAGTGTGTCAACAGCGTTGCGAATCGCACGTTCGGGCAGGCCGCTATCTTGCAAGCGCGCGGTAAGCGCTTTTTCGGTTCGAGACGGCTTGTCTTCTTCTATCTCGGAGACTTCGTTGACATAATAGCGGTAGCCTTTGTCGGTCGGTATGCGCCCAGCACTCGTGTGCGGCTGGCGTATATAACCCATATTCTCTAGCTCAGCCATTTCGGCTCGGATGGTTGCGCTCGAAACGCTGAAAACTTTTGCTAAGAGACTACTGCCGACGGGTACGGCGACTTCGGCATACTGTTCTATGATGGCAATCAGAATTTGCTTTTGACGTGGTGTCATGTTCTAAGCATAGCACTTTAGCACTCAAAACTCAAGAGTGCCAAGCACGTTTGCCAAGTACGTTTTGCTCCACGGTAAGCGGTCGTGTAAGCAATATACCGATTCGTTTAGTGCGCCTTCAAATCATCAAGGATTCGTTCAACCCATACACGATAGCTTTTGTCTATTTGGCGCTGTTTGTCGTCATGCGCAATGATGCCTTCGGCCGAGCGAATTGCTTGGTCAAGATCTTCGTTGACCAAAAAGTGATAATACGGCTGCTTCAGCGCATCCTCAAGCTCTTTGATAGCGCTTGCACGACGCGTTGGCCACGCCTCACTGAACTCTTCTTCGCTCTCGTAGCGATGCTTGATTCGCTCCATCCAGACCGCAAAACTCGGCGGCACCACGAAGATAGCAACAACATTGTCTGAAAGCGATTTAAAGGTGTGCACTCCTTGGATATCGACATCGACAATCGGTTTTTTGCCCGCTGCGGCCGCCCGCTCTATCTCGCTTGCCAAAACGCCGTAAACACAGTCGTGAACAAGGGCTGCTTCTATGTACTCACCGTTTCGCAGTTTTTCTGCCGCCTGCTCGGTGCTGAGAAAGTGGTAGTCCACGCCGTCGCGCTCTAAAACGCCGTTGTTTTCGCGCGGTTCGCGCGTGGTACTTGTCACTATGTCGTGGTATGCTCCGCTTTTGAGCAGTCCGTTCATAATGGCGTTTTTGCCGGCACCAGCTGTTCCTGCGAAAATTACGAGCCGCTGAGACCGCAATGTGTCGACCGTTTTTTGGCTTGGTTTGTAATTTTCTATAAGTTGTTTGATATCATCTTGCATGCAGTAGTTATACCAAACAATCCATCCGCCGCAAACTCTTTTCTTACCACATGCGCCAACTGGCTAGATTCTCATTGGCTTCGCATCTTGCACTCGAACAATAGTGGCACCGAGCTTAACGACGCGAGGTAAACTGATTTGCGAGATTATTTCGGGATGCCGCGCGATACTGATGTGCGGCCTGAAGGGTGATTGGCTAAACCCCACATCAAACGCCATGTCCGCAAGCTCATGTAACGCACAGTGCTCTTGACAGATATCGTCTCTTGACAAGGTAAGACCGAGCCAGTCACCATCGCCGTACCTCCCGAAAGACTTAACCTCCGCAATGCGCTGTTTGGCATCCCTTAGCTGGGCGCTGTTTTGAATTATCTCAGCAAATCTTGCAGTAAGCTCGGTGCCATCACCGCAAGAAAACTCACAAGATATGCCCAACGTGGTCAGACTCAGTCTGCCCAGTGGTTTTGTCTCTATGCCCTTTTCTTGCATTCGCGTCATGAGTCGCCGCAGCCCTGACGTCGGCAACACCTGTCGAGCTATCCATATCCCATAGTTTCCTGCTGAACTACGTCGGCCTTTTTGTAGAAACGGCACATCCGGCGGCGACAATACAGCGCTTTCTATGGCTTCCACGCCGCGCTTCTTCCGCCCAGCGTCCAGCGAACCATTTGAATGCGATCTTTGATGGTGTCTCGACATCATCAATCTCTCTGCAGCATGACGGTAAAGGCTTCGGCGGGAATATCCACTTTACCAAAACGTTTCATACGTTTTTTGCCTTTGGCCTGTTTGGCCAGCACCTTCTTTTTACGCGAAACATCGCCGCCATAAAGGCCAGTTGTGACGTCTTTGCGATAAGCACTTATATCTTCGCGGGCAATAAAACGACCATTTATACCCGCCTGTAAAGCGACTTGAAAATTCTGGCGAGGAATGACTTCTTTGAGTCGTTCTACAACGTCGCGGCCGAGTTTTTGCGACTCGCTACGGTGCGTCATAATACTCAAACTGGGCACCATTTGCCCAGCCACATAAAAGTCAACTTTCACAAGATCTTCGGCACGATACTGTCCGAGCTCGTAGTTGAAGCTGCCATAGCCGCTCGTCGCACTTTTGAGCTGGTCGTAAAAATCGGTCAGCAAGTTGGCAAGCGGCGCCTCAAAACTCAAAAGCGCCCGCTCTTCCACATAACTCAGGTTCTTTTGCAGACCGCGTTTACTCGATATGAGCTGAATAACTGGTCCTACGTAGTTTTTTGGCACAACTATTTCGCCGCGTATCCATGGTTCGCGAATTTCAATTATCTTCGCTGGGTCAGGCAACTCGGCAGCCGACTTTATATCAAGCTCGTCGCCGTTTACTAACGTAATTTGATAGTCAGTACTCGGGTTTGTCACTACCAAGTCAAGGCCATACTCACGCTCCAGCCGCTCGCGGATAATATCCATGTGCAATAGCCCCAGAAAACCAATACGCACCCCAAACCCCAACACCGGCGAATTCTCTGGCGCAAACTGCAGTGCGCTATCGCTGAGACTCAGCTTTTCTATAGCGTCTTTGAGGTCCTGATACTGCTCGTTGCTTTCTGGAAAGAACCCAGCATACACAAACGGCTTGATTTCTTTGTAGCCAGGTAGGGGCTGGACGGTTATATTATTTGACATTATTTGTTAATTATAACATTTTCTCATGCGTGCTCGATCTACCACCACATTAGCAAAAATGCTAGCCCTGCTAAGAATCATGTGTTGGCTTTTTGAAATATATCGTTTGCCTGCTCGGCGCCCAGCTGTTCTACGAGCTCGTCGTATGAAAACCATGTTCCTGCCTTCTCCGAAACACGGCGATTATCGTCTTCGGCGGTTATGTTTCCGCGCGCAATTGCAGTAATTGTCCTTTTCGCCTGCCATTCCGAATCGCTGATGAAACTATAGTCCAAGGCCACCCCTTCTTCCCTTACGTAATACTTTGTTGTAGAAAACCCACGCGCATATAGCTCCCTCAAAATCGCATCCGATAGCTTTGCTACGTTATCGGCTTGCAACCTCACAAAATCATAGTAAAACTCAGACGGATTATAATGGCGTCCACGAATCAACACACAGCCTTCTTCTTCGCTGACTGTTCGCTCCATCATGTATACACGACCGTCGTCTGTCATCGGAATGACGACGCAATCAATCAACGCCCTGAATTCTTTGAATTTACTCATATTTCAACTCCGCACTGACCATAACCATAGTATATACCACGCACCAGCGCAGCTACATCAGTCTGCTCACTACGATCGGCTTCCGGTCAAAGTTTATTCTATTTATGGTGACGCGTTTAATGGCGCCGCTTATCCGCCGTGGGCTTGATCGGCGCGGCTTATATTTGGAACTCCGATTTAAATCGGATTTAAACGGAGTTCGTAATGCAAAATACGGTAATCGTTTTCGCGTCTTACAAGAGACCCCTCAAACCACACTATTGGCGACCATCCGGTAAACTGGCGCAAATGTTTGCAGTCGTCACGCCAGTGAAAGATATCCTCAGCATCGATAAGCAATCTTTAGCTTCCTTTTTGCAAAAAATATATTGCATAATGCAATATACTATGCTATGCTCCTTTGTAGAAAGGAGCGTTCCGTGAAAAATATCAAACTAAAAATGGCTCGCGTCGAAAAAGATATGACGCAACAAGATTTGGCCGACCAAGTCGGCGTCACGCGACAGACGATAGGCCTGATCGAGACTGGAGGCTACAACCCTTCGCTCAATTTGTGCATATCGTTATGCCGCGCCTTAGGAAAAACATTAGACGAAATTTTTTGGGGAGGTTCAAAATCATGAAAACTAAAGTCAAAGACGAACGAATAGAAACAGCAAAACTAAGTGTCTACAAGGAAGCGACCTACGTGTTGCTGGCGGTTGTGGCGGTGTCGCTGTTTGAAAAGGCTATCGTATTCCACCAAGGAGCCGACAGTTACATTAGGGAGCTTGTCTTTTTGGCGGCAATTGTTTTGTATATCTTCATCAGAAACCTGTGGCTCGGCAATCTCGTCGGCATAGCAGAAACTGTCAACAAAAAAGTTGTGGCGCTGTCGACTGCAATCACTAGCGTAGCTGGCACATTACTGTTTGCGATCAATCACTACGCGACATACACCGAAAAATATACGGGCTTGTCCGATGGCTTCTTTTGGGGCACTGTCATGGTAGTGTTCGTGCAGATGCTCGTAGTATTTGGGGTCGGCTTTTATCTGATAGGCCGGCAGGAAGCCAAGAAAAGTAACGGATAATTACGTCATGCAAAGACGAATCACTATCCGAGGAATCATCGAAAAAGACGGCCAGCTGTTTTGTGTACGCCAAAAACACCAGGACGGCTCGGTCAACCGTTTCTGGTGTACGCCTGGCGGCGGTATGGATCCTGGAGAATCAGTCACGGACTGCTTGAAGCGAGAGCTTGTTGAGGAATTAGGTGTAGAGCCGCAAATCGGCGAGCTGCTCGCCGTCCAGCAATATATTGATGAGCAATACGAGTTTTTGGAACTGTTTTTCCGAGTCACCAATCCGCAAGACTACGAAAATATCGACCTCGACTCAACCTCGCACGGCCAAGCAGAAGTTGTCGAGTATGGCTTCGTCGACCTAAAAACCGCCGACATCATGCCGATTTTTCTGAAAGATTACCCGGATATAAGCATGATTAACGATTATTTGTAGAGCTAACTGGGTTATTTAGTTCATAGCGTCCGCCGCGACTCGGTGGATGACTGAATACATTTGGCCATAATCGTACCAGCTGAATCTACCCTCTTCGACACTGTCGTGCCACAAGTCGGCTGGCAGCTGCTCAAACCTATCGGCAAGTTCATACATTTCAACTTTTGACAGTGCAGCGATTTGCTCAACATCATCGCCCGGCCTGTACGGTTTGTTGGCGACATCAACGCTAAATAGGTACGTCTGGTTATCGAACTCTCTACCTGCAGTATCGACGGCGTGAGTATCGAACCGAGTGATCAGCTCTAAGTCGTCGGGCGACACTTTGACGCCCAATTCTTCTTCTAGCTCGCGAACTGCCGCAACTTCGACGTCTTCGCCATCATCGACACCGCCACCCAAAAGACGAGTTATACCCTCGGGGAAAAAGTACGGTTTAGTACCGACTAGAACTTTTCATCAGCATCTTTAGCGGCGATCAGAACACATCGGTCGCGGCGCAGATTGTAAAACGCTTGCTCTACGTTGATGTTGATTTTAGTTACTTGCATGCAGGCCTTTCTTATTTTTTGGCAAGCTATCGCGCGCGGTTCTGATAGCCGTCTTTTGCTGGCTACTCAGCCGAGAAGATTCGAGCATTTTTTGGTAGGCTTTGCGTCGAGTCCAAGGGTCAATTTCTGGCCGCTCCAATTCGGTCATCGTAAGCTCATAATAGTCGATAGCGGCAGTCGCGTACAGCCAGGCGCAGGCCATTTTGACATAGTAGGCATCGTTTTTTAGCTGGCGCAGGTGCCGAAAGACCTTATCTATATGCGTGTCATCTAGAAAATTCGACATCATAGCAATCACGCCGTAGCGCGCCACAAATTCTCGGTCGTCCTGTATCGACTCAACGGCAAACTGCCAGTACTCCGCCGTGGCAAAACGAGCTTTTTTCTCGGCAAAAATGTCGATTTCGGCCCACGAATCGGCTTTGGCGAGGTATTGTTTGGCCAGCTCGATGCGCTCCTCGTTTGAGAGCTTGACGGCATTTAGAACCAGCCCAGCTAGCATGGCTTCGTCAAAAACCCGCCAGTCGACTTCGCCCAAAAAGCGCTTGAAATCGTCAGCACCAGCCATGGTTTTGGCCAGCTGCCGTGCCAGCCGGCGCAGGTCCGGCACCCGCACGCCGATAACCTCTTTGCCGGTGTTGACTATCCTTTTGTTGAACGCAGCGTATTCTTCATTACCGCGCGCCAGATCGTGCAGACGACTACGCCAATTAGTATTCTTGAGTTTTTTATTGTTCAACATGCAACCCGAGCCTTAAAATAATGTCTAAACTGAATCATAACCTACCTTAGACAGATCACCATTTATAATAATTGGATCAAAACCGTGAATCTCGTCGTACAGTATGCCTTCTGGGATATCATTCCACAAATAAATCTTCTTATCTAAGCAAAAGGCGTCATACACCTCCAAAAATGTCGCACCACCAATGTAGTTTGCCTGTCCGTTTTTTTCGAAATTTAAGACCAATACCGCGTCAACGCCCTTCGTTACATTCCGGCTGCGCTTGAACATCCTTTTCTTAAAATCCACATGAGCCTCGTGACCTAAACTATGGGCCTCTAGTTCAGCTTTTGGATTATCGTAACTATTTGGCAAAACTGTCTGGTGACCCAGCGACTCCAATTCAGATTTTACGAGAGGAATCTTGCCGTAAAAAGCTTTTGAACAGATGATAAATATTTTCATTTTTATTCTCCTCCGCAACGTTATTTTATGAATTTCCTATGACCCCAATTAATCAAAGCCTTATCAAGGCATATTTTTCAGTGTCACGGCGTCAAACCGACAGTCAGGTTAGTCGTAACCATCATCGTTTTACCTTCATCACCGCCACTATACCATCTTTGAGTAGCGAGCGTGTTTCTTGATCGGTAAGACCGATGACGCTTGGCGAGGTTAGCTCATTGATCACTTCGTCAAAGTCGTGAAACTCAACACGAAAACCAACCTTATCCATAAAATCCCGCACGTGTTGCCGAGACGAAAAGCGCCAGTTGGCGTTGTTGCGAGCGGTGACGCCGGTCAAATCTTGATTGAAGTTTTTTAGGTTGCTATTTTGGTTATCTGCGAACGCGCGCGGCGTTACGTCACAGGTAATCCACACACCACCGTGCGTATTCAGAAGCGCATGGATATGCTTCGCTACCGTACGTTTTTCATTAAAATCTAGGTAGCGCATGAGCCCCTCGTTGATGACCGCCACGCTGCCTTCCACGAGCCGGCGCTTGCACTTCTCAAACGTACGAGAATCAGTCACACTGCCCGCGACAAACGCCAATCTCTCGTCCGCCAAGCCAGCGGCTTGCAGGGCTTCTTTTTTGAGCTGTATCATTGCAGCTAAGTCTACTTCGACATAATTGTAGCCCTGCTTTGTCATATACGTTCCACGCGCGCCGAACCCTGCCGCAAGCTCGACAATCTGCACTACATCCTGTTCGTCCAACAGTTTATCGATAAGCTTATGGCGAGCTTCGAGCTCTGGAGCCAAACGATCAACGAGCGGAAGGGCTTGGCTGGATTTTTGCGCTACCGCGTAAATCTCCTTCGCATATCGGATATCCGTAAGCGTTTTTGGGTACGCAGAGGTGTACGCGGTCGGCAATACATCCTGAAAAGAATCCGTCACTTTGCGGCCTTTGTGACATATTGTTTCAGCGTCACGGTGTCGCCGACTTTGGCTTCGCGGGTGGTTTTGAGGTTGGTGACGATGTAGCCGATTTCGCCAGTTTTTAGAGCTGGGTCGGCGATCATTTTGGGCGAGAGGTGCCCGACCTCGAGCGCCAGGCCGTTTGCTCCGGTTGCCATCATGTAAATCTGGTCGTTTTTGGCAATCTGCCCATCGACCACGCGGACGTAGAGGATCACGCCGCGGTAATCGTCGTAGTAACTGTCAAAAATCAAAGCTCTGGTCGGGTCATCAGTCTGTCCGGTCGGCGCTGGCACTCGCTCGACGATAGCGCTCAAGACTTGGTCGACATTTTCGCCGGTTTTGGCGCTGATTTTGATAATCTCTTCCTCGCCGCATCCCAGCAGATTCATGACTTCTTTTGAAACCCGTGGCACGTCGGCGGCCGGCAAATCGACCTTGTTGAGAACTGGGATGATCACCAGATCTTGCTCCATAGCCAGGTACACATTGGCTAGCGTCTGCGCCTGAATCCCCTGGCTGGCGTCGACCACCAGCACCGCCCCCTCGCAGGCCTGCAGACTGCGCGACACTTCGTAGCTAAAGTCCACGTGGCCGGGCGTATCGATGAGATTTAGGCTATACGCCAATTCATCGGTGGCTGTAATAGTTGAGCCAACATCTGGACGCTCCCGAGAGTTGAGGGCGCCAGACTCGGGCAGATTCGAGGACTGTCTGAGCGAAGCGAGTTCCGCAGAATCACCTGAGGATGGCGACCGAAAATCTCGGCGAGCGGAAGCCGTTGGCGAAGCTGTTACAGCCGCCGATTTATGCTCAGACGAATTAGCTCGCTTCGCGGTGCGCTCATAACGCATACGAACAGGTGCTAGCTTGATAGTAATCCCCTTTTCCCGCTCCAAGTCCATTTTGTCCAAGACCTGCGCCTTCATCTCGCGCTTGTCTACCGTCCCAGTCAGTTCCAGCAACCGATCGGCCAACGTGGATTTACCATGATCGATATGCGCAATGATACAGAAATTTCGTATGCGAGACAGATTCACAAAAACCTCTACTACCTAAAGTTTATTCAGCAATTATAACAGAGGTGGGTACGTTTTAGTACTCTATCCTCAGCGGTTTCATGACGATTCGCTTTATAGAAGAGAAAAATTCTCGCGCTTCACTCAAACCAAAGAGGGCAGAAACAGTGAGATGCGTTAAGATTGTTGCGCCGGCAATAGCGGACAGCTTATACAGCAGCACCGTTCCCTTGTCTGCGGTCATGAGCGGCAAAAATTGCACCGCAATGTATCCCACCAAAAGCGTAAAACCAGTCACTGAAATTATTTTGAGTATACCGCTGCAAAATTCGGCATCAAACAACTTTCGATCGCGTTTCAACATAATCGCGCCCAGTATAAACACTTCCGTTGCCGCAACAATAGACTGCGCGAGCGCCAACCCAACCACGCCGTAGGCGCTCGGCCGCGACAGCGTGTACGCCAGTATGACATTGAGTCCGATTACAAAAACGGAAACAAGCAGCGGCGTTCGCGTGTCTTTTTGCGCGTAAAACCAGCGCGACACGAGCGCAAATATCGTTCGGAAGAATATTGCCACGCATAACGCACCGAAAATGATCGCAATGTCGCGGCTCGATATACGGGAAAAAATGAGGCGCGCCAGGTACCCTCGACCAAAGAAGCCTACGACCACAACTGGTACCGTTATCCATATAATCAACCGTAGCGTCCGCAAAAAGTCTTGGCGAAACAGATCTGGCCTGCCCTGACTCAGGCGGCCGCTGAGACGCGGGAAAACGGCCGTCGATATTGCCGTCCCTATGAGCAATATCGGAGCGGTGTGGAGTACGTACGCAGTGTTGTAGTTGGCGACTGCCGTAGCACCGCCAAGCGCTTGGCTCGAAGCAAGATTTGTTTCGACAATGTTCTGCACTTGGTCAAGCCCCTGGTCAAGCGATCGAGAGGGAAGGTGCCGCAACATTGCATGAAAGTCATCGGTTCGACGTACGCGCGGTGACCAGCGAAAACCGAGACCAGCCACGCCGACTAATATTACTAGAAGCTGCAGGAGCGCTCCAGCGGCAGCACCTATAGCCAAACCTACTATGCCAATGTTGTCTTTGAAGATATACAAGCTGACGATGATGCTTACGTTGTAAAAAATTGGTGCCGTTGCGTAGAAAAAGAAGCGTCCAAACACCTGCTGGACCGAAGCGATAACTCCCGAAATAGTAAACAGCATCGGGTTGAGCGAAAGTATGCGCATCATGGTAGCAACATTGTGCAATTGTTCTGGCGTATACCCATGCGTTAGGCGGCGAGCCAGCACATCGGCAAAAACAAACATAAACACACCGACAAGCGCCAGGAAAATCCCCAAAAAGTTAAGCAAGCTGGTCGACAGCTCCCACATGCCGCGGCGATCGCCTTTTGCGAGGCGGTCGTTCAGGTACGGCATGACAGCCACCCCAAGCGCACCAGCCGCTATCACAAAAAAGAAAAAGTCCGGGAGTACAAATGCCGCAAAGTATACGCCTGCGTTTTCTGGGTCGCCTACAGGCAAATCGCCAAAGTTGGCATTTACCAGTTTGGTACGGAAAAACCCGAGCAATTGCGAAATAAGAGCCGCGCCCATGAGCAGCATAGCGGCATTGCCGAAACTAATTCGTTTCCAACGGCGCGTCGGTATTCGCATATCTGCATACAGTATAAACCCCTTGAATGGCCAAGGCTACTCACACTTTTAAATTGCGCGATTTTCGCCCAGAAAACGACTGAAGCAAAATATGATGATCAAGCAACGCGCGGCGCCATACCTCGTTTTAGCTGCGGGTTTACGTGGGGTTTTGCTGCGGTTGGTTTGACTAGTACAGCGCAGCGTCTTTAGGAAGACGAGAGCCCTCAAACAGTTTGGCGACTTCGTCTGCTTCGACGGTTTCTTTTTCGAGCAGCTTGTCTTTGAGTCGCTTGAGCTGCGTCATGTTGGCCTTTATAACGCTGCGGGCGCGGCGAGCAGCTTCGGCAATGAGCGCTTCGACTTCGTCGTCGATGATTTTGGCTGTTTCGTCGGAGTATTCGCGCTCATGCATGATGCGCTCCATCATGATTCCTTCGTCAGACTTGAACACTTGGTCGCGGAGCTTTTTGCCCATGCCTTGCTTGGTGATCATTTCACGAGCGAGTTCGGCCGCTTTCTGCAAATCGTTTCCGGCGCCAGTGGTTACGCGCTCAGAACCATACACAACCTCTTCGGCAATACGGCCGCCCAGCATACGCGCGAGCACGTCTTTGTACTCTAGTATGCTGTGATAGCTTTTATCTTCTGGCGGAATGAACCACGTCACGCCGCCAGTACCGCCGCGCGGAATAATTGTTACCTTGTGTACGACGTCGCTGTCTGGCAGCACATGCCCAACTATGGCATGGCCAGCTTCATGGAACGCTGTGAGTTCTTTTTCGTGATCACTCATTACCTTGTTTTTGCGCTCTGGGCCAATGGCCACACGTTCAAAAGCCTCCGTAACGTCCTCTTGTGTAATTTGACTATGGTTATTGCGAGCGGCGATGATGGCCGCTTCGTTCGCAATATTTGCCAAGTCTGCGCCAGAAGAACCAGCTGTTTTCGCAGCCAAGGCGTCTAGGTCAACTGTTTTTGCAAGCGGCTTTTCTTTGAAGTGAATTTGCAGCACCGCCAAACGGTCAGGCCTGTCTGGTAGCGATATGCCGACGCGGCGGTCGAACCGGCCTGGCCGCAGCAGCGCTGGGTCGAGCACATCGGCTCGGTTGGTTGCTGCTAGCACAATAACGTTCTGCCCTTGCTCAAAGCCATCCATTTCTACCAATATTTGGTTGAGCGTCTGTTCACGTTCGTCGTGACCTCCACCCATACCAGAACCGCGGCGGCGGCCAACGGCATCTATTTCGTCGACAAATATAATGCAAGGCGCGTTTTTCTTCGCCTTGGCAAAAAGGTCGCGGACGCGGCTAGCGCCAACGCCGACAAACATTTCGACAAACTCCGAGCCGCTGATCGAGAAAAACGGTACTCCCGCTTCACCCGCAACCGCTCGAGCAAGCATGGTTTTACCTGTACCAGGAGGCCCCACAAGCAGCACGCCTTTTGGTATTTTTGCGCCTAGGGCTGCGAATTTCTTTGGGAATTTCAGGAACTCTACAACTTCTTCTAGGTCTTGTTTTGCCTCGTTCTGGCCAGCAATGTTTTTGAAAACCACTTTATCTTTTTCGTTGCCATACAGACGCGCCTTACTCTTGCCGAAGCTAAGCGCTTGATTACCCTGCCCCTGCGCACTGCGCATCATCCAAATAAGCAACGCTCCTATGAGCAGTACCGGAACTATGGTCGTCAGGCCAAAGCCAATAATATTTGATGTCGCCGAGCTAGATGGCTTCGCGACTATCCTGACTTTGTCGCGCTTTATGCCCTCATCGACCGTCGTAGAACCTTCTTCCAAAACCGATTTCAAGGTTGGTTCTTTGTCGCCTTTTTTGGTGATGTGTAGCTGAGTACCTTGGACCTCGATTTCTTCGTATTTGCCAGCGTTCGCCTCTTGAACGGCCTGCGATACTGGTATTTCTTTCATTTTTGTCGGTTGGTTCATTGCCGAAAAAGCTATTAAGGCTATCAGCGCAATAAGCGCGATAAACCCGATATTTTTTCCGTTTCGTTTGCCGGCAGGCCGCTTGCTGCCGCCCTTTTGCGTGTGTGGTGTATGCTCCATATTCTTAGTAGCATACAACAGATGCAACCAAAATGCGACTTTTCTGTGCGCCGCGGAAGTCATGTGCGCGCTCTGCCTGTCGACCTGCGTCAGCTCCACCCTCTCGGTTGCTGCTTTGCAGCACAAACGCATCTCCGCTATTGGTCGTTTGCTGTTTTTGTTGCAGTAGCACGAGATATGACGAAGTGCTGGCCATGAGCAATGTCTATTTGCGTACCGCTGCGCGCCGTGCGAATAGCATTGTCTAGACGCAAGATAAGTTTAGTGCTTATACTCGCGTCCGTGTACCGACGTAGCCATTCAGCCAGAACCTCGCGGGCGACTTCCTTGGGTAATTCGCGGTACGCCAGACGGTCTATTTCATGGGCGCTCGTATGATGCTGCAAATATTCGTCGACCAAACTGTGAATAGCGTCATTTAGTTCGGCGGCTTTGGCGCTATGTTCAAGCAACTGTCCTCGCGCAGCCGCATCAAGCTTACCCACAACGTGTTTGCGAATGTAGTTGCGCAGGTAGGTTTCGTCCTGGTTAGTACTGTCTTCTCGCCATGTAAGCTTGTGCGCTTGCGCGTATGCGCGTATGCGTTTTTTGGGCACTCCCAGCAAAGGGCGACGCAACTGCTGACCTGAACGCAACGAACTCAAGCCGCGGCTTTTCGTACCGCGCATCCAGTTGATAATGATGGTTTCGAGCACATCATCTTCGTGGTGTGCAGTTAAGATCGCGTCTGCACCAACGGCCGCCTGCACCTTTGCCAGAAACTCATAGCGAGCTTTCCGCGCAGTTGCTTCGCTTGCTCCAGCCCCGAGTTCTGCGCGATCGTACACAAAAGGCAAGTTATGCGCCTGAGCCAGCTTCTGTACGAGCTGGCGGTCCTTGATAGAGTCGGCTCTGATGCCATGATCAAAATGCGCTACCGTGAGCTGGATGCTGGGTTTTGGATTTTGAGCAGCTGCTTTTGTGGGGCTTGCGGTTTGCGGCGCGAGGTTTTTTTGCGAGCCATGCGTTGAGGCCTGAGGTATATTGCACTGCTGCAGCAGAATATGCAGCAACACAACTGAGTCTACGCCCCCGCTCACCGCTACCACATACCGCCCACTCGGCAAATCGATATCCATCTGTTTTATTGTACCAGCTGGTACGCGGTCGCACCTAGTCTGACGCTTAGCTGACACACGAAGCAGGTCGCGAGCAAATTACTCTCCATATTGCTACTTGTTTATGGACGAGCAGCCCAGTTCTGCGTTCTTTCCTGTAGTGTTATACTAAAAACACAAGCGAAACCAAACATGGAAAAAGACATTCTCATCTTGCTTGCAGGTATTGCAACCGGTGCGATGAACGCCATCGCCGGAGGCGGTATGCTCATAGGATTCCCCGCTATGGTTGCTCTCGGCGTACCGCCGCTGGTCGCAAATATCAGCGCAAACGCCATCAACCCGCCTGGCATGGCAGTTGCCATTGGTTCGTATCGTTCGTACCTGCGCCGCGTACCGCGCACTTATATCTGGCTGCTTTTGCCCGTTTTCGTTGGGTCATTGGCTGGAGCACTTCTTTTGCGCCAAACTGGTTCAGAGAGTTTTGCACACGTTGTTCCGTGGCTCGTCCTCCTCGGCGTCGTATTGTTTGCGTTTCAGCCCATCATTCACCTTCATTTACATCATCATATACATCATAAGCGCGGCGGCATGCCAAAACTCGCACTTATTGGTCTCGGGATATTGCCCGCTTCGGTGTACGGCGGATACTTCGGTGCAGGGTTTGGGTTTATGATGCTCGCCTTTTTGGGAATGGGTAAAATACGAGAGATGCATATGCTTGCCGCCATGAAAAACATATCAAGCCTCGTCGTATGTCTTGTTTGCTTAGCCGTACTTATACCGACTGGCTTGGTTGACTGGAGCCTCGCCGCCATGATGGCAAGCGGAACAGCCGTCGGCGGCTATCTTGGAGCAAGCATCGGTAAGAAAATCCCGTCACACTGGCTACGTGTTTTCGTAATCATCATAGGGCTTACCGCCGCCATTCATCTGGCGCTCCGAGACTATTAAGCTCGGTAGCACACTGTCGTTGAAGAGTGCTTAAAAGCAAAATATCCCCTATAGAGTTACAATGGTAACCATGCTCACTACTATTCGTTTGCAACAGTTCCGTTCCTACCGCGACGCTTCGTTTGAAATCAGTCCGGGAGTCAATATAGTAGTTGGACCGAACGCCAGCGGTAAAACAAACCTGCTTGAAGCCGTGCTTTTGCTCGCGCGAGGGAGTTCGTACCGCGCGAAAGATAGCCAGCTTGTCCAATCAGGCGCTGATTGGGCGCGACTTGATGCCGATTTGCCCACCCAGCATCGTACTATCAAATTATCTGGACCAAACATGGCAAAATCGTTTGAGTTCGACGGCCAACAGCTGGCGCGGCTCCACCATAGCCGTATGCTGCCGACGGTTCTGTTTGAGCCAAATAATCTTTTTTTGTTTGGCGGCGCGCCTGAAGCTCGGCGAGCATTTCTCGACGACCTGATAGAACAAACCGACCCCTCGTACGCCAGTATTCGCAAACAATACCGCCGTGTTCTCGCGCACCGTAACGCGCTGCTCAAACATTCGCCGCATGACATTGCACAGCAGTTGTTTGTGTGGAATATTCGCCTGAGTGAACTTGCCGGTCAAATGGTGCAACGACGCACCGCACTTGTCGCGTTTTTGAACGAGCGCGCGCCAGCGCTTTACGGTTCGCTTGCAAGCGACCAGAAGCAACTCGGCCTTACGTACTTGAGCCGTTTCCCGTTGGCGGGCTATGAAACCGCCTTACTGCATAAACTCGACAGTTCGGTTGCGCTCGAAACGGCACGCGGTTTTACTTTGTACGGCGCGCACCGAGACGATTTGCAAGCAACCCTAAACGAAAAGCCGGTCGAAGCAGTTGCTTCTCGCGGAGAAATACGTTCCATTGTGCTCGTTTTGAAACTGCTAGAGCTGGCTATACTAGCTGAACGAACAGGCAAGCAGCCGCTCTTGCTACTGGATGATGTTTTCAGCGAGCTGGACTCGCACCGTCGGCAAGCTCTGACCAAACACGTGGCGGGCTACCAAACGTTCATAACGACCACCGACGCAGACGTTGTCATTCAGCATTTCACTAACTGCCATATCATTCCTCTGAACGCGCCGGCCGCCAACCACAGCTGAGCGCGTACATTTTCGTCAAACTCGCAACTATGTTTTGCGCGGTTGCCCCTCCTGCAGTCAGTTTCGCAAGCACTTGACCAACACCTAGCGTATAATTTTGCCTATGTGGTATGTCTATATGCTCATGCATTTGGTGGGCCTAGTTGGGTACAGTTTGCTGCTGCGCAAATCGCTTGTCGCAAAAGCCGATCGCTTCACTCAGGCAACTCTCATGCAAACTGGTGTTGCAATACCCATACTTGTCGCGGCGATCTTTTTTCGACCAGATTTAAGCACGTTAACGTACAGTCATTGGCTTTTGGTAGCGGTTATTACCGTGCTTGTTGTTTCACTGAACTGGGCAAACGTAATGGCGGTCGCGCGTCTAGAAGCCGGCACCTATTCTATACTCTTTAACACGCGACTGTTGATTGTGACCGTTCTTGGGTTTTTTATCCTAGGCGAAAGAGTTTTGCCGCTCCAAATCCTAGGAGGGATTTTTATTTTTCTCGCTGCTTTTGTAATACGGCAACGCGGCGCGAAGCATGCAACACGCGTCGGCATAGCATGGGGCTTGGCGGCCGCAGTCATCATTAGCATACTCAATGTTTTTGAAAAAAAGCTTATTTTGCAGGTAGGATTTCTCAAAGAAATGTTCGCGGTTTCGCTACTTGCAGCGCCGCTCATGTGGGCAATATTGCTTTCGCGAGGCGGCCGCGTACCATTTGCGTATTTTCGCAGAGCCGAAACATGGGTCTTTATGACGTTACGAGCGATTTCTGCATACGGCTTTCTGCTCGCCTTTAGCGTGGGACTACTGAGTGTAACGAATTATATTTCGGGGTTGAGTGTTGTTATCATCATGATATTAGGCGCTCTTTGGCTGGGTGAACGCGATCATCCCCGCGAAAAGATCCAAGCCACAATCCTCGCCGTCGCTGGTCTCACGGCTATCTTTATTGCCGAGCTATGACTCACTCTAGTAAGGAAGCTCATAATCTGATACAATCGTCCCAAATCAACTATGCGGCGGGGTAGCTCAGCTGGTTAGAGCGCAGGACTCATAAGCCTGAGGTCGCGAGTTCAAGTCTCGCCCCCGCTACCACAGAAAACCAATAGCGTCTTCGGGCGCTATTTTCTATAAACAAAACGTGTCATGATCCGGCTCCGTAAAGCTGGCGGTATTCTGTTTCAGGTTTTTTGTTTCTTTGGCTTGACAGTTGATTTTGCAGCTGGCTTCTTTTTTGGTGCTGACTGTTTTTTGGCTGGTTTTGAGTCGGCTGTATTTGCCTTGCACATCTTGCAGGTACACGCAGCATCGTGTAAATCAATGGCATTCGCACGAGCAGTACGGCAACGTCGACAGCGGCAAAAACGTACGATAACCGTCACTAGCAAAGCCGCGGAATATCCAGCGAGCGCAATCCAAAACAATCTTTCGTTGCGGCTATCGGTTCTTTCGAGCGACTGCCCGCCCACAACGTAATAATCGTTCGCCGCCACCGTAACGCTTGCGATTCGTATATCTTCGCGAGGCGCCCACGTCACAGCGTGCGGTTTACCTGGGGCTGCGTGCTGCACCACGCCAGCCGGCATTTTCGCAAGTTTTTTCTTCAGATACCCAGAACCCGCTACCGGTTTTTCTTTTTTGTCATATACGATAACGAACGGCACGGGGTTATTTGCGAGGTTCGTGCGGCCCATTTGTATGCTGTCGATTCCGAGACCGGCATCGAGCCGCTTTGCCGTCTGCGTTGCAAGTAGCTGCGGCATATCATTTGCAAGGTTACGGTTGAAATAATACGCCGCGCTATACATGCTGCCAAATATGAGCGTGAGCGTGAGTAGTCGAATAGTGAGATGGTGTCTATGCATAACGGTATTGTACAACTTTGCGTATGAAAATTGCTAGTTTGACGTGTCGGTTTTCGGTACGGCGTTTTCACCCAGCAGGAGTATAAAATCAGCTGCCGGGTAGTTTTGGCTCAGTGTTTTGTTCTGCACAACACTCGCGCCATAGGTTTTTTTCAGATACGCAAGCGTGTTTGGTTTTTTCCCAAGTGAATTATCTATAAGGCTCGACTGCACTTGGTTCGCGGGCGCGTCGGCAATAACGAGTACTTCAGCACCCTGAGCAAACAATTTGTTTTTCGTCTGTTTTGCGAGACCAACCGCGTCGGTAGCATTGAGTACGACAATGCTGGCATTTTCTTTCACGAGCGGCCCTGCTGTAAATATTTTTTTGATTTGCGCCGCTATATCACCGTAGTTGTCGAGTCCTGCTGCCGGAATAAGCGCCGACTGACCGTCGGGTGACGTATAGTTCGAGAGCATAGTGGTGTTTTCGCCCTTGAGCGTGTTTATATTGTACGAATCAATTTTCGTGTCATCTATCTTTTTCGTGTAGTAATACAACGACTGTATTTCGCCGATTTGCAGGTCGGTTCGAACGTTGTCGCTTACCGCATCGACAAGCTTACTGACTTTGAACGGATTTGCCACCACCGACGCGCTTGACGCTTTGTCTTTAATAGCAATGAGCATTTTGCGCTGGTGTTCCGTACGAGTAAAGTCAGCGTTCGTAAATCCGTACGAGCCGTAGCCTTCACCTCGTGCGCGCGCAAGATTTAACGCCTGTTTACCGTCGAGATTAACTGGGCCGTTCGGGTACCTCGCGAGCGCGCAGCAACTCCGTGTCGTCCAGTCGAGACTAGAGTCGTATATACCGCGGGGATTCTCGCTCTGAATCGTGATACTTATGCCGCCGACCGCGTTTACGAGATCTTTAAACGCCGTATAATTTACGATGGCGTTATAGTGAACACTAAGACCCGTAACATCTTCCACGACACTTTCCAACCCCTCCATGCCGCTTTCAGGAAAAACGGAGTTTATTTTGCCGTGACCACCCTCTGGTTTCGCAACCCAGAGGTCGCGAGGAATACTCAGCATGAGAGCGGTTTCTTTTTTCGTGTTTAAGCTCAGCACCATAATAGAGTCTGTGAGCTCGGCTCCACCGTGGCCAATATCGTCTGCCGAGTTTCCAGCAACGAGAATATTTACTCTACCATTGTCGTTGCGAAGTTCAGACGGGCGAAAAACACCGAGCAAACTGAAGGGATTTCGGTTGCCCGTCAACCGCGCAATGTCGTCATAAAACCGAAAGCCAAGCCCTAAAACAGCCGCAAGTAGCACGATACCGACTATTTTTAGGCGCTTTTTGGCTTTGCTTGTCTTCTTCCTGTCCTTCGCGGCGCGTTTTTCAAGTTTTTTTGAGCGGCGTGTCTCTTTTCGACGCTGGCGGCGGCCCATGGCAGGCTCTTCGGCAAGCGGGACATACTGCGAACGCGGCTCTTTTGGTAACGAAGCTGCTTTTTCAGACTTCGCTGGCTGTGGACGTGTCGGCTGTAGGGCAGGGGAATTTTGAGTTTTTCGCGGCGCGCCAGAGAAGCCAATCATGCGCTCCTGGGATGGTGTCGCCGGTGCCTTGGGCTGCACGGGTGCGCGAAACTGCGGGCGTCGAGGACGCTGGCCAGAATTGACCAAGAAACCGTCCACGCTCGCCCGTCGACGAGGCTGAAAACTATCGTTCTTTTCGGACATTTGTCGTGATTATTATACTAGCCCTACCTCGTTTTTGAAAAAAAATTTTGCCATGCTTTGGCTGATCCCCTGAAGCCCTCCAGAACAAATTTCGTATAAACACTTTATGACATATTTTTATATAATATGCGAAAAAGGGCAGTTTATCCGCAAGAACCAGAAAGACAACACAGTGTAAACATGACTCACGACGAACAAAACGCGTACCAGAAAACACAGCTCCCCTTCCCCGTTTAAACGCAACGAAGCAAAAAGAAACACTCCAGTATTTGAACCAGAGTGTTTCCGCGGCACAATGAAGATCAGAGGCTCATAAGATCTTCATCTATAGCCAGCATGGCGGCGTCGCTGCATGGTACCAACTCGTACGCCAGCCCGTCCTGTACGGCGAACAACATCGTCCCGCCCTTTCTTGTTTGGGAGCAAGGTTTTGCACTCGGCATTTCCCTGCTCGTTTTGTTTTATGTTTTTACGCAAACCGTGCGAAGCTATTTGCTGTTTTTGTGTAATTTGGCGGCTTTTGAGACGCCTCGAACACACCCATACGTGCTGTTCAAGCACATGAGCAAGCTTGCCACACATTTTTACCTTGTCGACCACCGCGGAAGCAGCATATTTGCTAGCCCTTTTACGGTAAACCAGGTACGTTTACTGTGTGTTTGGTTTGTGTTGTTTGTTTTTTGAGTACGTATTTTCTGCGCAAACGTACCCGCCAAACTGAGGTTCATTATAGCAAAAAGCTTACGTTTTGTCAACAATTGTTGCTTTGTTGTGTTTTTTGGCGACACAATCAGCTCACTCGGTACCGCGAGCTTACCGCCACCCACACGCCCACAGCTCCTCCAAAGACCCTGAAGCACTCGCCGCTATAAAGCCGAAGCTGTTACATTTTTCCAGCATACCCAGCCTCGCGCTTCGCGCATATCTACTCTCTCTGCAAATTGGTGTATACTAGAGCAAGTAATAAGTGTAAAAGAGATTAGTTTATGAACAACGAGCAAAACCCGCAGGAAGCAGCAACGCAGCCCCAAAATACTACGCAACCCCTGCAGCCACAGGCAGCGGAGCCAGTCCAGCCGCCAGCACCACAAGCATCGCCAGCACAAGCACAGCCCCAATCACCTACCCAAGCCCAGCCACCAGCTCAACCACAACCACAGCCGCTACAGCCCAGCCAGCCCCAGCAACCCACCGCTAACCCAAACCCACAGCAAACCGCCAGTCCAGTCAACGGTGCACCAGTTGCAGCTGGTCCTGCCCTAAGCAACAGCCCTAATACGCAGCAAGAGAAAAAACGTAAGTTTCCAAAATGGGCGATCATTACACTATCTGTGCTTCTGTTTATAGCTGCAGCAATCGCCATTATTGCACTTGTGTTCCCTGGTCGTTTTTCCACATACACGTACGAAGATAGTAAAGGGACGCAGTATAGCCTGAAATACTACAAAGAATCTACGACGCAATCTGTTTCGGGGTTACCGGGATCCAGCGCAATAACAAGCGCTCCGCTCAAGTTCTTAACTGCTCCTTCCGGCAAATACCCACTTGCTATATCAATAACCAAAACAAGTGAATACAGTCGTTCGCTGTACAGCGGCGAAGATAATCCTCTATGCGAAGACCCCGCCTTTAAACTCGATAACCCAGCAGACGGACAATCCGACATTGTTTGCCACGTAACTGTCGACGATAAGGAACTTATGTACTTTTACGAAATTAGCGACGGAGACGATAAGCATCTGGTCATCATTACGCAAGATTTCGATACAACTGTGCCTGAAAGCAGCAGAAAGGCTTACATGAAGAAACTCCTCGACGATCCAGACTTTAATCTACGAGACTTTAACGATGATCTGCAGGTCATACTGCCGTCCATAAAAGTAGTCGACTAGCCCTAAAATCTACTCGAAATCACATACAAACCACTAGCGTGAAAGACAGTCCTTTCACGCTTTGCTCTTTCATGAATTTTCACGGTTGGCGTAAGTCGGATCAAGAAAATACCCCCACAAAAAGTGAGGGTATTTTCTTGGTTGCGGGACCAGGACTCGAACCTGGGACCTCATGGTTATGAGCCATGCGAGCTGCCGCTGCTCCATCCCGCGGCAATTGACGTTACTTTTAGATTAACAGAGGTTTTCATAAAAGTCAAACTGCCTGCACATGTGTTGTGCCCGATGCATTACAAAACCCGACCGAGACTAGACACCGCTGCGCTGGGAGCGATGATAGATACCCCTAGCACGCGGCCGAGTGTACGCAGCAAAACGCAGCTTAGCTCTAGCGGTGAAAGAAAAAGTTTATCCAAGCTTCAAAATTTTCTCGGTAAAACGGCTTTTTCTTTGCGGAAGGCGTCTCGTCAGTATCGGCAGGCATGGGTACCGTATGCGCAAGCGCAACGTCTTTTGGTACAAGCAGCACGGTTTCGCCAGGCGCAGCTAAACCGTAGTTTTGGCGAGCAGCCACTTCGCGGTACTGACTGGTTTTGTAATACTCATTTTCAAGCTTCTGGTTTTCGTTTTGCAGTTTTTTGACGGCGTTTTTCTGCTCAAGCCGAGACACTTCTTTTTGCAAATTGTAGTTCGCCTGAATAGCCTTTGCTCCGCTCCAACTTATGAGTAGCACGAGCACCACAAATGCAAGTGTTCCGACGTTTCTGACATCGCGCAAACTCAAGATATACCGTTTTATCGGTTCTTCATAGCGATACCACGCGCTGGCTATTTTTGTCTTGTTAGTCACCAACACAGTATAACACCGCCCAGATATTGCGAAGTATGAGGATTAAGCCGCAGGTATTCTTTCCCCTACTGCCGCTAGTGAAAATAAACCCTGATTATAAGCTACCCATCTCGAAAACGTCCTCGCTCGCGTCCGAAGCGACAAACTTGGTGATAGCCATGGCGACAGCGATGGTCGGGGTCGCGAGCGGCTTCATCGGGGTTCTAACTGAGAGCTTGGGGGTTATCAGAGAATCTTTCACTTCGTGCAATCAATTTATTTGCAATATTGACGTATTGCCGAATTGTACTCGGATCTCGGTTTGCCCAAGCACTCAGAAGTCTCGCAGGGGTTTCTTGAGAATATACTAGACAAACGAGCAGCTTCTCGTCGAAGATCAAGAAGTCACCGACCTTTCCGAGAGTTAGCCGAGCGGTTTCTTCGGGAACCAGAAAGATCCGTTCGCCCATTTCCTCGTCTGCTTCGTATGCCAGCGCCTCAAAATCGCGCAGATAGGACGTGACGGGTCGCTCGAAGACACGGATTCGCGTCATCTCAATCCCACGCTCACGAGCTAGCGGATAAACGAATTGATTTTTCACCATCCGACGGATAAGTCTTCGAGTTTGACCCCTCTCACCGCGCAGAAAAGCCTCGTACGCATCGAATCCTGATTCATCGTAGTGCTGACAGCGCTCTAGTTTGATCCAGCGCGAATGAAGGTCCTCAAAGAACTCGCGGAAGCGGACGATGCCCCCTTCTGCTATCTCAAGAGGTTCTGATCCGGCAGGCGGAAAATCGGCGTGCGTCATGCGTATTGATTAAGACAGAAACGTCGCGCAAATGCAATACACGGAAGTTCAGGCATTATCCACCCCCTATCCCCGTAATTCTTTATGCAGCTTAGTTACATACTCAGCTCCAACCGTCGGGTCTCCAAAGCAATCCGTTCGAGAGTGAAACTGCCCTGTTTAATGGTAGTTTTCTGAGGAATGACGGGTTTATGACATATAGCAAGGGAGCAGCCCGATCAGCAAACCCATCTCCAACGCCAAGCCATCCGTCCTCTTTCCGCAATTTGCTAGCGGCTGAGTCTATCACTGGCGACATCGTGATCGTTAGCGAAAAGTTGGTCGAGGTGCAAAAAACCAACTTTACCGCACCCGACAACTGCTATGATCATGTTAGCGCGTCTTCAAGAGCCAAACTACTGAGAGTGAAGCCGTCAGATACCCGACCATCGGACACCATTTTGCGAAATTCACTCTGAGAAACAAACTTTTTTGAGATGATTTCATCAACTTGCCTGAGATTTGCGTCCAGTTCACTCACATTCACGAAGACAGAAAAAACATGTACTCTTTGGGGCGTTAGCCCCGGAACAGGCCTGAAGGTGCCTATGTGGCGACCGTTTTGAAGATCTATTCCGGTTTCTTCTTTAAGCTCCCTGGTTGCAGCTTGCAAAGGAGATTCTCCTTTCTCGATACCGCCCATGGGAATCTCCCATGAATTTGCTTGCGTCGGGAACCTATATTGCTTGAGCATCAACAACTCGTTGCTGCTATTGCGTACAATGATTGCCACTGTATCTTGCCGGTAGACAACGCTGTATGTTCCTGGCTTGCCTTCACGAGATATCTGGAGTTCCGACACCTCGAGCCACGGATTCTTGTACATACTTTTCTCTGAAAGAATCCTAAAATCTCGATTACTCACAATTGTAGTAGCCTCATGCTCCTTAATTGTAACACTAACGACAGCGCCAGAACCCATAAACGCCATCGAGGCATTCCAGCCAGTATGGCGGCGCAGAAACTCGTTAGAGTAGCTTGAATCTGAAACGCGAAGTAGCCGAACGACACAACCATCTCCCAAAACGCAAACAGCGGCCCTCATGGGGCCGCCGCCGTGAATATGCTTTGCTAGATCGACCTGCTCTCTCGCGCTGACTTGGTCAGCGTTGCGAGTAAGCCGATCTGGTGGGGGCGGTAGGACTTGAACCTACGACCAATCAGTTATGAGCCGACTGCTCTAACCACTGAGCTACGCCCCCGCCGGAGCAACGCGCATCACTGCACCATAATATAGCAAACAACATCGCTTTACAACAGAGGTGGTTAATTGGCGTCGCGGCGATTGAAGAGGAACACGGCTACGGCGCCCGCCACTATAATCCAGCCAAGCATGATCGCCATGGATTTTTCTGGGCTAAATACACCGCTCGCAAAAGGTGACGCCATAGTGCCTTCGAGAGCCCGAAACGGCAAATAGCCGGCGTTCGACTTTAGTAAAAGCGAAAGGAACTGTTCTGCGAGAGCTACCCCAACAAAGTACATCACTATTGCGCCCACTTGGTAACGCACCAGTAAACCAATGATGAGTGCATACATTCCTGCGCCCCACACATACACGCTGCCTCGCGTCACAATATCGCCCCACGGTATTATTTGCGTTCCGAGCGTATCGCCACCCGCTGCCACACTCAAAGTGGCACTCAACAGGCCAGCCACTTGCAGTATGATCGCGCCAAGCAAAACAACGCCTGAAGCCACAATTGCTTTCGTTAGCACAACGCTAAAACGTTTTCGAGCAAGCGTCAGCGTGTAATACACGATGTTGTAACGATATTCATGCGTTACCTGCAGCAATACAATCAGCCCCAACAAAGAGCTCGTTCCTTGAGCATTGGAACGAATAAGTTCTGCAAGATACTCTGCACCAAGGCCATACTCATGGAGTAAACCTGCTCGAGCGTTCATGAGCAATACTAGCAACAAACTTAAGCCAAAAATAATGTACGTAGAACGAACGGTGGTGATTTTGCGTATTTCCGAGCGAATGAGCGGTATCATTGCGCGCCTCCTTTCGCAGCGAACTCTTCACTGCTAGCCGTGAGCTCCAGAAAAGCTTCTTCGAGCGAGGCATCTTGGCGCACTAGCTCTAGCGCAGACAGACCAGCCCCAGACAGTAACTGGCCGATTTCGTCAGTTGTTTTACCGGAAACCTTAAAACCTTGGTCCTGCGCAACAAATTGCAGCTGAGCATCCTGAAGCACTTTTTCGAGCTCTGCTCTATTTGCCGTACGTACAAATACACCGGTATGGCTATTATTACTTACAAGCTCCTGCACAGAGCCTTCGGTTATGAGCTTGCCTTTACCTATCACCACAACATCGTCGGCCATTTGCGCCACTTCACTTAGCAGGTGGCTCGAAATAAACACTGCGTTACCCTGAGCGGCATAATATTTGATGAAATTCCGCAGCCAAGCAATGCCCTCTGGGTCAAGCCCGTTAGCCGGCTCGTCAAGTACGAGGTATTTTGGCTGACCCAGTATGGCCGCTGCGATACCCAAACGCTGGCTCATACCGAGGCTGAATTTACCTGGTCCGCTTTTTGCCACGCCTTTTAGTCCAACCAGCTCCAGCACTTCTTCGACACGAGTTTGCGGAACATCGCCCGCATCTGCTAAAACCCGCAAATGGTTTTGCGCCGAGCGCGTCGGGTGAAAGGCTTTTGCTTCTAGCAGTATGCCGACTACTTTGGACAGCTGTACATGCTCAGAGAGCGGCTTTTCGTCGAAGAGCGTCGTGCCGCCGCCGTTATCCAGCCCAAGCATGAGGCGCATGGTCGTAGATTTGCCGGAACCGTTTGGCCCCAAAAAGCCGGTGACCCTACCCGGCGCCACCGTGAAACTCAAATCGTCTACCGCCACCTTCTGTTTGTACTGTTTGCTCAGATGCTGCACAGTTATCATATGTATATAATACACAAAACCTTTCTGGCCGCGAATACATTTTTACCGTAAGCACGTTATACTACATGTAGTTATGAATGTATCGACGGGTTTTGCCGAGAAAAATCACGCCCCCTGGGTCCATGCCGAAGCACCAAGCAAACACGAAGTGCGCTTGCTTTGCGATCAGTACGGTCTGAACGAACGTTTTGTACGCGATGCACTCGATCGAGACGAAATCCCTCGCATAGAAACAGCTGGCGACTACACTTATATCATTACGCGTTTCGCTTACGAAAAAACTGACAGCAACGTAGAAACCGTGCCTATTCTTTTTGCCTTGAGCCAGCACAAACTCGTCACTGTCAGCCTAGAAAAACTTCCCAGTATCAATGAAATACTCGGAGAAAGCGGAGACGCAAACGGCCACGATCCAGTGCTTGTCATGCTTCTCATACTGCTACACATAAACGCACAATACGATCGCTTTATCCACGACTCATCAAAGCAAATCCACCACCTCCTCACGAATATTGGGCGGCGCTCAGTTGGGCCGGAATCATTCATTCGTTTCGTACATATAGAAGACAATCTCAATGATTTCCTAAGCTCCCTTACACCTACCAACACAACCTTGCGACACTTGCTCGCCAACAAAGAACTGTCGGGTTTTGCCCGCCACCAAGATAAAGTAAACACGGTCATACTAAACAACGAACAGTCTATTCAGTCATGTGAAGCGAACCTGAAGTCGCTTAACTCTATCCGCCGTACATACACGCTTATTAGCTCGCACAGTCTTGACCGTACCATCAAAATCCTCACTATGGTCAGCGTATTCATTGCTATTCCAACGATGTTCTTCAGCATGTACGGCATGAATGTTGGTTTGCCGGAGCAGCACAATCGCCAGGCCTTTACCGGTCTTATGGTCATATGTCTTCTTACGGTCCTCACCGCCTACGCCGTCGGTCGCAAAAAACGCATTTTTTAGCACAGCTATGTATCGCGAGCGAAATCAGTTTTTCCGGCACACCGCTGTGGTTTTTTATAGTAGTGTTTCGAGCTGTGTACGAAAGTCGGGAAAGTTACGGTAGGCAATAGTGTGGATACCGAGCGCGGCAGCGCCGGCGAGATATTCGGCGTGATCGTCGACGAAAACTGCTTTTTTCGCCGTAGCACCGAGCTCGTCGAGCGCAAGTTGGTATATGCGCCTGTCAGGTTTTTGCACCCCCACCTCAGCAGAGCGAATCTCCACATCAAACAGCGCACGCAAGTCTGCCGGTATGAGCCGTTCTATAACGCCGTGATTCACATTGCTCAAAAAACCAATCTTGTAGTGCAGTTTGAGTTCGCGAGCTATGTAGTCAAAAAGCTCCATGTTTGGCTGCTCCTCGTGCTCTTTTATGGCAAGCCAGTCGCCGAGCGGCATGTTCAGCTGATCGGCAAAGGCTTGGTTGAACGCAGTCTCATCAATTTCACCGGCACACTCTCTGTAAATGATGGCGTCTAAAAACGCCTTGTCTTTTTCCAGATCACCGCCCGCTTTTTGGTAACAGTGCCATATGCCTTTCCCGACCAATACGCCAAAGCAGTCAAATATAATTGCCTGTATCATCGCGCGACGTACGTCCAGTCGTCGTGGGCGTGGCCTTCGGCAATTGCTTTCTCGTAGTAAGCAAGCGCACTGCGAAATACCGGTAGCAACTCTGGCGCAACGCCTTTCAGTGCGTATTGATTGTCTTTTGCGATCCATTCGACCGAAAAGTTTGCCTCCTCGGGTTGATGCTGGTAGCCCTGCCACGTCAACAATGAAGTCGTACCGCCTGGTCGTTCGGCGAGCGCATTTCCCGTTAGCTTTTCGTCGAGACCCATGGCTTTTGCGAGCCGCATAGCTTCGCCGAACCCAGTCATATGAATAGCTTGCAAGGCATTTAAAACTAGCTTGAAGCGCATGCCATGACCAGCAGGACCAAAGTGTTTTACCCGAGAGGAAATTGCCTGTAAATCAGGCGCTAGCTCTTGCAGCTTCGCACGATCTCCGCCTGCCATGAGAACCAATGTACCGTTTTCGGCTCCTGCTCGACTGCCAGTCATGGGCATATCGAAAAAAACGAGGCTTTTTTCGCGGCATACTCTTGCCAGTTCGTCCACGCACTCGACCGAAAGAGTTGCACACGTAATGAGCGCTTGATCTGGCGTTGCGCGAGCGACAATACCGTCTTTGCCGAGCCATACTTTTCGGGCAGATTCGTCATTGGCCGTTACTTCAAACACCAAATCTGCGCCCTCAACCGCTTGCGCCACGGATTCAGCTCGCTGCGCGCCGCGCGCAACCAAATCATCAGCTTTTTCTGGCGATCGATTCCACACAGCTACGCTATATCCTGCTTTGAGGAAGTTATCGGCAATGCCATGCCCCATAACACCCAATCCCAAAATCGCTACGTTCTTCATGCGTTTGATTGTAGCACGCGTTTTAGCTCTCGAAGATCTCGGACAACTTGCGTCGCGCCCGCCTGAACAAGCCCTTCTCGCGCATGAAAACCATGCGAAATGCCGATCCTATGCGCTACACCCGCACGAACCCCTGCCTGCATATCAACTGCATGATCGCCCACAACAAGACTTTCGGCAGGCCGCGCAGAAAGCTGCTGCATCGCATATTTCAAACTTGCTGGATCTGGTTTATGCGCATCGACAACTTCACAGGTGACTATCACGAGCTTCGGTATATGGAAAAATCGCTGAAGTTGAGTTCGCAGTATGTCAAATTTTGCATCTTCGGTTTTGGAAGCGTCAAGGAAGAGCGTTTGCAGACCGAGCTGCGGCAACGCTATGCCCAAATTTCTCACGACATGATGTTTGGTGCCGCTCGTAAATATTCCGAACGATGTGTTCGTTTCGCCAATATACCGCAGAAGCTCCTCGAGTCCGACATATGGCTTGACGTAGCTCGGCGCTAATGCGTCCTGCGCGGGATTGAGCAAGTCATGCAGCGCATCGAAGTCGAAGACGTCCAGTATGTCGCGCCTGTCACTAAAGAGCAGTTTCGCTGTTTTTTCGAGGGTGTTTCTGGCACTACCGCCTATAGACGCATGCAAAGCGGTTATAAAGTCACTGTAGCTCGGTAGGCTTTCGCCAGTCAGCCCTTGCTGACCTAGATACGTTTTGAGAGCTTCGTACTGACCGTGTTCAATCAGCCGCACTGTATCGACGAGTGTACCGTCCGAATCCGAAATAATTGCTTGTACGCGCATAGAGGTACTATACTCCTGATTTACCGAGCTGGCATAACAGATCGTCAACCGACTGAGCTTTCATGAGTTTTTCACGAAGTTCTTTGGCACCATCAAAGCCCTGAATGTAGATTTTGCAGAATTTGTTGAGTGTATATATAGGCCGTTCACCTTGCCGCCATGTAGCCGCAAAAAGCTCCACATGCTTGCGAAACAGCTTGATTTTCTCTTTGGGAGGACAGTCCTCCCAAAATGGTTTTGCCCCCGTTTTTTGGAACAAAAACGGATTGTGAAAAATGCCGCGGCCAACCATAATGCCATCCAGTTTATGGCGCGTCGCCAGCTCTTCGCCATGCTCTCGACTCATGACGTCGCCGTTGCCAACTATATGTGTCTGCACGCCTAGTTCGTCGCGCATTTCGCGTACTTGACCTATACATTCCCAGTCGGCAGCAACTTTGCTCATTTGTTTGCGAGTACGGCCGTGCACGGTGAGCATGTCGATGTTTTGGCGGAGCAGAAAGTCAAACCATGTCATGTCGACATCGCTAAATCCAGTGCGCGTTTTGATACTCAACGGCAAGCGGTCAGCCAAGCCGTCCCGTGCGGCTGCGATGATTTGACCGGCAAGCTCTCGACTTTCACGCCGGATTAGTGCGGCGCAGGCGCCGTTTTTTACTTCGTTTTTGGCCGGACAGCCCATGTTGAGATCAACACCCGCAAAGTTGACGCCGCTTGGCAAACCAAGTTCGTGTGCAATCGACCCGTCGGCAATTTGTTCGCAAACCGCTCGAAAATGATCTGGATTAAGTCCCCAGAGCTGTGCTACCAGTTTCCCTTCTTCCGGAACGAAACGAAGCTTTTTGAGCAAATGAACGCGCCCTGGACTCATCAGCCCATCAACATTTACAAACTCCGTAAAAAACATGTCGGGCGGCGCACAGCTCGCCACCACCTGCCGAAACACCGTGTCAGTCACGTCATCCATTGGCGCCAACGCAAAAAATGGCTTGGATAATTGGCTATCGGCTACATGTTTCATCGCAAATATTGTATCAGCCTACCATCGAAGAGAAGGTTTATTCGCCGACCCATCGACTGGCATCGGATACTTAGCTGTATCAATTGCTTGAAGACGTAACCGCCAATATTCAGCTCTTCGGCGCTGAGAAGCAAGTCCTTGCTCGGCGAGAGCACGAACTGCTCCCACCTTTTTACCGCCGACCATGATACGCATGGCCGCTTTAAGTCCGTTGTCGACATCAGGATGTGTCAGCGTACTATAAACGATTTTGTGACGATTTCTGGCGTCTACGTCTCGATACGGGAACCGTCCAGCGAATCGGCTTGTTGCAACTCTTTTTTTAATACCATCTGGCGGCAAAAGTGGCGGCTCGGTGTACCATCTATCATACACTGGCTTCATAGCGTCTTCGACGCTAGCAAATCGTCCAGACAGTTCACTCGGTAACCCTTCTCCTGCAGCCAGCTGCAAGCCAACCAGATGCTGCGTAACACGACCATACGCGCAATCATAGCCAGAAATCACATTACTAACGTACGTATCTGGATTCACGTCTTTTAAGCGAGCCATAAGCCTTTCTAGTTCGCCGATGGCTTTATGCGCGTCTGTCCAATAATCCGTCATTTCGTATATTTTGCTATATGCCGCTCGCCTGCCCCTCCACAGACCAAACTCCGGAGGATAATCACCCGATTCCGTGATCGCACGTTGCGCGCCCCAGAATATTCGGTCGAGCTGCACATTAACCACTCGCGTTATTTCTTCGGGACTGCTTTCAAAATATAACGCATCGCTGATTTCCGTCATTGTCGGGGGAACAAAACCAAGGTTACTACCGTATTCTGCGACAGCTTTCGCTCGCTCGACGTTCGTTAACTTTGGCGGAGTAGTGCGGTGGGCAGTTTCGCCATCGGCAGCTGGAGGTCCAGGAGTACGACCGATATTCGTAGGAAATAGCGGCGGTGCAGCCTGCTCTTTTGCAGCTGTTTCACGACGCCAACGAGCCCGTGCCCCAGGATATCCGCGTTTCGTCACAACAGTACCATCCGGAAACACATCACCAACTTTCGGTCCGTCCGACCCTATCGTGTGTTTTCCTCTGTGCGCTGAAGATATTGCTTGCCGCCTATTCAGTTCATTGTTGGTCGCGGCCGTGATTCGATCAACGTCAACGGGGGTATCAGTTGGCGGTTTGCTGTGATTTTCTGTATCGGGAAAACACCCGCTGGGCACTACGGTAATGGTGGGTACACCACCATCTAGCGCTACTTCGCCAGTTATTAGAACGCCCTGACCGTCAGGTACCTCAGGAACTTTCGGCAACGGTGCTCGGCGCTGTTCTGGGGACATACGCAAATTATAGCACTAAAATTGTTTTTTTACAAATGCAAATCCACTTATACTCGGTTTATCTGAGATGATTGGGTAACTTGAGCAGTTCTGAGTTTTTTTGTGAGACATCACGGTCTCGTTTCTCGGCTGGCCACACTAGCGGTCAGATGGATTTTGTATTTGATGCGTGGTGTTATGGTTGCTTTTTTTCGCATTTTGTGCTACCGTAAAAGCATACTAAGAGAGGAATAGCCGAAATGACATTACCTGGCACGTTTAAGCCAGCGGCTACCAACATGGCTGGACGGGCGATACCCAGTTCAGCAGAAGGTAACCAGCCTCCTGGCGGAAACGGCAATCCAGCAGACAGAATCGACAGTCTGGCCTCAGTCGCGGTCGGAACAGAAACGTCCCTGCCGCCCACGGAGTTCATAGCGGATCGGCTGCGTGACGCAGTAATAGGCAATAGCGGTCAAGCTGAACACGCCACACCTACGGGGAATTCTTTTCGTGATTTTGTGAGTCGCATCGACGCGAAGGTGGGCGCTGAGGGTATAACGTTTGCGTGCAAGGCTCGTCGGGCTTCAGAGGTGCAAAACCGAGTAGCCACAGCAATGCTTGTCACACGTGGCTATTTGGAAACATATCACCCAGAAGCATTCAGCAAGATGACACCGGTTAAGTTCATCGGTTTTCTCACAGACGAAGCTTGGTATACCGGAGGGCTATACAACACCATCACCACGGTAGTAGACGGTTTCCTAAAGCGTACCGAGAATAATACTGAGACGATACGGGCAATGCTTTTGAACAATGGAGCAACAGCCAAAAACACAGAAAGGACGCAAACAGGCGATATTAACCCCGAGAACGTCTCGCAATCATACGGCACAGTTCTGGCTAGACTGCATCGCCTTCCCGATGTAGTAGAGCGTAGCGGCGTACTAGTACTAGATGAAAATGCGAAAAATACCATTACTGAGTTACAGGCCGATATTGCCACCGCAGCCGAGCAGGAATCGTTATTTAACACCACGCCTAGAGACGCGTTTACAAATCTCCTTGGATTTCTGGAGCGCGCAATCAAGATAGAAAAATCTCTACTGGATCAGTTAAACGCCCGAGCAGGTGCGATTCTAGACAGCAAAAAAGAGATATAAACGCTCAGCGTATGTTTATTCCCAGCGGAAGACGCGGAAAGCTACTATGTAGATAGCTATTGTCCAGGCCGCTATAAGTCCAAACTCAAAGAGCAGCTCAAAAAACCCGCGGTTTTCGGTAATAATGAGTCGCGCAGCGTCTATAACTGGAGTCAGCGGCAGATAGGTCGTAATACCCTGCAGCCATTCGGGCATGAGAAAGCGCGGGAAAAAGCTGCCAGAGAGAAACATCATCGGGAAGGTAACGATTTGCCCTAGCGGCGCAGCCTGACGTTCATTTTTCGCCCAACCTCCTATGGCAAGACCTATGCCAAACAGCATCATCGCACTCAGCGCAACCAAACCAGCCAACAAGAAGTAGCTGCCACGCATGTTCAGATGAAATACGCCCACCCCAACAGCGAACATCGTCCCGATGGAAAGCAAGCCGACAGCGACATTGGATATTACGTTCCCCAAGAAATACTGCCAGACCCGAAGTGTCGTGGTGTGGTAGCGGCGCAACACGCCTTTTTCCTTGAGCTTAGGAAAGACATTGACTGGACCAAATATGCCAGCGCCGAGCAGCGCGAAGCCGAGTAGCCCTGAAAATACGTAGTCGAACTGATCTAGACCTTGTTTTTCGGTCGATTTTGCGGCGACAGTAAAGGGTTTTTCGGTCGGCACAAACTGAGCGTTAATGTCGTCAAACACGCTGGTCAGGATTGAAGCCAGTGTGGTGCCAGCCTGTTCATTGCTCTTGTTGTAGTACACGGTCACTTCGCCGACCGGATATCCTTTGGGGCTGATTTTGCCAAAATTTGCTGGCAACACTATGGTCGCATCTAGCTCGCCGCGGCTCATTTTTTCTTGTGCTTGGTCAAAGTTTTTGACGGTGTCGTCTATTTCGATCACCCCGGCTTTTTCGCCCTCAGCAACAAAACGAGTTACAAGCGGGCTTTTTGAGTCGTTCAGTAACGCAACGTTAAAACTGACGCTACTGCTGTTGCGGCCAAATATACCACCAAAGACAAACAGAAACAGCAGCGGAAAAACGAAAGTGAAAAACAGCGCCAATCGGTCGCGGAACAAGCGTCGTATGTCTATTTTTGCAAAGGTGAGTACTGGCAAAAGTGCTTTTTTCATGTTTTTGCCCCCTGCTTGGCTTGCAGCTCCAGCTTGTTTTCTGACTCATATCCGTTAACTCTCATACTTAGTCTCGCAGCGCCTTTCCAGTTAAATCGATGAAAACGTCTTCTAGGTTTGCTTGCTCGACATGTTGCTGCTTTTTAAAACCCTTTTTCAGCAGCGTTTTTATGAGATTTTTCGGCGTGTCGAGCGCAATAATTGCGCCGTTATCCATAACCGCCACGCGGTCGCAGAGCAGTTCCGCCTCATCCATGTAGTGCGTTGTCATAATGACCGTGACGCCACGGTCGCGTATTTCGCGAATCAAATCCCATAGGTTGCGCCGCGCTTGCGGATCAAGCCCAGTCGTCGGTTCGTCGAGAAAAAAGATTTTTGGGTCATGCACCAGTGCTGCCGCAATGGAAAACCGCTGCCGCTGTCCGCCAGAGAGCTGTTCGACATAGCTTTTTGCCTTATCCTCAAGCTGCAGGTCACGCAAAAACTGCATGGCATCAACCTTTTCCCCGTATGTCGAAGAGAAGAATTCGAGCAATTCGGTCAGCTTGGTCTTCTCTTCGAAAGACGGCGACTGCGGCTGCACGCCTATCAGCGCCTTTACTTTGCTTGGTTCTGCTGCAATGTCGATACCGTCGAGCGTAGCGGTTCCGCCATCGATAGACCGAAGCGTTTCGAGCATTTCCAGCGTCGTTGTTTTGCCCGCGCCATTTGGGCCAAGTATGCCGAAAATCTCGCCTGCTTTCACCTCAAAACTAATGCCGTCCACCACGGCCTTACCACTATATTTTTTCGTCAGATCTTTCGCGACGACAATAGGAGGAGTTTGCTTCATAGTCATAGAATAACATGCGGTAACTGATTTATGAGCTAAAGCACGACCAAAGAAAACACCTGGCATACACCAGATGTTTTCTTGCCATAGATGACTAGCCGCGCTTGATGGTCAGAAAGCCGTTGCGTGGGTTTTCGTTGACCACAAAACCAGCTGGAAGCTCGCAAGCCTCTGGGCGAGCATCTTTACTGAAATAGTAAATAGTCTGCTCTTTGCCGCCGCGAAGCGTGACTTTCTTTGAGTTTAGGTGGTATGTAACACCCTTTGAATTCGTATGCGTATATCCTGCCATAGCGTTCCCTCTCTTAACATTACGTTGGTACCCCTAACATACATCGGTGGCAATCTGTTTGTCAACACTTAAAAACAAATCACAACACCTTACGTTTCAGGGTATTGCGTCTAGAGGAGAGCTGTATTACACTTATGTTTATATATTATATCTAATGTTTAGAAGGTGAAAAATGGATTTTCGACAGTTTGGCTCAAACTCTTCAACTAAGCAAGAAGCGGTATCTGCGCCGGAAAGTAGCGCGCACACTCCCACACCACGGCATACGACAAACAAACAGCGCGCCAACGATACCGTACCTCGTTGGCTTAACATTCTGACAGTTGCCGTTCTCTTTGGTGTGGCGATTTTAATGTTCCTGCTCACCATGCTTTTTATGCGTAAAGACGCTAAGGACGGCGAGTTTGCGTTCGTGAGCGACAAGCAGTATCAGGCGGTCTTTCTGAATAACGGTCAGGTGTATTTCGGCAAAGTAACAGCAATGGGCGATCAGTACATCAAGCTCGCGGGGGTTTACTACCTAACCCAAAACGCGACGACAGGCGCCAATGGCCAGCAACAGACCACCGGCGATTATACGCTCGTGAAACTTGGCTGCCAGCAAATACACTCACCCACCGATCGCATGTTCATAAATCGCAGTCAAGTTACGTTCTGGGAAAATATCGAAAGTGATGGCAGGGTTGCCCGAAGTATTCAAGAATTCCAAGAGAAAAACCCTAACGGACCAAACTGCGACGAACAAACCAGTCAAACCCCAGCTACAAACGCACCGAGCCAAGCAAGCAATAACAGCGCCGACACGCAAAACACGCAAAATGCACCGCAGGCTCCGAGCGAGCGCCGCCAATAGATACGCGCTAATCGCATAACGAAACCGCTTCGCCTACTTTCCCGACTCCTTCGTTTGCATGAATCTGGCATTTTCACTGAGCACCGTACAACCTTACGGCTACCGTGTCAGTTAAATAAGTGGTAGCTACTGTGTTCCGCAAAAGACTTTCGAATGACAGGGGTGCGCTCAGGCGCAACGCGAGCTATGCCGCCAATTTCACGATCTATAAGCTCGTCGACAATCCCAAAAACGGTTTGTTTGGCGATATCAATTGCAAACTTATCGCCAAAGAGTTATTTCAGGTAGCTTTTCATAAACCAGCGATAGAGAGCAGTGATGATAAACAGCACCGCACTCAATACCGTCGCCACAATGCTCCAGCCAGCCAGGTCGGGAGACCACCGAGCCGAGACAAAATCAAACTTATACAACACATCTGGAATGTCACTAAACCGCACGCCGCGAGCTTCCGCGTAGCTTTCTATGCAGTTTATGGTAGCTTGTGCAGTGCTCGTTTGCCCCTCGGCATCACACGCCTGTAGCGCTTGGTTGTACAGCGCGCTGTTGTTTTGACCAAGCGCCGCCTGCCGCTCAGCCTGCAGCCGCTCATAGGTGTACTTGAGCTGTATGGGAGGATGCGCTCCATTTGCGCCGGTTTCAAGACTGGTGTTCATGTGTCCATGCACGTGTTCGCGAAGTGCTCGCAAGGCTTCCTCTACATTGCCGTTATTTTTATCTGCCTCAAACACGGCAGACCGCAGGCGACCCATTTCAATATTGTTTTGTTGCAGCGCCTTAAGACTCAAAAAGCCAAACGCAAGCATCAGAATGAGAAAATACCAGGGGTGTATTTTTCGCAAGTACCGCCAGTAGTGATGCAGCTTTCGCTTGTTCATCTTGCTTATGATAATAAGAGAATCGAGAGACGCCAGTCAAGAGGCGGAAACCGTTTCAGAGATACCGAAGGACGAAAATACACCTCCTACGTAGATCCGCTTGCTACTTGGTGTCTAATACCCGATACTTAAACCCATGCACATATTTTTTTCGGGTATAGGCGGCGCAGGCATAGGACCGCTTGCGCTGGTTGCGAAACAAGCTGGATATAGCGTATCAGGTTCGGACAAGCAAGCTTCACTGTACACTGACTACCTCAACGCACACGGTATTTCGGATATTTCCATCGGGCAAACGAGTGAAGATATCGCCGCCACTCACGCTCGGCTACCCATAGATTGGTATGTGTACTCTTCGGCTGTGGCTATCGAGCAACCCAACGCGCCAGAGTTTCTTTTTTGCAAAGAAAACGGTATTCGCATGAGCAAGCGAGATGAGCTGCTCAATGAAATTGTGTCGCAAAAACATCTTCCGCTCATCGCTGTTGCTGGTACTCACGGAAAAACAACGACTACCGCCATGGCTATTTGGGTATTTCGGCGGCTTGGCATACCTATCGGCTACATTTTGCCCGCCAAAAGCAGTTTTGCCGACATGGGCGCATGTGAACCGCAGGCAAAATTCTTTGTGTACGAGTGCGACGAATTTGACCGCAACTTCTTGCAGTACCACCCCGCCCTAAGTCTTATAACTGGCATAGATTGGGATCATCCCGATGTTTACCCGACGCGTGAAGCGTACTATCAGGCGTTTCGCGATTTTCTCGGCCAATCACAAACGGTTGTCATGTGGGAAAGTGACGTCGAAAGACTCGACGGCAAACCAGGCGAAACAGACATGGTTTTGCCAGACAACGACGAAACTATAAGGTCTATTCGCCTCGCCGGAAACGTAAATCGCCGCGACGCGTGGCTGGTTGCGAACGCGCTGGCAACGCTCACTGAGCAGCCTGTAGAGCAGTTGCTGAATATTTTGGAACAGTTTCCTGGTGTGTCGCGTCGTTTTGAACAACTCGTACCCAACTTGTACACTGACTACGCTCACACGCCCGAAAAAATTCGCGGCGCGCTGCAACTCGGCCGCGAAGTCGCGGGCGAGAACTTGGTCGTGGTGTACGAGGGTCTACACAACACGCGCCAGCACTTCATAAAACATGAGCTGGTAACGCTCTTTAGTGGTATCAAAAAACTCTATGTCGTACCGAGCTACCATGCCCGAGAGGACGAATCGCTCGAGGAAATGACACCAGAGAAACTGATTGCAATCATGGATACTAGCGTACAAACGTACGCCGAAGCGACCGCTCTTGAAGATCACCTCAAACAACGCCTGCAGGCACACTTAGACAGCGGCGATACGGTGTTGTGCCTAAGCGCTGGCGGGGGCGGTAGTCTCGACGAGTGGTTGCGAAAAGAGTTCTGCGAGTAACCCTGCCGCAACTCAATGTGCGGATGGGTAAACTTACCCACTAAGCACTCCTGCCCACTGAACAAGAACAGGCAAAATTCATAAAAGAGCAAAGCGTGAAAGGACAGTCCTTTCACGCTAGTGGTTTGCGAGAGTTTCGTATAAATGCTTCGTGTCAGTGGATTACTTTTATGGACGGCAGGATAAACTGCAGATCATTGTTGAAATCTCGTAGATTACGATCTGGATCTTTGAGAAGTCTATCTATGTAAGCCTCTTTTTCGTTTTTAGGCACAACTAGGTCGACCTCTTGCATAATGATGACCAAGTGCTTGTCGTCTCCGTCGCTAATTTCGTAAAAGTACACGACCTCCTTATCGCCGACATTTATATGACAAACAATGTCTGACTGCCCATCTGCTGGACTATCGAGCTTGAAGGCGGGATCTTTACATAGAGAGTTGTTTTGGTCGCTATACAGCGAACTACTATTTTCCCTTTTTTTGGTTATTGATATACCAAGCGGGTATTTGCCAGAAGGAGCAGTTAAGAACTTGCTCGGAAAGCGTCCTGGTTCGTTGTCTCTCGGTGTTTCTGAAGTAGATTTTATCGTGGACCCTTTGTAATATTTCAGGCTATACCGTGTTCCGTTATCATCCTCATACGTATACGTGGAGAAACGAGCAAGGAACACAAGCACGATGACAGCAATTGCCACGGCTATAAACAGAAACACAGATAGTGTAATAATCGCCCATTTTGGAAGTTTGCGTTTTGTCTCTTGCTGCATGCTCTGGCTGTTGCTAAAGACGGGGCCAGCCGCAACTGGCGCGCCGTTGACTACGCCGGTAGCCTGCTGTGGGTTTGGACTAACGGCGGGATTCTGCACGACGGGCGGTTGGCTGGGCTGTAGCGACTGTGGTTGCGATTGAACCGGCTGTAGCGGCTGCGGTTGCTGAACTTGGGTAAGTGATTGGGGCTGTGCTTGTGCTGGCGATGCTTGTGGTGCTGGCGGCTGAACCGACCCCGCTGGCCGCGGTTGCAGAGATTGCGTAGTATTTTGGGGCTGCGTTGTTACTTCCTGCGGGTTTTGTTCGTTGTTCATAAACTAATCTCGTTTACGCTTATTGCTTAGTATACACCACGCAGAGAGGGCTACCAGCAATAAAAAAACACGCCATAACGCACTTTTGTTCGATGACAGGCTCGTCTGTCCGCCTAGAGCAGCACGATGCCTATAATAGCTAGAATGATCACGAGGGCGATACTCCAGCCAATTGTGCCGCGCACGGTTGTTGGCGGACTTGTCACCGTCTGTAGCAGCGTACGTTGTGCTGGCTGCGAGGCATGTGCCTGCTGTCGCAGCGGCCGTGGTGCAAAAGAAGAGTTGCGTTGCTGAAACGCTGGGGATTGCGGCTGCCGAGGAGCATACGTGCTTTGCGGCTGCGTACCACCACCGACACGCGATTCGCCCCCCTCGCTTAACACAGCAGCCACCAGAGCGACTTCGCCAGTTGCTTCATCAATATGTTTTTTAACCTGTTTGGTTCTTGGCGCGGTCTCTTTGGCGCGCTCCTGGTAGTACTCGTGACCGTATTCAAATGAAGTTTCCTCTGCGGCCTTACCGTGGCTGTCTACCTCTATGTTATGCCAAGCGCTTCGCTCTATGCGATGCCCTTCCGCAAGCTTTGCCTGCTCCTCCTGCTCCATTGCCTGCGCTTTTTCTTCTAGCTTTTGCGTGATGCGCGCTTTTTCTTTAGCTTTCTGTTCGGCGGCCAGTTTCTTTTCTATTTCGCGTTGTATTTCGGCGCGCTGGCGTGTTCTTTCTTCAAGAGATTGCGTACGAGCCGCATGGTTTGCTTCGACTGCTAGACCTGACGCGGCACGGGCGTTAGCGCGATCTTTTTCGGCAGCCATTTCTCGTATTTTCGCTTCGTTTCGCACCTTTGCTGCTTCTTGCAGTCTAGCCGCTTCTTGGAGTTTGGTTTCCTCTCGTATTGCAGCCGATTCTATTTCGCGGGCATGATTCTGTTGTATAGTTTCAATTTTTTTCACCTGCTCCTGGCGTTTTTTTGCAAATTCGCGCGTCATTTTCTTTTCACGGCGCTTATGTCGAATATGTTCTATGCCTCCGCCTACGATCACACCAGCCACAAGACCACGATTGCGACCTCGGCGATAGGCGTACGCCTGTAGGTCTTCGTTTGACCTCGCGCTATTGAGGATGTTTGGAGCTGCCGCGCTTGCAATGGTATTTCCGACCGTGTTCACAGCGGTAGGCGCAGTGTATATGTTTGGCCCAGGAACGGGCTGCGGACGCTGGAAACGGCGCGGCAGAGGAGTACGGCGCGGCGGCGGAACTGGGGTAACGGGAGGTTGCCCGCCTCCACCCGAACCCTGCTGTCCAGTTGGCGTCGCGGTGCTTCCTCCAGCAGCATGGGTCGATGATTGCGAAGATGTTGCTGTAGCTGGTGCTTTGCCTGGATCTTCCTCCTCGGTACTCTCCGCCTCATTTGATTCCGTAGCCGTTTCAGGCGCAGGAGACTCGAGCGGCAGTTCTTGCGATTCCTCCGCAGGCGCTTCTGCGAGCTCTTCTGCAGGCGGTTCTTGGGCAGCCTCAGTGGTCTGCGTAGACAATGGCTCTTGCTGTTCAGATGCGGCTTCTTCTGCTACCGGCTGTTTCTCAGCCATATCGACCGCCCGTTCAATAATTGCGCTATCATGCTCTTCAGGCACACTGTGGAGGTCGATTGTTTCTTCGTTTGCGAGTGCTTCTGCTATCTGTTCTTCGTTCGTCGTCAACTGTTCTTGGTCTGCTGCGGCTACCTCTTCGCTTTGTTTGGGTTTCTTCTCTGGGCTGGCGTCGCTCGACTTAGCCTCGCGCTCTTCTTTGAGTAGTTTATCGAGAAGCGGTATAGATTTTTCGGCTACCTCTTTCCTTTCCCCTTGTTTGCCCGCCGACTTTTCGCCGTCAGGAATTACACCGCCGAGTTCGCGGCCTTTTTTTCTGGCAGTTGTCTTTGAGGTGTCTTTCTCGAGATCAGAGTCATCGTCTGATGATTCGGGTGAAAGAGAACTGAAGCGCTCTGACATAATTGTCTGCTATTTTACCAGATTTGTTTTATTTTTCAAAATGCCGTTCGCCGTAGCTTTCGCCGTTCTCAATAGTTTCTATCATCTGCCGCACACTCGGAATGGTATTTTCGGGAAGTTCAGCTGGAGCAAACCAAGCAATGGCATCATGCATATGCGGCTCAGCGTTTCGCGGTTCGCCCTGCCATTTTTCGGCTCGAAAGATTACGTTGCACCACTCATTGTCGGGGTCATCGTCGCTTTGCAGCCAAAATGCCAGCATATATTTTGCATCTTGCGGCTGCACAATAACGTCTACTTCCTCTTTCGCTTCGCGAATAGCAGCCCGTAAAAAGCCTTCTCCTTTTTCGACTTTGCCCGATGGCAAGCCGTAGTAGCCGTCCATCCATTTTGTGTGGCTACGACGCACAAACAAATATTTGCCGTCTCGTTCAATCAGCATAAAAGCTGCGCAGTATGGCTGCGTTATCGTTTCTCGTTCATTCATGCAAAATCTTTCCCGTTTCGTCTAGCTTCACCGCGCCGCGGCGCACAACCTCTACGCCATCATCATGCACACGAATAATAGTTGATGGCAAGCGGCTACCCAAAGAACCAGCGTCAACGTAGAGATCTACGGCGGTACCAAAGCGCGTTTTTGCTTCGGCAGCCGTCTGGCAGACCGGTTCTCCCGGCAGATTAGCGCTTGTCGTCATAAGCGGACCCGATATCTTCAGCAAACCCCTCAGGAGCGGATCGTCAGGAATACGAACGGCGAGCGATTGTTTGCCCTGGTGCAAGTATGCTAACCGGTCATCGCAAGGCATAATGACGCTGATTGGGTTTGGCCAGTAGTACGCAGCAGTTTGAAGATAACGGGCACGAATTCCAAGATCTATCAGCTGTTGTACGCTCGCCGCAAGAACGGTTCCGGGCTTTGCTTCGCGTTCTTTTAGCTTGAATAGACGCTGTACAGCTGCGCTGTCGCTTGCGGCGCAGACCAAGCCATACACTGTGTCGGTCGGCAACACAGCAATAGCTCCATTTTTTAACAAATGAGCGATGTTCGGATCATCAAGACGCTGAAATAATTGCACGTTCACTATCCCTTACGATATGCCATATACGCCACGACGGCGAGCACAAGAAAGACAAAAACTGCCCCTATGACAGCTCCTAGCGGTACAGTGCGCGGCTGCTTAAGCTTAGCAACACTTTCACCTGAAGGTTTTTCCTCTGTCTTCGACGGTTTCGCGTTTGGGGTTGTTGTGGTTTTCTGGGATTTTGTAGACTGCGCGGTTGGATTTGACTCCTTCGCAGGAATCGCCGCTTGACGAGACGAAACATCCTTCGAAGACATTTCGATCGGCTTTGGTGCCGCAGGTCGAGCGGCGGGCGGCGCCACGACATCGACCGCTCTTTTGACCGCTGGCGCGGACGCAGCGTTTTGCGGCGAGGCAGCTGGCGCAGATGCTGCAGATGATTCGTTGCCCTTGCTATCCATAACTAATATTGTAGCAGCTCACCCCCGAAACAAACATGCTTATGCTTTGTGTCAGAACGTCAGCAAAAATTAGAGCGTGTACTGCGGCGGTTTATAACGAATGAGGCCTTCGGTTAAAAGCTCTTCTAGGACTATTTCGCAGCGATCGTCTGCAATCATCCGCCGTAGTTCGGCTAACGTCATCGGTTTTTCTGACAGAAGTCGAATGACGGTACCGCGAATTTGGCGCTTTGAGCCGTGAAATTTTGATTGCTTGGTGTAATGTTTACTTTGTGCGATGTTGCGAATACGAGATTTCAGATGTGTCCCGTAGTCCATTAGCGCCCAGTAAAACTCTCGCGGATGTTCGTGGTCGAGCGTCTGGGTAAGCGCTGCTCGCACAAAATCATCAGAAACAATTTCACCCGCCTGAGCAAAATGATGAATATAAACGGTGCGGATATTTGTTTCCACGAAGACGGCCGGCTTGTTGTAAGCATACGCCATAATTGCACCCGCTGTGTTTGCTCCCACACCAGGTAGTTTCATAAGCCCAGCGGTAGACACAGGAAACTCGCCAGCGGTGCTGATTGCTTTTGCTGCGTGCCACAGAAACTTTGCGCGGCGGTTATAACCCAAGCCTTGCCATACGCAAAGTACATCACCCAGGGGCGCCGCTGCCAAACACTCGACGCTCGGAAAGTGCTGCAAAAACGCTGCGTATTTTGGGACAACCCTCGCAACCTGTGTTTGCTGTAGCATCAGCTCGCTGACAAGGATTTTATACGGGTCAAATGAGCCATCAGGCTCGGCAACACGCCACGGCAAATCATGGCGGCCGTATGCTTGGTAGTAGCTCCAGAGTGTTTTTAAAAACGTGATTTGCTGTTCTTTGGTGTCATGCACGAAACCATCATACCACTGGGGGGAGATCGCTGGGACGAAACCGCTCTGCACTACAGGGTCAGACAAATCATATTGGTATGTTTTTAGCGCATTTCTGTCTGACTGACATCAGCGATTTTTCGCGCTTCGCCACCGTGCACGCTTATAACGTAGTCGGCTGTTTCGCTCGGGCCAACCACTCGATACACAATAGCTTCCTTGCCAAGCCAATAGGCTGGAAATTGCATGTTTTTTTGTGTTGCGAGTTCGGTGTCTTTGCCGTCATCGAGATTGCGCAGGAGCAGCACACCATTGTTATCGCGAATATCGACCCATGCACTCGTTTTTCCGTCTGGATCATCAAAAAAGTAGCGGTGTCCATATATAGTCGGCGGCGTCGATGCTACGGGCGCAGATGTTCCGAGCGTGTATTCAAACCACGTGGTTGATGTTTGCATTTTGAATTTTGTATAGTCGATTCGCTGCAGGCGCCACGCGTTCTCTGTGAATAGCACTTTTTTTGCACCCGTTTCGACATGTACGCGGCCAAAAGCTCCTACAGCGCCAGGACCAGCTGTAAAATCGGCATAATACAAGGTGTCGCCGACAAGATGTATATCGGCGAGCTGATTAGCGCTGGCTAGCTGGAACCGTTTGTTTGCCGCAAAGTCGTACGCGATAATTTTCTGGCGGTTCGGGTTGGCAGCACTGGTGCCAGCAACTGTTTGGCGGTAAAGTAGCCTGTCGCCATACCAACCTAGTAGCATCATTTCTTCGGCGTAGCCAATATTTGTCAATTTACCCGATTCGGTATCTACAACATACAAGCCAAATAGCAGGTAACCGTCTTTGTTTCGTTTCTCGTCGCGCGAAGCCATAACGGCCACTTTGCTCCCGTCGGGCTTCGGCGAGACCATTATATTTGGCTTTTCTCGACCAGTACCCGTAAGCAGAACGCTTCGATCCTTTCCGTCAATATAGACTTTGTATACGTCGTATGTTCCGCTCGCTTTGTTGACGAATATAGCTGGTGCTGACGGCACAAGCTTGCGCTGCACGAGTCCTTGCAAGGCTTCGCTTAGCTCGACCTCTTCCGTGCGTAAACCTTCTTTCGTCAGCTTCACGCTTTCTGTGCTGCCCGGCGCTATCGTTATCACTGCTTTGCCGTCTTTGTTTGATTTCGCCGTTGCCTCGCCGCTCGTAAGCGACACGTCGGCAACTGGTTTACCAGAAAGATAGTCGGTAAACTGGAAGGTCAGTTTCTGACCAGTAGGCTTGAGCGTTACTTCACCAACATCGACGATGCGCATGCCAAAATCTATCTCTTTTTTGACCGAAGCAAACGCAAGCTTACTAACCTTCATTTCATGCGCACCGAGATGAATGCCAGAAAGGCGCAGTTTGCCGTCTTCGCCCGTTTTGCCCGAAACGCCGTCAACCGAAACCGTAGCTTTCTGGAGCGGTAAGTTGGTTGCGCCATCGAGAACCGTTACCATAACACTTGAGCGCACACCGACAGCATTCATCACGAAGTTTCGCACCGGTTTTATGAATATAACTAGCAAAGCGAGTAATACGCCGAACGCTATCGTGCCATAGCGGCTCCATTTGTTATCCCACCAAAAATACCAAGCGTTTTTGAGACGCTCAAAAATAGACGGCTTCATAACAGTCGCTTTTTTGTTTGGAATAGCCAGAGCGTCTTGCAAAGCAGCGTCAGCGTCGCTATGCAAAATATCATCTACGGCAGCCTCTGTCGCTTTTTCGTCCTCTTCAGCAGTGGGCTTGAAGTCTTTTGGCGGCTGTTCCATATCGAGATCTTTTTCGTAGGGTTCGTCCTGCGCTTGGGCGTCTTTTCTGGCTATATTACTGAGATCTTCTTCGGAAAAGGGCCGTTTGGCCGTTTCCGCCGAGGCCGGAGAGTCAGTCGTTTCGAGTTCTTTCGCACTCGTCTGAGCAGCAGCGCCTGATGACACCTCTGGCGCGGAGGGGAGGACTGATTCTGGGGCGCGTGCAGCGTCCGACCTAGCGTCTGTCTGTGGCGGTACGTCATCGTTTGCGTGCTGCATGGGATCCATGGTTTTCTCTACATGGCGCTCCGCTTTCATTTGCTCGGAACATTCCTGCTCGTTTGCGTTAGTTTCGTTTGCCATATTGCTTACCCTTCAACAATATTGTAGCAGAAATGAAAAGCCCTACAGTGAGCCCGCCAAACCTTGCGAAAGCTTACCGTCAATCAGAAAAGGGCGAAAATGAGCCTACTTTTTGAATTGACCGCTTAATTAACCCTATTTGGAAACTTACCATCCGCGGCATTAACCATATTCTCAACCCATTTGGTCATCAAGTTGTTCATCGAACCATCGGTTGCCCAGGCATATGCAGGTGCAGCCCAAACATTGCCTTTATGTTTGTCGAAGCTTGACGGACCTGTTTCGTAAGCAAACCCATATAGCCGGCCGTCTCTGACCATGTCGAGCACCAACTGCTCGCTAAATAGCTCGTGCACCACGCTAATCAGCATGGCCGTAGGCTTCATTGAACACAGCAACTCATCGCTGATGATACTTTTCGTTTCATCGTTGATAGCCATCGTCGGAAAAATTACATCTGACTGCCCAAACAATTCGGGCAATTCTTTATACGCGTATTCGGCGTCCCGCGCAGACCGCGACCAATATGTTACATTCATACCCAATGCCGCACAGCGCTGGGCTATGGCGCTACCGATATGCCCTAGGCCGACCAAACCAACCGTTTTGCCGTGTAGCTCTACGCCCCGATATTTCATAAAGTCTTTGTCATAGTCCAGCAAAAAACCGTCCTTGATCAGTCTGGGAGTTTGGCGGGCCACATTGAACATCATCATAACAGCCCACTCAGCAACCGCCTGCGTCGAAAAATCACCAACGTTACAGACGGGTATGTGAGCTTCGTCGGCGTATGAAGTATCAATCCACGAGAACGAAGTTGCGGCGCCTAAAATCGCTTTTAGATTCGGGATGTCCCTGTAGTCATTCGCCTCTAGCTTCCAGCCCACATAATCCGGGTTGACACAGAGTATCCGCGGCTCACCCCCCGCAAACAGCTCGGCGCATTCGGACAGCGGCGCCACCTTTTCAACAACGTGCAGTTTTACGCCTGCTGCCGCTAATTGAGCCTTGTGCGTAGACAGCACTAAATCATCCCACTGCGGGTCAAATATAAATCCATGCATACAGCCTCCTTTCTACGCTATTACGCCCCATAGCGATTGGCGCGACAATAGAATTATTGCACGATACTCGAAAAAATGTTAGGTTGTTCAACAATATGAACAACATCGATGACCTACAATCAAAACTTGTCCAGCTCGGTCTCCGCCTCGACGAGGCAAAAATCTACCTCGCACTTCTCGAAAAACCGGCAACACATCTTGAGCTCGCCCGTCAAACGGGAGTCAACCGTACAAGTATTTATCGTATCGCTGACGAGCTGAAGAAGCGCGGTCTCATAGCTATGACCACCCGAGATAACGGCAAGCGATTGTCTGCCAGCCCGCCAGAACATCTAGAGATAGAACTGGTCAACAAAACCCAAAAAGTTGCTGCTCAAAAACGCGCCTACAACGACTCGATCGCCTATTTGCGAGACATATATACTGGTAAAAGCCAGCAAAACGCCAATTCGTTTGCTGTCAAAACGTACAATGGGATCGACGGCATAAAACAGATGCTGTGGAATGAGTTAAAAACAAAAAGTAAAACTATACTGCTCATTGGATCGGCGAATATTGACGAACTAGTAGACGATGCCGCCTGGGCAGAACGACACCGCGAACGAACCGTAGAGGCTGGCCATTCACTGCGCGAATTGCGCACACCAGAAAACAGCAGCCGTGCCTTCACGCAAAACCAGCATTTTATGAAAATATACCAGGAGCGGACTATCAACGATTCCCTGCTACCCATCTCTGGCCAGATCACTATTTACGACCAGACTGTCGCTATCTACAACTGGCAAAACAACGTTCGTGTCGGAGTCGAAATCGTTAGCGCATCGTTTGCCGAGACGTTGCGTTCCGTGTTTAACCACTACTGGGACTTAGCGTCGGCCGAGACTGAGCAGCATTGATCACCGTGTACTGACAGCACGAGTTCACAAACTTTGCGGAAACTGCCCAACCGAGGACGGTGGCGAGAAAAATCCTGTTGTATTCCTACTGATACGTTGCGGATAGCGGCGCGTTTTGTACACGTCGCCAACATATCAACTGTTATACTGGAATCATAATGCCTGAGGTTTTGACATTACCGGGGCTGGTTGACGTGCACGTGCATTTGCGTGAGCCCGGACAAACAGACAAAGAGGACTTTACGAGCGGCACACGTGCGGCGCTGGCAGGTGGCTTTACGACACTGTGCGACATGCCCAACAACGCCGAACCCATCACAACGCCAGAACGACTAAAGGCAAAGGTTGCTCTCGCCAAAACAAAAACCGCCTGCGATATAGGCTTTCACTACGGATCGCTCGGTGATAACCTCGAAACATTCAACGAAGCCGCCAAATACTCGGTAGGACTCAAGGTATACCTCAACAACACAACGGGCGGCTATACACTTGACCCCGCCCGTCTCAAAGAGATTTATGCCGCGTGGCCGCGCGAGCAAGTGGTTTTGCTCCATACCGAGGAGGATACTATCGATATCGCCATCGAATCACTGGAGGGCCTCGACCGCCCAGTGCATGTTTGCCACATGCCAAGCCGCGAGATGTTACAAAAAATCATCGCCGCAAAGCAAAAGGGCATACCAGTAACCTGCGGTGTTACGCCGCACCACATGTTTTTGACCGAAAACGACAGAAATCGACTCGGCGTATACGGTATGATGAAGCCCCCGCTCAAAACACAAGCAGACCAAGACTTCTTATGGGAACATCTCGATGACATAGATATTTTTGAGAGCGACCATGCACCACACACACGCGCAGACAAAAAAGCTGGCGCATTTGGCGTACCGAACCTCGACACTACGTTGCCGTTGCTCCTGAAGGCACGCGCCGAGGGAAAGGTTACGCTGAGTCAAATAGTCGAAAAATGCTACGCCAAGCCAAACGAACTTTTTGGTCTGAAGGGCGACGACACGACATATGTCGAAGTGACGATGAAACCGTATGTTATACGAAATGCCGACCTACAAACCAAATGCGGCTGGTCGCCATTCGATGGCGTCGAAGTCCCTGGACGCGTCAGTAAGGTTGTCCTGCGTGGCCAGACCGTTTACGAAAACGGCCAGTTTCCTACCGAGCCAGCGGGTACAATTCTCGCCCCCTTCTCTTAAGACGCCGTACGGCACAAAACAGGTGCGGCCACAGACTGGCTTTGTAGACTTCCCGTGAGAGCGAGTGTTATTTGACGAAGCGAAGTACGCAACCAAGACTGCACAGCAGTACATCACCTCTGGCTAAAAAGATGGCTCAGCAGTGCCATTCGCGCATACACGCCATTGTGCGATTGCCGAAAATACGCTGCTCGCGGATCAGCATCGACGCCAGGCGTTATTTCTACTACGCGCGGTAGCGGGTGCATTACGACAGATTTATCTTTCATGTTCGCCACGACACTTTCATCGATAACGAAACTGTCCTCCACGCTCGGGTCTTCCAGCCGTTCTTTTTGCAGACGCGTCCAGTAGACTACATCCGCCTGCCTGGCTGCTTCGTTGACATCTTCTGTTTCGCTGAAAGCGATACCTTTTTCTTGCAAGAGCGCCTTAATGTCTTCACCGATCTGCAGTTGCGGTACGGATACAAACGTAAAGCTCGTACCTTTGTACTGCGCCATGACCTGTGCCAGCGAACGCACTGTACGCCCATGTGCCAGATCACCACCCATCACAATGTTTAGCCCTTCTAGCGTCCCCATTTCCCGCCAGATAGTGTACACATCCAACAAAGCCTGTGTTGGGTGTTCGCCCGTACCGTCTCCAGCGTTAATGACAGGCACCGGACTGGCTGCTTGCGCGCGGTCAAGAATGCCCGTTTCTTTGTGTCGAATAACGATGACGTCTGCATAACCGGCTACGACACGCACCGTGTCTTCTATGGTTTCTCCTTTTATGGCAGAAGAAAACTCCATGGCGTTTTCAGTGCTTACTACGCCCGCCCCCAGGCGCTGTGCAGCAGACTCGTGACTCAGGCGCGTTCGCGTCGATGGTTCGTAAAACAATGTCGCGACCACTTTGTCCGGATACAATTCACGTAACTGTTTGCGACCGTCAGCTGATTCAAGCAGTTGCCGATACTGCTCAGCGCTCTGTATGAGTTCGCTCAAAATTTCCGGCGTAAGCTGCTTCGCCGCCACTAAATGCTGCATAGACCCTCCTTTTTCGTACTCTATTGTACTACAGAGTTATGCAACCTGAGATTGAAGCGCGCGAGCTGCGCTTAAATCTCGCACAACGCACGCTCGTTGTTCTTCGTCCGAAGTATGTGCAATCCCTTGCGTATAGCCCGCCTTGAAAAATCGTTGTTGACTGCTTTGTGTCCGACAAAATGCATAGAGGGTCTGTAGCGAGAAGTCTTCCGGTACATTATTTTCAAAGGACCGTATTACCGCCACCGCAAGACCTTCGCGCCTATGCGCAGGGTGCACCCAGAGCGAGCCGAGCTGTAATGCGCTGTCAAGCGATATGTTTCTTTCACCCTCATCGAGTGTGATACTCTGAATCGGAAATTCCTCTGGTCGCTTGAGCCGCCCAAAAGCCGCCAACTGATTACCCAGCGTATACACCACGCTAAGAGGGCTCGCTAGAAGCGTGCGCATATCTACATCCCGCATTTTTGACTCTGCCGCTATTGCATTTGTAAGCTGCTCGGCAATACTGTGCGGCGGTGGATTTTCTGGCGAATAAAACTTATGGGTAATAGTTTCGATCATAGTTTTTCCGTTTGTTAGACTAAAAAGTCTTCGTCATCGCACGAGGGCGTATGCTTTTGGGATTATTACAAATGCATGCCGCTAAGAGCGCGGGCGGAGCACAAAGCTACTGGCATACATACATCATAAGAGTGTACTATATGCCATTGTTTGTAAATTTGCAAAAATCAAATATTTCTTGTCGTATGTGATGATAGGCTCTCCTTGCCTGTGGCTACATAAACAGCTACAGGCCAACTGCAGGCGCGTTTGCTTTCTGCTGCATTTTTATTTAATAAAATTATTAGCCTAGAATGTTCGTCAGCCCAAGTTCTTTGAGCTGTGTGTCGTCTACGGCAGAGGGTGATTGCATCATGACGTCTTGGCCAGAACCGTTCTTTGGAAATGCAACGATTTCGCGGATGTTTGATTCGCCCATCAGCTCCATAAACATACGATCGACACCATACGCGAGACCGGCGTGCGGCGGCGCGCCGTATTTGAAAGCATTGATCATGGCGCCGAATTTTTCCTCGACATATTCCTGGCTGAAGCCGAGCTTGGCAAACACAGCGTGCAGCACGTCTGGGTTGTGGTTGCGCACCCCGCCAGAGCAGATTTCATAGCCGTTCATGACCATGTCGTATTGGTCGGCCAGCAGCGCTAGTTTTTGCTCGTCGGTCTCGGCTGCCTGGACGGCCTCGAGGCCGCCTTTTGGCATACTAAATGGGTTGTGGCCAAAATCGACTTTGCCGGTCGATTCGTTGATTTCGTAGAATGGAAAATCGACGATCCAGCATAATGCGATTTTGTCTGGTTTTTTCAGCTCGAAATGGTCGGCAAAGGCAGCGCGCAGCTTGCCAAGCACAGGATTAACAACCGAGCGCTTGTCGGTACCAAAGAAAACAGCATCGCCGTCACTGGCACCCAGGCGCTGTTTTAGCGCAGCAAGCTCCGCTTCGCTCAAAAACTTGACGATCGGGCTTTTAGCCTCGCCATCCTCGTAGGTGATATAGGCCAAGCCGCCGGCGCCCTCGTTTTTGGCGATTTCGGTGAAGTGGTCGATTTGTTTGCGGCTCAGGCGAGCGCCGCCTTTGACACAGACTGCTTTGATACATTCGGCTTGTTTGAAGACACCAAATTCGGTGTTCTCGAATATATCGGTCAGCTCGACCAGCTCCATACCATAGCGCAGGTCAGGCTTGTCTGAGCCGTATTTTTCCATCGCCTCCGAGTACGGAATGCGCGGGATGTCTTCGCCAAATGTCAGTTTTTTGCCGGCAAACTCGGTCGCCAGCCGCTTGATCAGCGGGTCAAACGTAGTGCGCACTTCCTCGCCGTCTTCGACAAAACTCATCTCGGCGTCCAGCTGGTAGAATTCGCCGTACAGGCGATCGGCCCGCGGGTCTTCGTCGCGGAAACAGGCTGCCAGCTGGTAATAGCGCGGCACGCCGCCGACCATCAGCAATTGCTTGAACTGCTGCGGCGCTTGCGGCAGCGCGTAGAACTTACCCGGATGCATACGCGAAGGAATGAGAAAATCACGCGCACCTTCGGGGCTGCTATTGGCCAGCATGGGCGTTGTGACCTCGATGAAATCGCGCGATTCTACGTAATCGCGAATGAGCTTGTAGTACTCGGCTCGTTTCCTCAGCATGCGCTGCATTTTGGCGCGGCGCAGATCGAGAAAGCGGTAGCGCAGACGAAGTTCTTCGTTTGCTTGAGCTTCAGCAAAAGGCTGAATAGGCAGAGTTTCGGCTCGGTTCAAAATACGCAGTTCGGTAACTTTCACTTCTATATTACCTGTCGCGAGATTGGGGTTGCGCAGACTTTCTTCTCGTTCCAGTACAGTGCCGGTGACCGTGATAACAAACTCGTCACGTAGCTCTTCGGCGATCGAAAAAGCCTCGGCCGCTTCGGGGTTGATGACGAGCTGCAGCAGCCCAGTATGGTCGCGTAGGTCTACGAAAATCAGTCCGCCATGGTCGCGGCGCGACTGCACCCATCCCATAACAGTAAGTGTTTGACCGATCTGATTGATAGTTTCAGTAGCAAGAGTTCTCATGTGTATTATTCCTTTAGTGCTTAGTGTTTCGGCTACAGCGGGTCGCTATCACGCGCAGCCTCGACCAGGCTGCCCGCCGACCCGTTGATTATCGTTTACGCGAAAGCACCAATTCATTTTCTCATTCTACCACCCTCCCTGTTCAATCCCTCATTTTCATAACAAATGTGTCGCGATTGCGATGTTTTTGTTATAATTTGGGCATGAAGGTTCGGCCTATTGATTACCGCTTGGATTACCGCAGCAAAAAACATCCGGCACTTATCTTTGTTTTGCGCGGACTTTTGCCCTACACCATGGAAAACGTTTTACTCAGTTTTAAGCCAGGGCTGTTCTTTGCGGAGCTCGAGAAAGTGTCTGGATACAAACGCTCAACATTAAGCGCGACCTACTACCGTGCCAAACAGCAAGGTCTCATCGAGCAAGATATTGTCCCGACCCTAACCGAAAAAGGTCTGCAAAAAGTCAGACCCTACACGGCAAAAAAACTTGGAGATCACGCACGGCTCATTGTGTTTTTTGACATTCCCCAAGACAGAGCCTATGTCCGCGAAAATTTGCGGCGGCTTTTAAAAAATTTGGGCTTTGAAATGATACAGCGCAGCGTATGGGTAAGCGATATGGACTACCGCAGCGTACTCTTGCAGGCAATAGAAAAGTTCCAACTCCAAGACTGCGTCGAAGTACACGAAAGCCTTCGTCTTTTCCCGAAGTAGCAGCAGCGGGCGCAAAGAGATACGCTCAGAGGTAAGAACAGATAAGAACTAGTTAGTCGCGGGTCATAGGGGCGTGCGATGCCGCGCGGGCGGCATGTTCTTTTTTGGCAGCCGCGGCAGCAACAGCACGGAGGTCGTCGTAGCGGTCAAATTCATCGACGATAAGCTTGCCAATAACCTGTTCCAACACATCTTCTATTGTGATGATGCCGACGTATTCTTCAAAACTATTCACGACAATAAAGAGATGTTGTTTGGTTTTTAAGAACGCTTGTAGCGTCTGGTATAAACTAAAATCTTCGTGAACATATGTAATTTTTTTGCGCATGACGCCTTTCACTTGGCCAGATCGTTCCGTCGAAACAAGATCATGCAAATACAGCACGCCGACAATAGTATCCTTTCGTACTTCGTACACGGGAAAACGGCTATGGCCGCTGCCGTGCAGCTCGCCCATAAGTACTGGTCCAACCAATTCGTCTACAGAAACCGACTTTACTACTCGCTTCGGTATGAGCGCGTCGGCAACTGTTTTATCACCAAAACTCAGCGCGTTGGTGAGTAAATCTATTTCGCCGCTAGGGATGCGGTTGTCTGGCTGCGTCTTTTGGGCGTGCAGCAGTTCAACCAGATCTTCTTTTTCGTACAGTCCGCTGTGAAAATGGAGCGGCAGCAGTCGCCTGAATGCTTTACTGAGACCGTCAAAAATGGGGTGAAGCCGTTCAAGTAACCATGCCAATACTGGCGAGATTTTGGCGGCAAGCCAAAGGGAGGTTTTACTTGCGCCGCCTTTTGTTTCTACGAAAAGCACCCCAGCGACTCCTACCACCAATAGCACCGGAACCGCCAACCACATCCCAAGCGCTCGCTCAAGCAGCGCAACTGCGAGGTATACAAATAACACCATAAATCCGCCCAGCAGCAGCCTGACGCTCAGACCATACGAAACAGAACGATATAACAGCACAGCGACTTCGTCGCCTCGGCGAGCCCGACGCTTTAGCTCACGGGGCGACACATGACCAAAAGCATGAAATAACACAGCAGTGATAATGGCGGCGCTGGCACAGAGGAGTCCGAGAAGAAATTGTGTCACCTACACAGTATACCGCACTTCGCTCTAGGTCACATACCCTGTACCATTTCACTAGAAATGCAAGTTTGCTATCACGCTATAGTGAGGTGCGAGCGAAAACGGCTGACATAGATTGAATTTTGTAGTACCATACGGGTACTATTCAGGTACTACTCTGGAGGATTGATCATGGATAAACGGTTTTTGGCTATTTTGGGAGTGATTTTGTTAGCGTTTGGCGGCATTGTGATGGCAAATCATAAGTCGGCTGATACGTCCGGCAACACCAAGGGCGATACCCCCGCGCAAACAACGAATCATCTCGCTGGTAAGCTCGACAGCGACGTCGTTCTCGTTGAGTACGGTGATTACCAATGTCCTGCATGTAAGTCCTTCTACCCCGTCACAAAACAGGTCAAAGAAAAATATGCAGACCGCGTCCGATACCAATTCCGCAACCTGCCGCTTGTTTCACTGCATCCTAACGCCTTTGCTGGAGCACGTGCAGCAGAAGCGGCTGCCCTCCAGGATAAATTCTGGGAAATGCACGATCTTTTGTACGAAAACCAAGACCCGCGCGGTGCGAGCGGCTGGGTTGCGAGCAAAGACCCACTCAGTGATTATTTTGTGGGTTTTGCCAAGCAGCTAGGGCTCGACACGGCAAAGTTTAGGACAGATTTTGCTAGCGGCATCGTCAACAAACGCATCAATGCCGACTTTGACTCTTTCAAGGAAACAGGCGAGCAGATGTCTACGCCAACTTTCTTCATCAACGGCAAACGCGTTGATGGCGTCCGGCTTGCTGGCAGCGACGGCAGACCGTCTGTCGAAAGTTTCAGTCGAGTTCTCGACGAAGCCCTCGCAAATGCAAAATCAGAATAAAAGGCAGCGACGTTTCACCGTCGCAACACACCATGGTTACTGCGTGAGCCACGAACGTTGCATTCCGCCTGATACACTATCTCCAAGCAGAAAAGAATGTTGATTGCGACTCGCTAGGTACGCCGCCGAACAACAATCAACGAATGTAAGCAAACTATTTGGCGTCGATTAAGCTTAGTAGTGGATGTACTGCTGCCAGCCGGGCCGCTTGACTCGCACCCGCACCAGCGATGGCATATCGTACGCTAACTTTACAGGTATGGACATAATAACCTCCTGGTAGCCTACGTGCCTCGCACTCACAGCAAACTACGCTGTCTGTTTTTGTATGTTTTGTAAATAATATTTTTGTATCTATTTGCACCTCGCCATGCAAAAGAACATGCCTTGATTGTATCAAGACGTTTGTGCTTTAGTCAAGGTCAATCGACTCTGGGTCAGTCGCGAGTGAGCTGCTGCCGCCTGGTCGTTAGTATCTTTTCTGCGTACCTCAAATGTATAGCCATTCTTGCTGCGCATATGCTTTGACGCTTGCCAAAAGTCCCCGTACAGTGCGTTTTTCTCGCAGCGCTTTTCGGACCTGACTAGAGCTGACTTTTGGCGCGTAGCTTTGTACTATCCTGGCCGCTCGCGGCGCAACCGGCAAACCCATCACACTCCGCAAAACCGTTTCTTTTGTTTCATTATGGCGCTGTGCTATGCACAACTCTGTTTTCGGTAGCAGCGTTTTGACATGCGCCCACTGTGCCATGTGCGCCACAACGTCTGAACCGCACAAGAAAACCAACGTAGCGCCTGGGAACTGCCGCATTAGCCGGGGCAAAGTGTGCGCCACGGAAAACCGCTTGTCTTCGAGCTCTAGCACATGAAGCTGCGCGTGCGGTCGCACCGCCCGTCGAATCATCGTTGTCCTGTGTGCAAAATGCGTTACTCGACGTTTACCGCGAGGGATTCGTTCTGGCGCAAAATATACGCCGTCTAGCTGTGCTTTTTCGATAGCCTGCAAGGCAAACGAGATATGTCCGCTATGTACCGGATCAAAAGTGCCGCTATATATGCCTATGCGCTGCGTACGCTTTGCCATACTTTTATCTTACACTGCTACGCAGCGAGTGTTAAATCACTGCGCCGAAGTTTTTTGGGGTTCTGAGCGGGTTGCTGCGGGATCTTTGCGTCTTTTGAGACAAGCTTCTTCAGCGCTTCTATTAGCAGCTCAGACCCAGAAACAGACTTTTTCTGGCCCTCCTGAGAGGCAGCTTGCGCTAACTCTGTTCCGCTGCAGCCAACGCTTCCCGGCTTGCATGGTTGATGTTTGCATGCGGTCAGCAACTCCCCCCGCCTGCGTGTATTTTTATGCCCCTCGGTACAGTAAAAGGTGAGAGGGCCGTATTCATCTGAGTCGTCGCTTGGGTCTTTTTCTTCTCGCTCTCGCTCAATTTGCTCAACAGTTTTGAGTGTGCCGTCGTCGTTGTACGGCGAGTTCTCGTTACTGATCGACGCGCCGCTCGCGCATGAACCTGAACGAGCATTTTTACGCGCACTGTTCATAGCACTTTGTACCTGCTGCATGTTCCCTCTTTCATAATGAAAACGTGCTTCGGCAAGATCCATGGCCGCTTTTGCGCCAAACACCCGCGCATCAATAGAATGATCGATAAGCGCCCTGTCTAACATGTGCTTTTCGGCTATTTTGCTCAGCGCATTTGTTGCCTCAAGCGGAGTTTTCAGAACAGGCGAAAGCGACATCAGTTCAGCAACAACACGCTCCGCAGTAGGCTCAAGCGCCCTTTCTCGAGCACGGCACACTTCTAGGTATGCGGCATAATCTTGCCGAGGCTTGAGCTGGCCAAAGAATGTGCCGCCAGCCATATCATCCCAGAGTTTTACTAAGTCAACGATGCCATTTGGCATTGCGCTTTTCGGTATCAGCAACACGTGGCCGATCATTTCTGCATCGCTCAATCCGCTCCATTCTGCGCCAAAATGCGCAGCAAACTGAACAGCGACTTCGTAGTCGTGACGAGGCGCATCGCTCGCTTCCACCCCCGCAACGAAAGCCGATTCAGTCGTAATCGCGCCCTGTTCTTCGGTCGTCGCCTGAAGGGAAAGCGACTTTGACTCGGGGAAGAAACCAGCTCGCCTGAGAGTTTCATCGTCCGCCTCGGGACACAACGACACGACTACAGCGTAATTTTCCTCAAGCAACCCTGCGCGCCGCAGGCTATCGATATAGTACATATTTGTCACCTCAGCTATCGTGCGTTCGCGCAGGAGCGGATTTGCGTTTGCATATTTCAGCGTGTTGAACTGAACTTGTTCGCTCGTTTGGCCGTGTTGTGCAATCTGTTCGTCATCGACAGCCTGATATATCTTTGTGACATGACCCGCCTTGAACGTGCGCTCGACGATGTCTGTTTGAACATTTGCTTTGACCAGGGCTTCGTTACCTTCCTGTATTGCCTTGAGGAGCGTCGTTTCTGGCTCAGCCTGAGTCGTCACCTCCTGGCCCTGAAGAGCAAGTCCGCCAACCGCACGAGCAAGCGCTTCGGCTTTCTCCGCTGCTTCGCGCCGGATAACCGAAAGAAGGGGCGTCAGATCGTTCGGACAACGCCCCTCAGCATCCCGCCATGTCGCGCCTAACTCTGCTCGTGTAGCCTGTTCGTCGTGTTTTTCGACTATCGCAGCCATAAAAAATACCCTCGGACTTCCGAAGGCAAAGAATAGCCAAACCATTGGCTCGCTTCTGCTCGGAAGACTTTACGTCGTATCTGGCTTATGCGAAAGACTCCATCTCGCGCACTTACAGTTGCGGCACAGCCGAGGATTTACACCCCGTTCCGACATTGTTTATTAAAACGGTTACTTTTAGAGTCTAGCACGAGCATCACTACGCTAGATATAGTAATTTTTACTTAAAGCGAACACTAGAGAGTATTTCGTAGAGCGTTGAATAGTCTGGGCCTATACTGTTGTCAACATAGACAATAAACAGCTTGTGCGTTCCCTGGGTTGGTGTTGCGACCTGCAAGAAATTGGGACCGTCTTTCGACACCGTGCCAACAACCGCCCGCGAAGTATTTGCGGCATCGCATAAAAAGTCTATGCCCTGCCATTTCGCTGGAATTGCGCTGTCATTAGGTCCTTTGCGGCTTGCGTCGGTGTATTTGACGCAGTTTTCGGAAACAGCGTCATACTGCAGAGCACTGCCGTCGGTCGACAAAGCAAGCGCTTTGTTAAAGCTGAGGTTCGTCGGAATCTTGTCTATAAAAAACTCAATTGTTTGCGCATCATCTGTTGGACTTTGAAATCGATAGGCGGGCGCTGTTGGCCCTGAGGGTGCAGACACTTCTTTCCAGCCCGCAAGCAGCTTCATTCGAAACAGCGGTTTTTCCACGGCAATTTTTTCAGCGCGCCTGCTAGCATACGCTTTGCTGAGCGACGGAGCATTCCGAATCTCCTGCTGGGGCGCGATTTGCAGGCGAGACAATCCAAAAACAGCTCCCGCAAAAAGGAGTACAGCCGCGATCTTCAGAGCACGGCGGCGGGCGCGGTGATGCCGGTGAGTGCGTCGGTCTACTTGGTACATACCGATTCCTTCTGATCTTACTATATCATTTTGCTTGTGTTTTGCGTATCGCTGCGAGCCGAGCAGCAAAATGCTGCGAAACCGATTCAAGCCCGAGTACGCGCAGCGCAGCCAGCACAACCGCAATATCTTCGAGCTGGTTCGGGGTGGCTATCGCCTGGGTTTCAATGTCTTGGAATAGTTTTTCAACTTTTTCGGTGAGCCATTTTTCCTGCGCGGGCTTAATTTCATTCGTTAGTAAAGGCTTTTCGGCGAACATGGTCGGCGACACAACTTCGATCGATCGGGCGCTGTGGTCGCGCTTGATGAGGTGACCCCGCTTGATGAGATTACCCACATGCAACGCCACAGTTGCTACCGATGTGTAGTTGAGTCCTGTCATGATTTCGCGGTAACTAGGGCTATACCCATGCTCGACAATAAACTGTTCTATAAATGCCAGCAGCTCCTTTTGTTTTTTCGTGGGTCGAACTCGTTTGCTGTTTTGTTCTTCGCCGCTACCCACAGAACCAGTGTTCGTTGTTTGCTTTTCGTTCATGCTTATTGTAAAATAGGTGACATGCGTTTAGCGCTCGGTGCTTTGTTTTTAAAGAAAAATACTTGACAGACTTTGTCAAGAGGTGTTATTATTGACTCATAACCACGACTGGCTAGCCCTAAGGTTTCGACCGACCGGCGAGGCCAGTTTTCATTTTGTGACATTGTGCTGCCCTTTAGGTACATATTCGAGCTTCTTGCGCAAATCTTGATTATTGCCCAGCACCACTATTTGCGGCGCAAATTTTTTCAACAGACTTGAATATCGATGATTCGGCGCCAAAACCTTAAGTAATTTATTTTCAGCGTCCAGATACTCTAATAAGCAAAGGAAATCGCCATCGCCGCTTACAATCAGTGCTTTGTCATACTGTGAAAATGTTAAAGCAGAAGAATACAGAACCAGTTCGGCGTCGACATTACCTTTCGTGTTCTTCTGGCCATTTTCGTAGTACGGCATTGTCGGCTTGAGTACTACTATAAACCCCGCTTCCTGTAGGCGGCTATACAGCATTTCGTTACCAGGCTTGCTTCCTATAAAGTAGTAGGCCTTCGCAACGTTATACTTATTTTTTAAGTAGAGGCGAAACTTTTTTTGGTCAAGCTTCCACCCCTCATAATCTACTTTTCCACTCTTAGGATTAACGATGTCTCGGCTAACGCCAATGTTCAGATTCTGGCCGTCAACAAATGCGTAGACGATTGGCTTTGAATCATCTTTCATGGCACTAGTATACCATTGCGCTACCTCGAAAACACCCAGTGCTTATACCAGAGCCATTTCCACGCTGTGAAGAAAAGACTGGAGGCCCAAAGGCCGATGAATGGCGTTACACCAAACCACCTAAGACCAGCAACAATGGCGTAGTCTATGGGAATGTTTATGAGGCTGAACGGAACAAATTTTTTCAGAATCGCTTTGTGGCCCTGCTGCCGCGCAGATGCGCTGAACGCTATATAGTGCTGTATAAGATAGTTAAGCGACCAGCCAACGAGGTCGGCGATACCTTTTGCAAGGAGCCAATGCCAGTGGAGAAAACCATAAAGCAGCACAAAAACAAGGTAGCCGCTCGCAAAAAACACGACCCCTCCGAGGTTAAAATAAGCAAATTGCACAAGCCCATTTGCAACACAGACTTTGTGTTCCGTTTGCTTTGCGGTGCGTCGTGCTTGGCGCTTTGGCGGTCTTTCCCCGCCCTGTAACGTTTCCTGTTTGGCTGCCACTGCCTCGGTAGTAGGCAGCCTTAAACGTATCCAGCGTTTCAAGCCATTTCCTTCTTTTGCGAACCAGTTAGCGCAATCGCAGCTAAGCCCCACCACAGATAGGCAAGCGTGACATCTGCCCAGGCGTACGAAAGTAAGTTGACGAGTGTCAAACCAACAAGCGTCGCAAGCATTGTCCATGCAAGAACAGTTTTTTGCCTATATAGCAGCTTGCTCAAAACAAGACAAATGGCAATAAAAAGCCCCATACCAAGCCAGCCAATTTCTTGCCCAAGCCCGAGAAAATAGTTTTCGCTGTTGCGAGCAGGCACTGTGTCCTCCAGCATGGAGGCCGGCCCTGCAGTGCCAAGACCCCGACCAAGCGGCTCATTTACGACGTCGCCGAGTCCCTGCTGGAGAGCTGCGACACGACCCTCGTTTGAGGTTAGTTCGGCCGTAGAACGATCGTTAACATGGAAGATAGCGTTTTGGACGCCGTGGTTCGTTTGCAAGAAAAGTAGTAGTATTCCAAGGCTCGCAGCTACCGCAACCGCAGCAAGTAGATTTTCTCTAGCATTTCGCCACACCCCTTTTGTAACCGTCAGCCAGACGAGCCCGCTCATGATTAAGCCAAGCCACGCACTTCTCGAAAAACTGAGAAACAAAGCCGCCAACACCAGCACAGCAAATGCATATTTTCTCACGCGAGAAAACGCTGCTATCCATACTAACCCAATACCAACAAGCAGATACGCGCCGAGAGGATTTGGTCCCCGTAGAAACGATTGAGCGCGAATGGTTTCGGTGTCCTGGTTTATCGTATGGGCAGGCGAGATGGTAATGCCTTTTTGATACCCAAAATGCCCGAGAAAGTCAGGCGGCAGTACAAAAAATTGCAGTACGGCAAAAACCGACACAGCGGCGAGCGGGATCAGCGCTATTGGCTGCCAGTTGCGCCGAAGCCAATTACTGCGATAGCCCACCGCGCAAACCGCCGCAAACCACACCACATGACGCGTGTTGAGCAGCAAACCATAGGCCGCCGCCTGAACGTCAAGCTGTTTTACCGCAACAGAAACCCCGTAATATACAAGGTTCACTATAAGATACGCGGCCACAAGCCAAGCAAGTTTTTGTCCAGACAGCTGCTGCCACAACAACTTAAGACGCCCAGAGAACACCAACCAGAACAGCAGAATAAGTAGTGCAAACTCGGGTACGAGTCGTAACAAGGTGTAGTTTCCGCCGACTTTCGCTCCGGCTACGGCGAGAAACGCCTGAAACGGTACAAGCAATAAGACGGCAGCAACGATATAGTCTGGCAACTTGCCCGCTAATAATTTTCTAGGAAGACCTGTCGCTTTCCGTACAGTCTTTTCTCGCATACCTAGTAGTATAGCCGATACGGACTCGACCTGCGATCACTGCGTGCAAAGCCGTGTTATACTGAGCTCACTTAACAACTGAGATATCGAGAGTGCGGCGAGCGGACTAGCGTGATGACCCGTCAGCAACCTACGGAATATTCCGCAAGGTGCTTCATCTAGCCCTATTACTAAATGTAATGGCGGAAAGATATGTAGACGCATTATCCTTTCCCGCCAGGAAAGGATTTTTCATGACAAACACAGTTGGTGATTCTACACTTTTTACAAGCGAGTCGGTCTGCGCCGGTCATCCGGACAAACTGGCAGACGCCGTGAGCGACGCGTTAGTAGATGCAATTTTGGCAAAGGATCCGGCCGCTCGGACAGGCATTGAAACAGTCGTCGGCGCAAATCAAATTAGTCTGTTTGGCGAAATAAAAACAACGGCGAGCATAGACTTTGAGAAGGTCGTTCGCAATACCGTAAAACGGCTTGGCTACACCAATCCGGAATGGAAGTTTTCGGCAACTGAGTCACGTTTTACAAACTTTTTGCATCAGCAGTCCCCCGAAATTGCGCTGGGCGTAGACGCCGATGGCGCCGGCGACCAAGGTATGATGTTTGGATTCGCTTGCAATGAAACACCCGAGCTCATGCCGCTCCCAATCGCGCTCGCACATGCACTTGCGCGCCGAATAGACGAGTGCCGCGAAAACGGTGTACTTCGTTGGCTACGACCTGACGGCAAAGCTCAGGCGACCATACGTTACGATGAAGACGGTCAGCCTGCGGCGGTCGAGAAACTCGTTGCGGCGGTGGCGCACGACGAAAAGACCTCGGCCGAACAGGTTCGCAAGGACGTTATAGAGCATGTGTTTGCGCCAGTGCTTCGCCGCTACAAATTAAAGCTGCCCGCCGAACATAACATCGTCGTCAACGGCACTGGTCTGTGGCACATTCCTGGCCCTGAGTCAGACGCAGGACTGACGGGACGCAAAATAGTCGTGGACACGTACGGTGGATATGCCCGCGTAGGCGGCGGGGCTTTTAGTGGAAAAGACCCGAGCAAAGTTGATCGCAGCGGCGCATATGCCGCGCGCTACATTGCAAAAAACATTGTCGCAGCAAAACTAGCAACAAAGTGCGAGGTCGGCCTTGCTTACGTCATCGGGCAACCAAAGCCGCTCATGCAAACCATTGACAGCTTTGGCACCGCCACCGTGAGCGAAGCCGAGCTGTATGCTTTCAAAGATAAACTCATCGACACTAGCGTGAAAGGGATTATCGAAACTCTCGATCTGTGCCGCCCTATTTACAGCGCGACGAGCGCCTACGGTCATTTCGGAAAAAACGATTTGCCATGGGAACAGCTCGCTTTGTAGCGAGAGTCTTATGCGGCGCGCTGAAGTACAACACCCGATATGGTTTCGTTAGCGCCCGCATGATATGCGCCTATTTCCTTAAATCCTGAGATGCAGATATCCTCTGCGCCTGCGTAAAGCAACCGTCTATTACCTTCCGAGGTCCTCAGTACAACGCGTGTATCCGAACTAGCAGTTTTCTGAATTCTATCTAGTACCTTTTGTTTGGGCTGGGCGAGCAGCGCTACGACAACGACGTCATATTCACTCATTTCACCTGGCGCTGAAGCACTCGGCAATCGAGCGTCTTGACCTGCCTTGCGGTCAATCGTAATCGCTCGTTGAAGACCCAGCCTTGCAACGAGACGCCGCGATGTGTCGCACGCCTCTTGAGAACTATCAAAACAGTGTATACGAGCACCGCCTGATTGTTGGTGCAGCAAAATAGGCGAAACTGGAAAAGGCCCGCTACCGATAAACAACACGTTGTCGGTTTTTTGTATTTCGGCAGCTGCTATTTCTTTAGCAGTCAAGCCCCCAAATCGTTCATACAAGGGATAGGTTTCTACCTGTGCGTCTCTGTCGATCACGCGTTCGGCGTATTTCTTTTCGAGATTGGTCTCATAGCGTTCATATAGTGCATGTAGCGCGGCAACGGTTTCTGACGTGACGTCTACGGGTGCTTCGCTGTGTTGCGCTGACCTCTGCAGTAAAACACTTTCGAGTCGTAAAGCCGCCCCGTTAACAGCACGAGGAGACGTAAGCTCTAACCGGCTCAAAGATGGCAGCTCTAGCTTTAGCTTTTTTTCTGAATCGTACAATGAAGACATGCCAAACAGTATAACGCAAATAATTTGACTTTACAAAAACTATAATGTTTCGTATACCATATCGACCGACTCTATGGTAGAACGCGTAAACGCAACGACCGCACTTACATCAAACTGTTTGCAAGTATACACATCTGCCGTAAACAGTTTTGTTTCCGAGAAAGCATAAACGTGGCAGCCAGACTCTTTCCATGTGATAAATCCATTCAGGTCTACGAGCTGCACTTCCGGATGAGAGCGTTCATCGGGCGGCCAGCAATACGGCCCAGCAAAAACCGTCATACCTGTTATTTCAGAGAGACGCGTTAGATATTCTTTGATACTTTCGCTTGTGAGATTGGCGCGAAAGTGCCCTTCCATGATGAGCCGCTGCCGAAAAACACGAGGTTCAATGTTGCGCATATCATCATTATACCCTGAACGCCATGCTTGAGCCTAGCAACACTACGTGAAACCTAGGCTGGTGCAGCAAAATGTGTTCGTTCGCTGCAGGCTCGCGTCTCACCCCCGTTGGTGGTACAATTGCGAGTAGATGAAAAATAATGCGTCGCTTGTCTACAACATGTTTTTGGTGGTGGGTGATGCAGTTGCGCTGCTCGCAAGCTTCATTGCAGCCTTTATTATTCGCAGCGCCAGCGATGTTGCCGTCGCAAACCCCATGAGCGGGGAAACCTATGTGCTGATATTTGTTAGCCTGCTTCCTTTCTGGATTTTCATTTTCGCGCTGCTGGGTCTTTACAACGCCAACATATACGAGCGTCGCTTCGCTGAGGCCGGCCGACTGTTTGTTGGTGCTTTCATAGGTTTGCTGTTCATGGTGTTTTGGGATTACATGAGTTTGCAGGCAGTTTTCCCGGCCAAATTGGTGCCAGTGTATGGTTTCGCCATTGCCTTTTTGCTTTTGCTCTTACTTCGCAATATCGCACGTATCGTCAGGACAGCTTTGTTCAACTTTGGAGTAGGACTTAATCATATCGTCATCGTCGGCAAAACGCCTATTACCCGCGAACTTGTCGACTCGCTCGCCAACACGAAGCTTTCGGGCTACCGTATCGCTGCGGTCGTGGGGTATGGCAAACGCCTGCCCGACGGCATACCAACTTACCCAAACTTTGGCACATTCCTAAAATCGCAGCCCGATGACATTCACAACATACTGCAAACCGAGCTATACGCCGATGAGCAGCGGAACGCCGAAATATTTGATTACGCGCAGCAGCATCACATTAGCTATCGGTTTGTGCCAGGCAATGACGAGCTGTTCATGGGAAATATAGACGTAGATCTGTTTCGCAATAGCATACCGGTTATACACGTACACCACACCGCGCTGTTTGGGTGGGGCCGTATTTTGAAACGACTTACCGATATACTGTTTGGCGGTCTGCTGCTGCTGGTCAGTCTGCCGCTGTGGCTACTTGCCGCCATTCTCATAAAAATAAGTGATGTTTCTGGACCAGTTTTTTACCGAGCAAAGCGTATGAGCCGATTTGGCGCACCAATTTACGTGTATAAGTTTCGCACCATGAAACAAGCTTACAACAACATGTCCCCCGAAGAAGGTTTTGCTAAAATGGGCAGACCAGAGCTGGCAAAACAATACCGCAGACAGGGCGATCAGCTCGCCAATGACCCGCGTGTTACTGCGGTTGGCCGCCTACTCCGCAGCGCCAGTCTAGACGAGTTGCCGCAGCTCTGGAATGTCGTACACGGCGACATCAGCCTTGTGGGACCGAGAGCACTCGACAGCTACGAACTAGAGCAGTACGAAAAGCGCAGCCTGATCCTCAGCGTCAAATCTGGCTTAACCAGTCTTGCGCTCGTTTCAGGACGGCACGCGATGAGTTTTGAAGAACGACGAAAGCTCGACGTGTACTACGTGCAAAACTGGAGCTTCTGGCTCGACATCGTTATCATAACTAAAACTATTCGCGTTGTCGTTGAACGGCTTTTCAGGCGCGGCGCGCGCTATGATGGAGCAGCAGATGGCAGGCAATAAACAACAGCAAGACAGTATGGCGCATGAGCGGCTTCGAGGCTTGCTGGTTTTACGAAAACAAAGTCATGCTCTAGGATCGCTACTTCCATGACTAAGAAACCTCAGTCCTCTCTCAGAGTAGCGATTGTGCATGACTGGTTGGTTGGCGGCGGAGCGGAGCTAGTTGTCGAACAACTCCACACGCTCTTCCCTGAAGCACCCATTTATACCTCGTACGCCACCGAGGAATGGCGGCGGCGATTAGGCGGTAAGGTTGTGACCGGCTGGCTACAACCTCTCGGAGCCCTACGAAAATACCTGCCCTTTTTACGCATATGGTACTTTACGCACCTGAAGCTGCAGGACTACGATCTCGTTATCAGCAGTTCTGGCGCAGAGGCAAAGGGTATACGCGTACCAAAAACCACTCTGCACATAAACTACTGCCATGCCCCGACGCATTATTACTGGAGCCGTTATGAAGAATATATGAAGCGGCCGGGTTTTGGCGTGTTCGATCCGCTTGCTCGTTTTGGGCTGTGGTTACTCGTCAAACCGCTCCGACGCTGGGATTTGCGGGCAGCACAACGACCAGACTATATGATCGCAAACTCAACGCACACGCAGCACGAGATTGAAAAATATTATGGCCGCAAAAGTAGCGTTATTTTTCCGCCCGTACATGTGGCGCGCTTTCAGCAACGCCGCAGCGGTGCGCGCAAAGGACTGCTCATTTCCGGCAGACAAACACCGTACAAACGGTTTGATCTCGCAGTGGTTGCCTGCACGAAGCTTGGTTTGCCGCTAACAGTCATAGGAGACGGACCAGACAACGCGCGGCTAAAGCGGCTGAGCGGTAAGAGCGTTACGTTTTTGGGCATGGTTTCGGACGAAATTTTAGCGGAAGAGCTTGCGCGGGCCGAAGGTTTTATTTTCCCTGGTATAGATGATTTTGGCATCATGGCGGTTGAGGCAATGGCGGCAGGCACACCGGTCTTGGCGTACAAAGCAGGCGGGGCGCTCGACTACATAAAACCAGGTGTCACTGGAAGCTTTTTTGGCGCGCAAACACTCAAATCGCTGGCTAGCGCGCTCAAACAATTTAATCCCAAAGGATATAGCAGCGCTGCCATACGCGCCTACGCGCAGAAGTTTTCAGAAGTACGTTTTCAGCAGGAGATGCAAAAATACCTCACACAATGCCGTAAAAAGGCGTCGACGAAATAAAGACTTTGCGCAAACATTCAAATACGCTAGCAGTTCGTTCATGGCGCGACGTACACAAGAAAATAGCGCAACAAAGACAAATAGCGCTCCGTAGAGTAGGCTATGAACACCATTTTTGTGCAGAGATGGATTTTCGGGCGTATAGTAGTACGTACGAACAATGACCTCCCTAGAGAAAGGATGTTTGCATGTGCGGAATTGTCGGTTATATAGGAACTGAGAAAAAAGGTGTTTCGGTCGTACTTACGGGCCTAGAGGCTCTTGAGTATCGCGGATATGATTCGGCGGGTATTGCCTTTGCAGCCAACGGACAGATCACCGCAACAAAGCAAACCGGACGCGTCCACGCGCTTGCTGAATCGCTAGGCAATCCGCATACGGAAAGTATGACCGCCATTGGCCACACTCGCTGGGCCACACACGGCACGCCAACCGTTGCAAACGCGCACCCGCACTATAACGCAGACCGAACCATCATGGTCGTACATAACGGCATCATAGAGAACCATGCCGAGCTGCGTGATAGCTTGCAAAAACAAGGCTATGAATTTGTAACCGACACAGACACAGAAGTCATTCCACATTTGCTAGATTTCTACGCGCGAACTTCTCAGAACTTTCAAGACGCTTTTCGTCGAACGCTTGAGCAGCTGCGGGGGGCGTATGGCTTAGTCGTTATGACATCGTATGAGCCAGATGCACTCTACGCCGCACGGTTAGGTAGTCCGCTTGTGCTCGGTATTACTGAAGACAAAGGTCTTATTCTGGCTTCTGATCCGACCGCACTCATGGCGCATACTAAGCAAGTTGTATACCTAAACGACTCTGAATACGTGGTTGCGCGGCGCGGCGGCGAGTACACACTGCACGACCTCACAAAAGATATGCCTGTTGTGCGGCCAACCGAAACACTCGATTATGACGCCGATAAAGCACTGCTGGGCGATTATCCACATTTTATGCTGAAAGAAATATATGAAGCGCCGCAAACAATTCGCTCGGCGACGCTTGGGCGCATAAAGCCAGAGAGCGGGATTGTGAAGTTGGGCGGCCTGGAGAACGTGGCCGATCAACTGAAGTATATTGATCGCATCGTTATTGTTGCTTGCGGTACTTCATACTACGCTGGGTTGGTTGGCGAGTACCTCATCGAAGAAGTAGCGGGCATACCCGTAGAAGTGCAGCTGGCGAGCGAGTTTAAGTATCGAGACGAGCCGTTTTCACGCAGTACCGTCCTGCTCGCCATTTCGCAGTCTGGCGAAACAGCCGACACCATCGCCGCCATACAGAAAGTTGAAAACTACGGTGTATTGAAGCTTGGCGTCGTAAACGCAACCGGTAGTACCATCGCCCGCATGACTGACGCGGGCGTATATTGCCATGCCGGCCCAGAGCAAGCCGTCGCCAGCACAAAAGCCTTTTTGGCCCAGGTAACGGTGCTTTCGCTGATAGCCTTGTACCTGAGTGATGGCAAAAGCCCGCTCTACAAACCACTACTCACCGAGCTAGACACTCTACCTCAAAAGGCCGAAGCGATCCTCGCCGGAGCTGAAAATACAAAAAATATTGCGCTACAGTACAAAGATTGCCGCGATTTTCTGTTCATTGGCCGCAAGTATGGTTTTCCATGTGCACTTGAGGGAGCTTTAAAACTCAAAGAAGTTAGCTACCTACACGCCGAAGGCTACGCGGCAGGAGAAATGAAACATGGGCCGCTCGCCATGATTGACCCCAACTTTCCTAGCTTTGCCATTGCGCCAAATAACGATTTGCTCGAAAAAATGTACAGCAACATGGAAGAAATACGTGCTCGCGATGGCAAAATCGTTGCCGTTGGCACCAAAGGAAACACGCAGCTACACGAACTCGCCAGCGACGTTATAACCATACCAGAAACAATGGAACAAACTTCGCCCCTGCTTGTTGCTATCGTCATGCAGTTGTTTGCCTACTACATCGCCGTAGAAAAAGGGCTCGATGTCGATAAGCCTCGCAACCTCGCCAAATCCGTCACCGTTGAGTAGGATTACTTATGTATAACTGACTGCTACGCGGCGCGGCGAATTAGTCGGCCTCGTAGCCAGTTGCTCTGTTTATGCGCGTCGAAGAGTCTGGTTTTCCTGCGCCCGCGTCGAAGCGCATGACTATACCGTAGCGCTCACATACTTCTGTTTCGGGAATTGCGGCTGTCGAATTACGATCGCCGCCGTTTGCAAATGTGAGCTCGTCATTTGGATACTTTTTCGCCAGCATCTCCAAGGTTTTGATTTGCGGCTGAGAGCTCGATGTACCCTGTGTATCGATAGACAAAACGACCTCGTCAACATCTCGGAGGGCGCGCATGAGCCGCATGCGGTTTTGTTCATCAAGGATAATCTTCCCTTTTTTGAGGAGTTGTTGTTTGTCATTATTAACAATAACGATGAGCCTATCGCCCATTGCCTTGGCCGCTTCTATCATGTCGAGATGACCGCCGTGAAGGGGGTTAAAATATCCGCTGATAATTGTGGTTTTCATGACGCACATTATACAGAGTTGCAGCGAAACGGTATACTATACGAGTGAACTAAGGAGGATGTTTTGGGAAATATAGCGGGAATTTTTAAGGCGTACGATATACGAGGAGCGGTCGGCACAGAACTCAATGAAGCCGTGGCGAAGGGCATCGGCAAAGCGCTAGCCGATATACTCGGACCAGGTAAGGTTGCCGTAGGCCGAGACATGCGGCCTGATTCGGGCGCACTGGCAGATGCAGTTATTGCGGGATTGACTGAACAGGGGCGAGACATTATTGACATCGGACAAGTCACGTCGGATATGATCTACTTTGCTGTTGGGTCTATGGGTCTAGCCGGCGGCGCCATGATTACCGCCAGCCACAACCCTGGCAAAGATAACGGTATCAAGCTTTGTCGCGAACAAGCAAAACCCATTGGCCACGAGAGCGGCTTGTTTGATATACGCGACGCGGTCATGCAAGACAGCTACGCCGATCCTGCCCCGCAGCGCGGTAGCGTCGAACAAAAAACCATCGATGAAGCCTGGATACAGCACGTGCTTTCCTTTGTTGACGCCGATAAACTAAAGCCGATGCACATCGCTGTTGACGCCGGTAACGGCATGGCGGGCAAGATAGTTCCGCAGCTAGCACCCCGTGTTCCGTGGAAAATCGAAGAAATGTACTTCGAACTAGACGGCACATTCCCTAACCACGAAGCTAATCCGCTGAAGTTTGAAACACTGGCAGATATGATTGACCTCATCAAAGAAAAAGGTCTCGACGGCGGGGCGGCATTCGACGGCGACGGCGACCGAGCATTTCTGGTCGACGAAACCGGCACCGTACTAACGGGCGGCGTCATGAGCGCCATGATGGCGGACTATTTCCTACAACAACACCCGGGCGCAAAAATTGTATATGACGTCCGCAACAGTCGAACAGTACCACACGTCGTTGCATCGGGCGGCGGTACGCCGCTGCTAGAGCGCGTTGGCCACGCCAACATCAAACGTCGTATGCTCGAAGAAGACGCTGTTTTTGGCGGTGAAGCCAGCGGCCATTTCTTTTTCCGCGACAACTGGTACGCAGATAGCGGTCTCATAGGCGCAGTCATTGGCCTGTATGTCGCAGGCTTGAGCGGCAAAAAGCTGTCCGAACTACGCGAACAATACACTCATTTTGCCGCGATACCAGAGATCAACTTCGTCGTCGAAGAAAAAGACGAGGCCATCGACCGTCTCAGCCAAGCTTTTGGCGAATACAAGCAAAGTCGACTGGACGGTTTGACCGTCGAGCTCGGCAACGACACCTGGTTTAATGTCCGCCCCAGCAACACCGAGCCCGTCATGCGCCTCAACGCCGAATCCAGTGACCAAGCGACTCTGGACGACCTGGTAGAAAAAGTAAAGCAACTAATCGCAGGAGAATAGATGAAGCTACTCGTTACTGGCGGTGCAGGATTTATTGGGGCTAATTTCGTGCACTACACCGTCAAACACAAGCCCGACTACCGGATAACCGTCGTGGACAAACTCACCTACGCCGGCAACGAAGCCAACCTGGCGCCGGTTCGCAATCAAATTTCGTTTGTCCGTGGCGACATATGCGACGCAGAGCTAATGGACAAGCTCGTCGGCGAGACAGACATTGTCGTGCATTTTGCCGCCGAGAGCCACAACGACAACAGCTTGCGCGACCCGTGGCCGTTCGTGCAGACCAACATTGTCGGCACATACACCATTCTGGAGGCCGTTCGCAAACACAACAAGCGCTTGCATCATATCAGCACAGATGAAGTGTTCGGCGATCTCGAGCTCGACGACCCTAATCGCTTCAATGAGACGACCGCTTACGAACCAAGCAGCCCCTACTCCAGCACCAAAGCCGGCAGCGACCATCTTGTACGCGCCTGGGTGCGCAGCTTTGGCGTGCAGGCGACCATATCCAACTGCTCAAACAACTACGGACCTTACCAACACATTGAAAAGTTCATTCCCCGCCAAATCACCAATATCCTCAGTGATATCCAACCAAAGCTATACGGCACAGGCGAGCAAGTCCGCGACTGGATTCATGTAGACGACCACAATGCCGCTGTTCACCTCATCCTAGAAAACGGCACGCTTGGTGAAACCTACATCATTGGCGCAGACAATGATCACGTAAATAACAAAATGGTCATTGAACTGATTTGTGAATTGATGGGCAAAAACAAGAACTGGTATGAGCACGTCAACGACCGGCCTGGTCACGACCAGCGCTACGCCATGGACTCTACCAAGCTTCGCCGCGAACTCGGTTGGAAACCTGAATATACCGATAACGAAACCGGCATGCGCGACGGCCTTCAGCAAACAATTGACTGGTACACCGCCAATCGTGCGTGGTGGGAAACCGACAAAGCAGCCGTCGAAAAGGCTTACAAGGAACAGGGGCAATGAACATGAATTTCAATCCAGACAACTACAACACCCTCAGCGTAACCGAAGCAGACATCCCTGGGATGTTTGTCGTCAAGCTACCGGTACACGGCGACTCGCGTGGGTGGTTTAAAGAAAACTATCAGAAAGAGAAAATGGAGGCGCTTGGTCTACCGACGTTTGACGTGGTACAAAATAATTTCAGCTACAATGACCAGCGCGGTGTGACCCGCGGCCTACACGCCGAGCCATGGGAAAAGTACATTTCGGTTGCAAACGGCAGCGTGTTTGGCGCGTGGATCGACTTACGAGCGGGCGATAGTTTTGGCCAAACATTTAGCATCGAGATCAATCCTGGCGTCGCTGTTTTCGTGCCACGCGGCGTAGCAAATGGCTACCAAACACTCGAAGAAAACGTCACGTACACCTACCTCGTCAATGCGCATTGGTCGCCTGATGTACAATATGTAGCTGTCAATTCGTTTGATCCAGCCATCAATATACAGTGGCCCTTTGGCCGCGAGGAGGCGATTGTTTCCGAAAAAGACCGCTCTAACCCTCTACTGGCAAACGTAAAACCTATGGAGATATAAATGGACGATCGAAAAATCTTTATCGTTGGTGCAAATGGTCAACTAGGAACAGCTCTGCGTCAAAAATATCCCCAGGCACGTTATGCTGACATTGAAGAAATGGATATCACTGACCCCGTTTCTGTAGCAAATTACGACTGGTCAGGAATAGAGATTTTAATAAACGCCGCCGCCTACACAAACGTTGACGGCGCTGAAACTTCAGAAGGCCGAGTTGCTGCCTGGAAAGTAAACGCTAGCTCCGTTGCTCATTTAGCTGCGGCATGCCAAAAACATGATATGACCCTCGTGCACATATCGAGTGACTATGTGTTTGACGGCACACAAGATCCACATACTGAGGATGAGTCGTTTAGTCCACTCGGCGTGTACGGGCAAAGTAAAGCAGCCGGCGACCTGGTGACGGCAACGCTCGAGAAATATTACATTTTGCGAGCGACTTGGGTTATCGGCGAAGGCAAAAACTTTGTTCGAACTATGCTCGGTCTAGCCGAAAAAGGTATTTCGCCGACCGTTGTGTGCGATCAGGTGGGGCGACTTACCTTTACGGGCGAGCTCGTACGAATTGTCGACCACCTCCTGACGACTGGTGCCGATTACGGCACCTATAACGCCACAAACAGCGGGAAAGTTGCGAGCTGGTCAGAGATTACGCGCGACATTTTCACTCTTGCTGGTTACGACGAGTTGACTGTCACCGACATTTCCACGGCCGACTACTATGCCGGCAAAGAGGGTATCGCCCCTCGCCCGCTTAATAGCAACATGAATCTCAGCAAACTACACGCAACTGGTTTTACGTCACACGACTGGATGGAAGATATGACTGCGTACATCAAGAAGGAGCTACAACAATGAAAGGAATTATTCTCGCTGGCGGTTCGGGCACACGACTGCACCCTATCACCAAAGCAATTAGCAAACAACAGATACCTATTTACGATAAGCCGATGGTCTACTACCCCCTGACCACCCTCATGCAAGCGGGCATACGGGATATTTTGATTATCACGACGCCCGAAGACCAGGCCGGATTTCAGCGCCTGCTCGGTGACGGCAGTCAGTGGGGTATTGCCCTGCAATACGCCGTGCAACCCTCGCCAGATGGACTGGCTCAAGCGTTTATTATCGGCGAGACCTTCATCGGAAATGACACCGTCGCGCTCGTGCTTGGAGACAATATTTTTCACGGCCACCGGCTCGATGAATCACTCAAAGGCTGCACTAATCCAGATGGCGGCATTGTCTTTGCATACCAAGTTTCTGATCCAGAACGCTACGGTGTTGTAGAGTTTGACGCCAACATGAAGGCAGTTTCCATAGAGGAAAAACCAGCTGAACCAAAATCAAACTACGCGGTTGTGGGGTTGTACTTTTACGACAACGACGTGGTAGAAATCGCTAAATCAATCAAACCAAGTAGCCGCGGCGAACTGGAAATTACCACTGTCAACGAAGTGTACCTACAGCGCAATAAGCTCAAAGTAACCACGCTGGACGAAGGGGACGTTTGGCTCGACACCGGCACGATTGATTCGCTACACGACGCGACTGACTACGTCCGCGTCATACAAAAACGCACTGGGCAAATCATCGGTTCGCCAGAAATGATAGCTTACGAACAGGGCTTCATCAGCACCGATCAACTCGCCGCACTCGCCGAACCGCTCCGAAAGTCTGGCTATGGCGCGTATTTATCGAACTCCCGATAACCTCCCAAGTAAGCCTAACGCCTGTTCACTGCTCTCTTGTACTGTAGCCATAGTCATCGTCAATGATGTTTAAGCAGCCGAGAGTGGATGGTTTTCTTTTTTATTTCATAACATAGTATTGCATTCATTTCGCTCATGGTTTATAATATAGTCATAGAATGCGCAAACAAATACAAGAAATGCAGGGCTCAAAACCAATGAAAAAAAACTATCATCAAAACGTAAATCCTCTTCGTATCACACTTATTATTGCTGGTCTTGTTGTTGGCTTAGCGCTTGTTTTCGTTATACTCGAGAAAACTCATGTCATAGACCTCGTGAAAGACCCAGACAATTCTACAAACCAAACTGGGCCAACAAAGGAAGAGCGAGAACAGCAGACAAAAACAGATGCAGCCACAAAACAACGCTATCTGGATGATGCTTACAAGCCTGATACTCAAAACAGCAATACCCCTCCAGACGAACCCGAAACAAATAACCAAACGGCGGCTTCGCTTGATCTTTCTGCGTCACAGAACGGGGATTCAGTGACAGTCCTCACAAAAATCACCGGGATAACCGATGGGAAGTGCACACTGCGCATCACGAACGGAAGCACGACCCCCGCAAACAAAGAGGCAGCCGTCATCTATCAGCCCGAATTTTCTTCGTGTGCTGGTTTTAGCGTGCCGACTAGCTATGCTGGCACCGGTACGTGGAGCATCACTGTAAGTGTTGACCCGCTCAGCGGTTCGGGCGTCACCGAAACAGTGACACTGGAGGTAAAGTAGCATGAAGTGGTTTGTGCGTTTGCTCGTCACTTCGTTTGTGCTCACAACTGTGGTGTCGAGCGCGCTCCCACAGCCTAGTGGCGCGGTAACCGCTTCGGACTGGAAAGCCGGCCGCATAGTTGATGATGGCATTTTCACGAACGAGCACGACATGTCCGTATCGGACATTCAAAACTTCTTAAACAGTAAGGTGCCCAACTGCGATACGAACGGCACGCAGCCTGCGAGTGAGTATGGTCGACCAGATCTGACGCACGCTCAGTACGCCGCCAGTCGTGGCTGGCCAGGTCCGCCATATGTCTGCTTGCGCAACTACCATGAGGTGCCCAAGACTACTCCAGGGCCAGGCGTACCAGACAATAGCTACAACCACGGCGGCGGCGCCTTCCCTGGCGGAGTCAGCGCTGCCCAGCTCATACACGATGCAGCCGTGCAGCACCGCATCAGCCCCAAAGTTTTGCTCGTAAAGCTCGGGACCGAGTCTGCGGGACCGCTCACGACGGACACATGGCCATTACAAAACCAATTCACCTACGCAATGGGGGCGCACTGCCCCGACAGCGGCCCCGGCGGCAGCGCAAACTGCGACGGTAACTATGCAGGGTTTTCGATCCAGATTTCTGAAGCGGCCGCGTTGCTGCGTTGGTATTTGGATAGTATGTCGCAGCCCTGGTGGCAGTACAAAAAACCATATCAAGTGAACAGTATTTTATGGAATGTTGCTCCCTCAGGCTGCGGTGCTGGTAATGTGTATATTGAGTCTAAATCAACAGCCGCTTTATATACCTACACCCCTTATCAACCCAATGCGGCTGCGCTAGCAAATATGTACGGGACGGGGGACGGGTGCAGCGCGTACGGCAACCGAAATTTTTGGCGAGTTTTCAACGACTGGTTCGGTCGCTCTTCGGGGTCAATGCTCGTCCAAGCTCCCAGCTCTACCACCGTCTACCTACTGACACAGAACAAACGATTCGCCATCCCCGACAGCGACATCTTGTATGCCTACGGCCTACATACGACACCCGTTGAGGCAGTCAGCGATCAGTTTATTGCAGCAACAGAAGATGGCGGTGTCATAGGCCCACTTTTCATGACACCAGGTGACAACACCGTCTATTTGGCAGATGGCGGACAAAAGAACGGTATTGCCAGTAACGATTATTGTGTAATGTGGGGTCTTGACTGCGACAACCCCGACGCGGTTAAAGTTATAGGTCTCGAAATCGCCAACAGCCTTACCTTAAACCCACCGCTCCAACCAATAATGAAGTTTAGCGGCAAATACTACCTAATGCAGAAAGGCAAGAAATGCCCATTCCTGTCGACCAAGGCTGCCCAAGAGCGAGGCTACAACCTTTCGCACAGCACACGCGTTATCAACTGGACAAATGCCATTCGACCATTTGGTGTAGCCTACCCAGAAAACAATAGTTTCATGAAAACCGCGTCTTCCGACGCTATCTATCTTTTCTCGCACGATATGTTCTACCAGATACCCGACTATGCAACGTTCATGCTCTGGATCGGAGAAGGCGGTCGGTTTGTGCTTGATACACACTCCGCGTACAACAAAACACCTCCAACAACATCAGGAACACTTCGCTCCGTCATCAAGACGTCCGACGGTTCGATCAGCGCGCTTGGTAAAACCTGGACATTGACGCTCCCAAACGCTTCATCAACGGCAAGTAACTACACCGACCTGTCAACTATGCCCGATGCACAGAATCTGTTTGCCAATCGCTCTAACATGCAGCTACAAGAGAATCAGGTAGTAGCAATACCCAGCGGAACGATTGTGGCTTTTAAGAACAATGAACTACGGCCTATACCATCCATGACCGATCTAACAATTCAATATTCCACCGACGGTATTCTGGACGTCCCGTCTGACATTACAAAATTCTACCCAATCGGGAAGCTGGATATAGCGTCTGGTCGCCCCATTCGACCCAATGAGGCGGGCGGCAGTATGTACTTATATGGCGCAGATAAACAACTGTGGGCACTGAGAAGTCTATCCGAACTCAATGCTGCAAACCGTTGGTCGCCTGGCTTTGTAAAGACAAGCTTTGGCGAGATTGACTCGTCAGGCATAAAGATCTATGTGCGATTAGTATCTATCGCAAATAAAACCTACGTGGTGCGCGACGACGGCACGGCTCAATCAATCCCCAATGCAACCCTAACGGCAAATCCATCAGTAATGCCAATCGAAGGTAGTCTTGTCGGCAAAATCCCCACCTCATCCACGCCGATACGGTTTATTCGGCTCGACAACGGAACTATCTTCGCCGTCAAGACCAACTCAATTCATCCGATCCGCTCATTTTCGACGTATTCTGCCATGGGGGGTAGTCCCTCAAACACAGCTTCTCTGCCGCTGGAAGCAGTTTCTAGCTTCAAAATAGGCGATGTGCTTTAAGCAGTATGCTTGCTATACTGGACTGTATGCATCAGAAAAATCAAGCACTCGACCTTTCTGTAATAATTCCGTTTAAAGACAAGGCCGCGATGACGCTCGATTGCGTTCGCTCGCTCATAGCGTACGGTCCGCCAACGCGAGAGATCCTACTCGTCAGCAACAACTCCACCGAATCCGAATTACAGAAAGTAACGTCGGGTGTTCGCAATATAGACTTAGTAAAAATCATCGAGTACAACCACCCATTTAACTACCAGAAAGTCAACAACTGGGCAGTAAAGCAATCGACCGGCGAAACAATTCTCTTCTTAAACAACGACACCGAGCTGCGACCCGCTTCGCGCGGGCTATTAGAGCGCATGTTTACCAAAGCTCACGAGAAGTCTGTTGGTATCGTCGGCTGCCTGCTGCTGTTTGGCGGCGAAAAGACCATCCAACATGCTGGCGTTTACCTCATGCCAGGCGGACAAGCAGATCATCTATACGTCACTAAATCATATGCAAAAGCACTCAAAGACGCGGGGTCGGCCGACTTCCCATATGACATATCCAAAGACATGCCGATGAGCGCTGTAACTGGCGCCGTCTCAATGGTTCAGCGCAAGAAATTTGACGCCATAAAAGGTTTTGACGAGCGTTTTATTATCTGCGGCGGAGATGTCGATCTGTGCCTGCGGTCGAACAAAAAAGGCTACCAGACCTGGTATGTTGGTGGCGGCTACATACTACACAAGGAAAGCCAGTCTAGAAAATTTTCTCCCATACCCTACAACGACTTCTACTGGTCATACCTAAGCTATATCCAGGGATTTGACGCCAACGTAGGCGACCCTTTCTTACCCGAGATAACTAAGGAGATGCACGAATGAAGCACATCAAAAGAACGTCTCTAAGGACTGTTCGTAAAACGGCATACGTCAGCAATAAGTCCCTACACAAAATATTGAGCTTTACGACTCGAGTCGAAAACAAGGCAACCCGTCTTATTGACGGTACGGATTTTGATGCGCTGGTCGATCGGGTTGTTCCAATGGAGAAGATATATTACAACTCGCTTCAATATATCACACCCCTAAATCCAGCGATGCCCCTGGTGGGCCAGAAGGCTTCGGTTGTTCTGCTGATACCCAGCCTAGATGGCAGTTCATTTTATGGCGGAACGGCAACTGCCTTAATTGTTGCCGCAAAAATGGCCGCGGCGCTGGGACGTCCTCTGCGAATAGTGCAAACACTCAAAACAGGCAAACCAACAGGCATCGTCACATTTCTGCAAAGTGCAGGTGTCAAAATCAACGCTTCCAACGTTCATGTAAGCTCGGTCGCAGATAGAAGATACAACTTTTACGGCTACCTGCCCACGCACAAAGACGACGTGTACGTCGCCTCTGCCTGGTGGGACGCATACCTCATCAATCAATTACCGCTTACAAAAAAGTTTGTCTACCTAGTTCAGGACTTCGAGCCAGTATTCTACAACAATAGCGACCTCTACGTCTTAGCCGAGTCAACTTACCAGATGGATAGTTTCGTGCCGCTCTGCAACACAAAACTAATATATGACTTTATGCGCCAAAGAAACTACCCGCCATTCAGCAAGAAATCCGCAGCCTACTTTGAGCCAGCCGTCAGCTGTGCTAGCAGCGGTCTACGGCAGAAAAAGTCTCCTGGGGAGAAAAAGAGGCTATTCCTGTACGGCAGACCAAATGTACACCGCAACCTATTCCTTACAGCACTAAGCGCAATTAACCAGTCGTTTGAGGCGGGTTTTCTCGACAAAGATGAATGGGAACTGTTCATGGCTGGCCAAGACAAACTACCCGATATAAAACTCAGCTCTGGACCAGTGATCCACAATAAGGGCAAAATGGCGTTAGCCGATTACGTTGCCTTTAGCAAGACCGTGGATGTCGCCGTCTCGCCAATGATGGCACCGCACCCGAATTACCCAACCCTAGAATTTGCTTCCATAGGATCAATGGTTGTCACGACAAAATACGCCAACAAGGTCGACCTCTCAAACTATTCAAAAAATATCATTCTGACCGATGTCTTCAGCGAATCCATAGCAGAAGGTATCCGTCTTGCAGCAACACAGATAAAAGCATCCGCCGCCAAAGACATAAAACCAGCTCGCGGTATACTAGATGACTGGGACAGCGCTCTTGACGAGCCACTACGCAAGGTATTGCAATCACTTGATAAGTAAATACAGCTGGTGGGTTGGCATCTTTACACGAGGACGAGAGGAAGAAAAGCTCCACGAAAGTGCCTACAACTGGCAAAATGTGTATTCAGCTAGCGGTAACAAGCCTGCCCCGTCGCACTGCGCCAAGAGCCTTTTTACGCCCTTACGTCACAGATGTTCAATAAGACGAAACGTTCATACGCCGCCATTGCGCGATAGCGATGTCGTTCAGTTGGAGCTTGGTATTAACGTTTGGCTTTTTTCTTCAGTATCTTATAGCCTTTGCTCGCTTTTCTAAGAGGGGCTGTTATCCTCCACGAAATCGACCCCACTAACGCGCTGTTTTCCTGCTGGAGTTTGTTGTTCATTGCACCAAGGGCATTATTTTGTTGCCGAAGCTGGTTATTTGCTGTGTTGAGGGCATTATTTTGTTTCCGAAGCTCGCCGTTCTCCTGCTTTTGCGCCTCATATGCAGCACCAAAGACATCCGCAAACAAAGTGCCAATTAATTTGACAAGGTCAAATTGCTCGGGATAGCGTTTGGCATATTTTTCGATTACGTAGCAATACATTTCGACATACTGTCGCTGAGAGGTGGCCGAACCCAACGTGTTATTCCTCGCGTTACCGTGAATTCTGTAGTTAAGAACTGTGTCTTGGCACTTTATTGCCGTACAGCCAGCCGCACAAAGTCCCAGAAAAAAATCCCAGTCTTCGTGCGTTCTGTTGCTCAGATGCTCATCAAATCGCTGCTTACGAATCGCCGCCCGCCGTATAAGACAGCTGATATTGATAAAATTACCCTCCTTGAGCCGATCAAAGTCATAGTTTGGAAAAGCGCTCCGGCCCGTTTCGTCGCCAAACATCTTGTAGTCCGCATAAACGATGTCGGCATTCTTCTCTGTTGCCACTCGCAGCATCTTCTTGACGTAGCCACTGGGTATTGTGTCGTCCGCGTCAAGCTGCATCACGTACTGACCGCTCGCCTTAGCTATGGCCTCGTTTCTGGTGGCAACGACCCCTCTGTGGCCTCTAGAGATGTACTTAAACGGTCTTTTTTTGCGCATCCTATTTATTTCACTGTCGCTGTTATCACTCGACCCATCATTAATAACGATCAGCTCAATATTCTCATACGATTGCGCAAACACGCTCTCTATAGCCTCTGCAACGTATTTGCCATAGTTGTAACATGTAACTACGACCGACACCAAAGGCGCCGCATTGGTTTTACTCATTGCAAATAATATAACATATTCTTGTTTATTTCAGCACTATTTCAGAGATTCCAGTAGCCATCTCCCGCTTTCTGTGCGGTATTTCGCTCGTTTCGCGTTCATTTCTTGCCAATCGATTGGCTTCAGGTTGGCTATATCAAATTGGTCAAGTTTTCCTTCTTCGACGAGCCTGCCTACGATGCCATATTTTTTTAGAAAATCTTTTATCCTAGCCAGTCCGCCCGCTTCTTTGCCGATAATAATAAAGTCTGTATTATTAATGATCGCAAACATCATGCCATGAAATGAGTTGGTGATCACCAGTTCAGCATCACGAAAACCCTTGAGCCAGAGTTCAACCGGCGGGAGAATATCATCCTCCGATCCAGCATGAGCGCGTATGCGCGTGATTGCTTGCTGCCGTTTGTCTTGTAGACGACGGATAAATGTTCGTATCTCAGGCGTTTCGCCCAGAATATAGCTAAACATAGGCTGAATCTTCTCATGTCTTACTTTTTCATTTGCGTCGATAATTTCTGTATACTCATCAGCACTAAGTAATAGTGTCGGGTCAACAACCTCAACGGCATCATTACGCCCCCATGTCTGTTTGAGAATTTTTTTACCCGTCGCCTCGCGCACTGAAATGTGATCAAAAGTCTCTACGTAAGGCCGTACATACTCGATGTCATCGTGACTCATAACGTCCTCGATTGTGTCTTTTCCGAAGCTCGCCGCATACGCGATGCGGTTTGCCTTTCTCCCCTTTAGAAAGTTCAAGAAATAATAGGCTACCTTTTCGCGATCGCCCCACCAGTTTCTCCACACTTGATCCGAACCAACAATATACGTTTTGTAGGTGTCGTTCGGATTAAACGGCTTGATCCATATATACCGATTGACGAATTCAATGATATTCTCCCACCCATGTACATCTGTGAACAGTTCATTGTACGTCGGGCGATACCAGTATGGTTTTTCATAGTTAAAGAATCGCTTTATAGCTACGTGTATCTTTTCTAGCGTAGTTCGAGTATTAACTGGGTATATATCCCTAGGCGCGGAGTAACGATCAACGTATGACACAAACTTGTAGCCGTTGTTACGCAGGAACTTTTGCAGTGCATATCGCTGTAGAACGTTCCCGTAATTAAAATAGCCCGTCAGTGTCAGTATTGCCCCGTCAGCCTTTACTGGCTTTGTGGTGTCGTAAGGTTGTTTGTAGAGGTCTTTATACTTGTTCACAAGTGGTTGCATTTTTTTTACAAAATACGCGAAATCACCCCTATCGATGGCTTGTTTGTAGTAGATGTGGCTCTTTTTGGCGATTTGCTGACGAATATCTTGAACCTTCTCTCTGTCGGCTGTCAGCGGTTGAGCTGTATTGTATCGTTTATGTGGAGTCCAGCCTTTTGCTTCTTGCTCTTTTTGGAGTCTATATGGAAGCTCGTCACGCGTATGATGAATCAGACCCTGCTGAGAACGTTTTATCGTGTCTGCCGATACAGCATCGAGCTTCAATTCTGCGTCACGCATTCCCTTTTTTAGCAATTCCAGAAGCGCTTTGTTTCTGACGATCACAATATTATTGCCGTGAGGGTCGTCATTGTATTCATCTAGCCAGGCGTCACCAAACGTAATGTCTGCGTTTTCGTTAAACGTGTTGTCCGTAAAATCCGAGAACCGCGCTTTGAAAAAACCGTGCGCCCAGCTCGAAACAAACGGTTCGTTGTTTCTGACTGTGTACGTCTTGGTTTTTCCGTCATGTTTTGTTTTTCCAGTGAACACCATGTCGTATTCAATCGCCTGACCGCTGTCTTTTTTCACTCTAAAGTCAATGCTCTCTAGATCACCGGGCTCTATACCATATTCCCACGCTATAGCTTCGGCGTATTTTGTAGTTTTTTGGTGGCCGCAGACTAAACCAAAATAATACTTGATTCTCTTCGCGATGTCCGGATCGTTTTCTGCTAACAATCGCACCTCAGTGATGATTTCGGGAATACCAATCACAGTATATGTACCCGGAGTCTTCTTTACCTCCTTGAGTACAGAAGAAAGCTCTGCGGGGTAGTATCTTGATTTCGAGCCAGCTTGGATATCTTGCGTTGTTCTAGAGATGCCATACTCGAAAAGTATGCCAGGCTTTTTTGACTTTACGACGTGTATAAACCCGTCGACCATTCCCGCTTCAAGCATTTTTGACGCCACCCAAGACACAAGCCCACCCGAGCTACCACGCGCACGATATTCACCCTCAATCGTGTGTCCGGCATATAGCTTCAGATAGTATCCTATGTGCTCGTCTTGCTTTATACCCCGAATCCCGGAGAATATGGTGTCTGAAATATCGTTCTCATTTCTGCTTTCCTGGGCATTCAACGTCACTTTTTCCACCCCAGACGCATCGTTATCACTATACTGAGGTTCATACTGACCGTATTGATTCAGGTTTGTTTGTGTGCCGCTGTCGACAATCGACTCAACTCCGCTACCAACAAACAGCCCATGGTCTTTTACTGTTTTGAGGTTTTTATTCAACGTTGCCTCCTCTTGTAAAGCATCACTACACCATATGGCATCACTGCTTTTATTGCCCGCTTTATAAACGTTCTGAGCGGGAAGCGTCTGGGTTTTACAACGCTGCCTACTGTATGCTGGTAGACTTGCTTGAGCAAGTGTTTGTGGTATGCGCGCTGTAGCGGTAATGTCGCAAGCGTATGTTTAATTGCTCTGTAGTACACCGCTTGCCGCATGTCGTTGGTCGATACATTTCTGCTGTGCGAATCGTCGTGCGCAACAATACTATACAGATATTGTTCAATTGTGAGACATTTTTGCTTGTAAAGCAGCGGCAAATAGAGCTGGAAGTTCTGACCAGCAGTCTTTTCTGTATATATTTCTCTGTTGGGAATGTGTTTGTCGAGTGCAGACATTTTAGCCATGTAACCGCCTGGCGGATACCAGAAACCATTTGTGCCAAAAATGGCATCTTCAAACAAATCAACCTTGTAGCGCGTGTCGTCGTTGACACCTAGACTGTGTATGATAGCGCCGTTTTCATCTCTAACTCTATACTGTACCCGCACCATACTGACATCGTCATCACTCCCATCCAACACCTTAACCATTTCGCTGATGCATGTTTTGTCGTGGTAGTAGTCATCTGCATCTGGCCACACGACATATTCACCCGTTACCTGCGCCAGACCGTTACGTACTGCGACGGATTGACCTTGGTTCGGTTGGTGTACATATGTGAGCTGGTACCGTTTCTTTGTAAACTTCGGTATGTATGACTTGATAATCTCTGCAGATTGGTCGGTAGATCCGTCATCAACCACATACATCTCAATGTGCGGGTACGTCTGCGACAGCACAGAGTCGAGTAGCTTGCTGATAAACCTCTCGCCGTTATAGCAAGGGGTTACTACACTGACGAATCCTTTTTTCACTTATGTAGCCTCATTTTTGCGTGGTTTATGAGCAGACCACCACTACTGCTCGTGTCTCGGTTATCAATCACGATCACAGTGCTGCCGCCCTCGTATCCATAGCGCGCTATATTAACTTTTGTTTCGATATCTTCAAGCAGTGCCACTACTTTATACTCACCTTTGTTAAAGTTTTCTAGAGACAGTTCATACATTGCGGTATGTTGCTTCGTGTCGCGAGTAATCATCTCGTCCCAACCAAGCAGTACCGGGTTTGTCGCCATAATTGCCTGACCTCTGAAGTCTATATATGCTTTAGCTGTAACTGGTCGCGTATCTAGCGCTTTGTACTTGATCTCAACCTTCAGCGTATCCTCGTTAGTAAGCGTGCGCTTGCCAACGATCTTGGCTGATAGCATTGGCTTGTGTGTGTCGACCTTCTCTTTTGCGCCCTCTTGCAAAAGGTTAATTCCCGTATATTCATCAGCTATTTCGTTCGGGTCTCCAAATAACTTCACCCGTCCATCTACGACCAACATCGCTTTGCTGCAATATTTGCGAACGCTCTCCATGGAGTGCGTTACCAACACCACTGTTTTCTTGTTACGCTTTAACTTTGCAAAATACTGAAAACACTTACGCTGAAAAGCTTCGTCGCCCACAGCAAGAACCTCGTCCAGGAGTAAAATATCACTCTGCGCGCGGATAGCAATAGAAAACGCCAGCCGGACTTGCATACCGGAACTATAGTTTTTGAGCTTTTGATCCATGAATCGTTCTAGTTCGGCAAACTCGACAATATCATCGTACATCTCAGACATCTCTTCGCGATTAAAGCCCAGGAGTGCACCGTTCAGAAACACGTTGTCGCGGCCAGTAAGATCGGGATTAAACCCAACACCAAGCTCAATAAAAGGCGTCAAGGAGCCATTTATTTGAATGTCGCCGCTGGTCGTTGTGTATATACCAGCAAGCATTTTAAGTAACGTGCTTTTACCAGAACCATTTCGGCCGACTATTCCGAAGAATTCACCCTTTTTTATCTCAAATGAGATGTCTTTAAGAACCTCTTGGGTTTCATATGTTCGTTTTTTGCCTCTTGCCAGGCTAATGAGACCGCCTTTTATAGAGTTCTGTTTGTCGTGCGGCAGCCTGAAGCTTTTACTAGCATGATCTACTTTGATTGCAATATTATCGCGGCGTGCCATCTATAGGTTCTCCGCAAAACTTGCCGATTGGCTTTTAAAATACATGAGACCCAGAACAAACATAGAAAATACGATCAGCAAGGGAATAAAAGCATACCATCCTCCGTCAAATATTTTCCAAGTCGTGATAACCTTGTCGTCGTGGCTGACGATCGCATAGCGAGCGTCCTGAATTGCTTGTGCCATAGGGCTCAGAAGTAGCAACTTCTGAAATGTTACGTTCGCGACAAGCGCCAGGGGATAAAGTATGGGCGTTAGGTAAAATCCTGCCTGCAAACACACCTCCCATATGTACCCGATATCTCGGTACTTTACGAATGCAGCGGAAAGAAAGAGAGACAGCCCGAGACCAAAAATATAAATCTCCACCAGGTAGAGCGGCAGCAAATAAAACGTGTCCATAGGCACGGCTTTGCTCAATAGCATCAAGAGGGCGATCACGATCAAGTTAAAACCCAGATTTATCAGGGCGCCTATAGTGCTACTGAACACTATCATCCAACGAGGGATCTTTATCTTTCGTATAAGATCACCTCTGACGACTATACTGCCAAGACTCTGAGCTGTCGTATCGGCAAAAAAAATCCAAAGCACTATACCAAACAATAGGTATATGGGGTAGTGCGGTATGTCGCCGCCTATGCGTAAGAACTTGACGAAAACCACGTACAGTATGGCGAACATGAGCATGGGGCGCAATAGCGACCACGCATAACCAAGAACAGAGCCTTGATAGCGAAGCTTGAAGTCGGTACGAACCAACTCGGCCAGAAGCGCTCGGTTTTTCTTGGAGAACGCCTTTTGAAATGTAACTTTTAGTCCCATTACTGAGAGCATATTATAGAGGAAATCACCCACCATCGCCACACCTTTTACGATATACTATTGCGTATGGCAAAACACCCACCTGTCGTAGTCATCCCAAACCTCAATGGCGGCCAGGCGCTGCTCGACGCCCTGTCTTCGTTGCACAAACAAACCCTTCGGCCGCACATCATCGTTGTCGATAACGCCAGTAGCGACGGATCAGCCGAACGTGCACAAAAAAAATTCCCCGACATTGAGGTTATTTGGCACAAAAGAAACAAAGGCTATGCCGGCGGCGTTAACCCCGGTTTTGAGCGAGCAATCGAGCGCGGAGCCACTTATGTTGCGCCTTTTAACGATGACGCGGCAGCTGATCCGAAGTGGCTAAAGCACCTGGTGGGTTTTCTCGACACACACCCCAACCATGGCGCGGTCTGCTGCAAAGTACTCAAGGACGACGGTAAGCACCTTGATAGCACTGGGGATTTTCTGACTGTTTGGGGACTACCATACCCCCGCGGCCGCGACGAGCTAGATAGCGGTCAATACGATGACGGCGCTGATGTGTTTGCCGCCAGCGGAGCCGCTAGCCTATTCCGTGTTGCTACACTCAAAAAAGTCGGGCTGTTTGACGAGGCTTTCTTTGCATACTACGAGGACGTGGACCTAGGGTTTCGCATGCAGAACCAGGGCTGGAAAGTGGGCTACGAGCCGCGGGCTATTGTTCACCATGCCGTCGGCATGACAAGCGGACGCATCAAGGGCTTCACTACTTATCAGACTCTCAAAAACCTTCCTTTGCTCGTCTGGAAAAACGTCCCGTTCCTACTACTTTTTCGCATACTGCCTCGGTTTTATTTCGCTTACATTCTATTCTTTTTTCGAGCGTTTTTACGCGGACATGGCATATCAGCAATACGCGGCGTTTGCATGTCTGCGTTTTGGCTTGGCTGGAAGTTGCCCGAAATAACGTTGCTTGACTTGAAGCGCAAACTGAACTCCCGACAGGTGTGGTCGCTCCTTGTTCATGATTTGCCCCCCAACGCAAAAACGTTGCGCTCGCTGAGAACAAAATGGCATAAACTAACATTTCGCGGGAGTAAAGATGACTAAACATATTGTTTTCGATGCGCGCGAATCCGGCACAACGACTGGTCGCTACATGGACAAGCTCATTGAGCACATGCACAAACTGCACCCGCAATACCAAATCACACTGCTGGCAAAACCTGGCCGCGTACAGTATCTGCAAAAGCTCGCCCCAAATTTCCCTGTACTGGAAAGCGATGTCAAAGAGTTTACGTTTGCCGAGCAAATAAAGCTTCTTCGCCAAATCAACGCGCTGAGAGCCGACCTCGTGCATTTTCCCATCGTACAGCAACCTATTCTATACCGAGGTAAATCTGTCACAACCATGCAAGATCTTACGACGATACGGTTTCGAAACCCTGCCAAAAACCTTGCGGTGTTTTGGGTAAAACAGACAGTTTACAAATGGGTTAACCGCTACGTCGCCCGAAAGTCTATTGCCCTACTCGCCATATCTGCACATACTCAGCACGACATTGCAACATACTGTCGCATTCCGCTTGAAAAAATTACGGTTACGCACCTTGCCGCCGACCCCATCAGCGACAACGCCGAACCTTACAAGCCCGTGGCGGGTAAGCAATTTATCGTATATGTCGGACGACCGCTGCCACATAAGAACCTTGGGCGACTACTTGACGCATTTGCGGTGTTGCAGAAAACACACCCCGAACTCGTGCTCGTCCTGGTCGGTAAAAAGGATGCAAATTACGCGCGGCACGAGGAGCGCGTTTTGCGCGAAGGTATACAGAATGTGGTGTTTACGGACTTTATATCCGAGGGTCAACTTCGGTGGCTGTATGAAAACTGTGCGGCATACGTGTTTCCAAGCCTGAGCGAGGGGTTTGGGTTGCCCGGGCTAGAAGCGATGGTGCACGGGGCGCCAGTGGTGAGCAGCAGTGCAACGTGCCTACCAGAGGTATACGGCGATGCCGCCGAATATTTTGACCCGCTCAGCGCGGACGATATAGCGGCAAAGATCGCAAGCGTACTCGACAACGAAACAAAACGCCGCACGTTGATCAAAAAGGGTAAAAGACAGGCCGCAAAATACTCGTGGGAACGCACCGCCCGCCAAACGCTCGCCGTCTATGAAAAAGCTTTGAAGCCAACACGCTAAAAGTGTTCTTTGAGGGCTAAGCCGGTGCAGCCCACTTCTACTAGGAGGATACTTTTATTGTGAATTGTAATCTTTTCGCCTCTGTCATTTTCCTTGTACCTGTAGTCAACGCTACAAGACAGATCGCCCTTGTCGTACACGCTCGTGCGGATATAGTTTTTCGAGGTGTATTCTTGGCTGCCTGCCGTAGTGTCGAGCATATTGCTCCAGCCAAGATTTTTTTCAAGTGATTTGGCTTGTTCGACGGTATTGATGATACTGGCTTCTTCTGCCGCACGATACGTAAGTACTGCGCCTACCGTACAGCTAAGCGGGCCTTTGCTGAATTTCTCAGATCCGTATCCGCACGCCGCATATGTCTTTTTACTACTTGATGCGAGTTTGGCGGCTTTGTCTACAAAAGAGGCTATCTGTGCTTCCGCTTCGTTATACATTTGTTTTTCTCGGTAGATATCTGCTTGGTGCCATAGGAATAGAATAGCTATGGCTATACATAGCATGGCTATGAGTTTTTGGAGTGATGAGAGTTTTTGCAGATTGGTTATTGTTTTTGTGATGAGTGAGGGTTTTGGCTGGCGAGGTTTAGGGTTCTTTTTGGGCATGGGGTTATTGTAGCAGGGTTTGGTTGAGAAGTTGGCTATTTGTAGTGTTCTTTGAGGGCTGAGCCGGTGCAGCCAGCCTCGACGACTAAGATATTTGGGTCGTATACTTCGCCGTAAGGATCGCTTGACTTATAGTCATACGAAACACTGCATGTTAGGGCTTGGTAGTTATAGACCACTATTTTGATGACGGCTGGCGTATCTTTGTTTTGGTCTGTGTTGTCATATGCAAAAACCCAGTCCGACGGCCTATGTATTGCTTCGAGCCGCGCAATGGTGTTACCCACTTCTTCCTCTGTCATAGGCTTGTATTCGAGATTGCTTCTTACCGCGCAGCTCAAAAACCCGTCATCAAACTTGGCTGAACTGCGAGAACAGTACTTGCGTACTTCCTTTGTGCTCGGTGCGAGTTTGGCGGCTTTGTCTATGAAGGCGGTGATTTGTTTCTCTGCCTGTTTGTATGTGTTGTGCTCTCGGTAGATGTTTGCTTGGTGCCATAGGAATAGAATAGCTATGGCTATACATAGCATGGCTATGAGTTTTTGGAGTGATGAGAGTTTTTGCAGATTGGTTGTTGTTTTTGTGATGAGTGAGGGTTTTGACTGGCGAGGTTTAGGGTTCTTTTTGGGCATGGGGTTATTGTAGCAGATGGCGGACTTTTCGGTATACCAGCGGTACTAGCACCAAAACAACTGGCCCTGCAAAGTATGCGAGTTTGCTGTGTGCGCCACCTCCCGTTTCGCTGCGCTCAAAACCATTACCGAAAAGCGTCGATGTGCGAGCCTCGCTGTTCTTGGGCGTTTTTGGTTGCGTAAAAATACCGCCGTTTATTCCTGCGCCACCCTCTGCCGCAATGGCCGCCAAAAAGTCTGGGCGAGCACTGCGCGCCAGCGCACCAGTGTTCCGCGCGTTTTCTGCGGTTTTTATGCTGGTCCCAGCTTTTTTCTTGTTTTGCGCCGCAGCGTTTTCTTCTTGGCTTTCGTTTTCGCTCGGCACATACGGGACGGCGAGGTCTTGGCTGCCGTATTCGCCCCCGCCATCGCCCTCTGTCTCATCAAACGAAGCGGGTGCTTTGACGTGCCCTGGCTGCGTTTCGTCTATCAGCTCGTCTCGTAGCTCGCCGTCACATGCATCGTCGATACCGTCGCTATCTTCGTCAATGCCGCTTGGGTCAACGAACAAACACGCCTCTTGATCGTTTTTTATACCATCGCCGTCAAAATCATCGGCATTTTCTGCCACAAAAACCACTTGGCGCAAATCGATTGGCGCACCAGCGGCAGATGTGGTGTATATGTCGAGCGTATGAAATCCTGTCGGTGTACTTTCTGGTATCGCAAAGGTCGCAGGCACGTTTTCGTCGTATACGCCTTCAAGTAAGGTTATCGGCTCCGACCGCAGGGTAATTTTCATAGTGGCACCGTGACGCACAGTGCCTTTCGGCAAGTTCGTTTGGTAGGTGCCGCCCCTTTTGAACAGTGTTGCGCCGCTGTCGGTCCATTTGATTACTCCGCGGGGCCTGAGCTGCTCTGGTGCATGATCAACGTTTTTCAGTAGCGCACTTGTATAGTCAAGATCTGGTTTGTTGTTTGGAATCGGCGTCGGCATAAGTTCCGTGAGATTGGTTGTGTTCGCAAGTATTCGGCGCGCAATTAGCCGGTGTCCTAGTAGCGTAGGGTGGTAACTCTCGTTCCCTATGCCAACATTTACCGCGTATGTCTTCCCGCCTCCGGAGATTTGTATTGGCATGGTTAGCTTGTCATTGCCGTTGGTTAGACCGTTTACGCCGGCTGTGTTTTTGCTGGCCTCGCAAAGTCGATGGCCGTTGAGCGCAGCTTCGGTGTCGACATAGTATACCCCAGCTTCGGCAGTAGCCCGCTTAATAATGCTGTTGAAGTAGGTGATAAGCCTAGACGCAAACCGTACTTCGGCCGCATTGAAGCGTACATTTACCCCGCAGTTTCCACCTTCTTTAAATATTTGCGGGTAGCCAACCACATACACCCGCGCACCACCGCTCTCTGCAAGTACGTCCTTATATGTTGCGACGAGGCGATCATACTGTCCGAGTATTTGCTCCATTACCTGTACGCGATCTTCGTAGTACTGGTAACAGGTCCCAACTATGCCGCCCGTAATACACGATGTCAGTATTTTTGCAAACCCAATGTCGTTGCCACCTATAGAGAGAAGGATGGTGCGGGGTTTGTATTTACGGGCAAAAATAGTTTGCTGCGCATAGCCGGGAGAGAATGAATCTATTACTTTGTTTTTGCCCCTTTTATTCCATTCTTTTTTATTCCCGACTTGCCCTTCGTAATCGTCCTCTCTCACAACCTCCCCCCTTGGGTCGCCTGCCGCTATACTCACGTCAAACAGCTTCGCGCCAGAGCAGGCGACAGAGCGGCCATGATGAAACTCTTTTGCGTTTATCCGAAATGGGTATGAATACCATGAGAGATGGCATTTATTTTGCCTGGTATCGGTGCCAGTAAAGTACGTACCTGGCACACCCTCTCCAGAAATATACGAGTCGCCCATACCGAGTACACCGACATACTCACGAGCGGTTTGTTTCGGCATGGTTACTTGGTAGCGAGCCACCTTAAACGAGGCTGGGCCAGTTCTGTCATATACCGTGTCGAAAGTCATGACGTTATTTTTCACAAACCGAACGCGGCGAGGATATTCAGCCGTCGGCAATACATCGCGCAGGCCGCGCGTGTTGCCGGTGCGATACTCGCCGCTCCAAAGATCTTTGTATTCGCAGCCATTGTGCGCGGTCGGCTCGGTTTGGTTTGCGTGCTGATTGGGGCAAGTAAACACATCGTAGACGCGTAGCGCAGGACGAGTCGTACCATTGCTCGGTACCGAGAGTGTTACGGCGACGAACCGACCATTTTCGCTAATCGCGAGATTATTTTTCCCTCGGTATGCATTGGCGCTGGACTGGTACGAACCTGTATGCCAGGCGATGAGTTTTCCCCGCTTGTTTTCAAGATCATAGCGATATATCCCCTTACCGCTTACGATCGCTGCCATCCATTTACCGTTAGTTGCATAAGCTATATCTGTGCCCCTAAAATGCAGCGCCTCGCCATTGGGTGCTCGCAAAACAGTATTTGGCTGCTCGTGATGATACTGGTACTTTTTCGCAGGCGGCAGACCATAGTACGACACAAGTCGTAGCTGTGAGGCGCTGTATGTGCCGATCCTCAACAGATTTGCACCATCTATCCATGATCTCGGATACGTAGCCGTAATGAGCATATTGGGATGCCCTGGAATACTTGGCAACACATTGCCGCCATAGAACGGGTCATATGCATGCGTTCCGCTCGGACCATTCAGCAAAATGCTGTTTGCCATCAAGCCAAGCGGTGTTACATACTCACACGTATCTATAGGCATGGTGCTCGCACCGTTAGGCAGCTGAATGGGAATGCAGTCTTGACTCAGACTGAACGGCCCCTGGTTGTCTGGCAAGTCAGAAACTTTTTCGACCCTTGGTTCGACAGAACTTAGCCACATTGGCACTGGCGTACGAGACGCCCACGCCACTCCCCCGCCCGCCATAAGCGTAACGAGACAAAACACGGCCGACCACTGCTTTTTTAGTCGCATAAAACACCTTTTTCTACGCTAACTATAACGTGTTTTTAGTTTATGTACAACTAAGTTATGTGGTTTGTGCTTTTGCTACTCGGCGGCGGGCCTAAGGACAATGTGGCGTTCGCGGCCTTCGCCTTCAGAGTCACTGACGAGCCCCGCTTCTGAGGCTACGCGGTGTATCGTACGGCGATCGGCAGCATTCATCGGTTTTACACTATACGCTTCGCCCGTTTCTTTAACCTTCTTTATCCATGCTTCGGCAGTTTTGGCCAAACGCTCAGCACGATGATGTTTGTAGTCAGCTACATCTACATTTACGCGCACGACGCTAAAGTTCTGGTTTTTCAGCGCGTTACTCACAATAAACTGTATGGAGCGCATGGTTTCGCCGCGCTGACCAATGAGAAAACCGTTTAGGTGCGTCGAGGGTATGTTAAGCTCTATAACCTCATTGTCTTCGGTGCTGGCGTACACATCTGTATTGAGCCCAAAAAAGGACAACAGGTCTTCGACGTACTTTTTGGCGTACCGAATCGCTGCTTCGACATCTTCGTTCATGGTGGTTACCTCCGTTTTTTCTTAGTTTTTTTGGAGGGTTTGGCGGTTTTTTGTTTTGGCGTTTTTTTGGCTGGCTTTTTGGCTGGCCTGGAAACAACTTCTGCTTCGGGGGTAGATGAGTAAGATATTTTGCTACCGCGGTCGGTTTTGAGCGGTTTGTCGGACTCGGCTGCTTCGACGAGCTGTTCGGCGTCATCCCGCAGCGCTCTTTTTTGCTGCAAGTACGCAACAACGCCGCCAGTAAACCAGTAGAGGCTCAAAGCGGCGGCAAGATGCACCGTAAAGAAAAACACCATAAAAGGAATGATGTACTGCATGCTGCGGCTCACTGCTGCACTCACTTCGGTCTGGTCGGCCGGCTTCCCTGCGCCGGCAGCTTTCAGTATGTGGCGAAGCTTGCGGGCGTCCTTTTCAGTGGGCATTAGCTGGCGACTCGTCAAAAACTGAATACCCGCGCTGAGCGTTACCAGCAGAAGCGCAGGAAAGTACACGCTGCCAGTTCCGATAGCCGTACGAGACAGGTCAATCAGTCCAAACAAAGAGTTATCAAACGCTTTGATGTTTTCGGACAAGTGCTGTAGCCACGGAAGCTGCTGGAGCGGCCCGTAGGCAAACTGCACGATTTGGTTTGGGTCTTTTATAACCTTTACAAGCCCTATGTACAGACCGATGAGCACCACCATCTGCACGATAAGCGTCGGAAACATGCCGAAGGGATTGACGCCGCGCTCTTTGTAAAGCTCCATCATCATCTGGGCTTCGCGCTGACGATCGCCTTTCGCTTCTTTTTTGATACGTTTCAGTTCTGGCTGGAGCGCACGGGTTATTTTGGTTTGGCGCAGCTGTTTTTTGACCAGCGGCCACATAAACAGACGAATCACAATCGTGAAGATGATGATAGCTAGGCCAAAGTTATGGCCTGGCACGAGCGCATAAATGAGCACGAGCAAATTGAAGATGGGTTGAACGACAAAATCTGTAAACATATATTCCTCTTTTCTTCTACTATACCACGTGCCGTGCTCAGTATGCCACTATATTACAAAACAACTTGTGTAATACACACACGCTGTTGTAATAGTTAAATATTTTGCCCGAAACGGCTGGTTAGTTTTGTGTTTTGGCAAATAGGTGGGCGATGTGACGGCGGAGTTCCTTAGCAGGTAGCGCGACTAAAGAGGCGTCAAAAACCGTTACTATCACCTGGACGCCGTCTAGTTGGGCGGCGTAGTCCGCGCGGAGTATCTCGTAGATACGCCGACGAATGCGATTTCGCACCACAGCAGATTTATGAACCTTGCGGCTCACAACAACGGCGGCGCGAAACGGTTGTTTTGGCGTCGTTAGGTATCGCACGCTTAGCATTCTGCCGCGCCGCGATTGACCCGCTCGGTAGACGCGCTGAATAGAGCGGCGACCCTGAAACCGATGCTTTTTTGCGAGCATAGCTTTCTCCTCCGCCCGCCTAGACTACGCGCTCAGGCGAGTGCGGCCTTTGTTGCGGCGGCGTTGCAGAACATTTCGCCCAGCCTTCGTCGCCATGCGCTTAAAAAAGCCGTGTTCTTTCGCGCGCTGGCGTTTTTTTGGCTGGTAGGTTCGTTTTGGCATCTCTTGTTCCTTTAGTGATTAGTTACTAGCTGTTGGGCTTGCCGAAAATAGCGCTATTCCCTGCTCTGGCGCAACTGCGACATGTTTTTGGTTCAATGCGCGCATTTCGCCGTGGGTCACTCTTGTCGGCGTGATTCCTATCGGTTGTATAGTATACCACGCCTCGCCGAGAGCGCTGGTTTTTTTCGGGAAAAATTTGCTATTCGCTTTATAGTATAGCAAAGTTATCCCCCTTTTCCCAGTGTTTTCCACATTTTCTAAGGTGTTAGAAACGCCTGTGGAAAACTATACCCCTTTTCGGCTCATTTTTGATGTCATGAAATAGTTGTAGAAAAAGCTGTGGAAAACTATGTCTGTTTTCGACTATAGTTAGTGGTGATAGCGAACTCAGATAACGTTCGCAGCGAAGTGGAGAGTACCGTGCATACCGTCAACTATGATCAGTTGTGGCGAACCGTCCAGGGGGAGGTAGAGATTTCGCTTTCTCGCGGAAACTACATAACCTGGTTTAAAAACACGCGGCTTATTCAGGTTGATAAAGAGTCGGCCACGCTCGGCGTGCAAAATGTTTTTGTTAAACAGCAGTTCGAGGGTAAATATCGCGACATGGTGCTCCAGACACTCGCAAAAAACGGCGTGCACGTTTCGCGTTTGAATGTCAAAATTCAGCCAGTGACAAAAACTCGCGAAAGCGACGACGAACTCATCACCAACGCAGTGAATAGCGCGAAGACCGCGGCAAACTCAACCAGCACGCAACCTTCCGCGCGGCAAAGGAGCGGCCTAGCGCACGCCTATCGCCAAGGAGTGAACGAAAAATATCGTTTCGAAAACTTTATCGTCGGCTCTGGCAACGAACTGGCGTATGCTGCCTGCCAAGCCGTTGCGGCTGATTTGGGTAACAAATACAACCCGCTGTTTCTGTACGGCGGCGTTGGTATCGGCAAAACCCATCTTATACAAGCAGTGGGCAACGAGATTTTAGCCAATCGACCAGGTTCGCATGTGGTGTATGTTTCGAGTGAACAATTTGTGCAGGAGTTTGTAGACGCCCTTCGTTTCAAAAAAAACACCGACTTTGCCGACTACTACCGAGGTGCTGATGTTCTCATCGTAGACGATGTGCAGTTTTTGGCCGGCAAAGAAAAAATTCAGGAAGAATTTTTTCACACTTTTAATGCCCTTCACCAAGCGAACAAACAAATCATTATAAGCAGCGACAAACCACCGAAAGATATTCCTACACTCGAAGAGCGTCTACGTAGCCGTTTTGTGTGGGGAATGAGTATAGATATGCAAAACCCAGACTTTGAAACTCGCTGCGCCATCATTCAGTCAAAGGCGGAGGAAAAGAATATTTCCCTTCCGCATGATGTTGTTGAATATCTCTCTACCCAGTTTCAGACCAATATACGAGAACTTGAGGGCGCGCTCAACCAGGTGCTCGCGTTTTGCGAAATGCGCGGTCTTGCACCAAACCTGGCGATTGTGAGCGGGCTTTTAGGTTCGGGTCGAGGCCGCCCAAAACACCTTAGTGCGCGGCAGATCATTGAGCGCTGCGCAAAGTACTACCAAGTTGCTGTCGAGGATATGCTCGGACCGAAACGAGATAAAGACATTGTCACACCAAGGCAGATTGCCATGTATCTACTGAGGAGCGAGTTACACCTGAGTTTTCCAAAAATCGCCCAAGAGCTTGGCCGCAAAGACCACACCACCGCGATTCATTCTGTTGAAAAAATAGAAAAAGAAACTGATCTCAACCCAGCTATACGAACCGCCCTTGCGGACATTAAGGAGCGATTATATGCGTAGCTTCTGGGTTTTGTGGAGGGTGTGGGGGTGTTTTGTGGAAAAAACCTGTGTTTTTGGTCGGTTTTTCCATAAAACAACTGCGCGGTGTTTTTTGCCTGTGGGAACGTTCGTGTCTTTTCCCCGCGTTTTCTCACAGTCTATCCGTGGTTTTCTCCACATAGCTCATAGTAATTTCACCACTGTTTTAGGGTATTTTTCCACTTTTTCCCCAGGCCTAATAATAAGAATAGTTTTGTATAAAAAATATAGTTTATATAGTAGAGCGTGTGGAAAGGATGGTATATGAAACTAAAAGTTACTCAAGAAAATCTCTCGAAGGCACTTGGATATGTTGCGCGCGTCGCGAACAACCGAGGGACGCTCCCTGTTCTTGCAAACGTTTTGCTTTCTATAGAAAACAACCGCCTAAAACTAGCGACGACAAATCTTGAGATTGCAATCTCGTGCACAATAGGTGCACAGGTGCAAAACGAAGGAACAATAACAGTTCCTGCTCGACTATTTCAAGAACTTGTATCTGGGCTGCCGAGCGGTGTTATAGAGCTTGAACAAGATGAGCAGCGCTTAAAAATCTCAGCAGACCAATACAAATCAGTTATAAACGGCGTGAGTGCCGATGAGTTTCCAGTTATGCCGGCGATAGAAAAGGGCGCGACACTTACTATTTCTGCGCAAACTATGAAAGAGGCGCTGCAACAGGTTTTGTTTGCTGCATCGAATGACGAGAGTCGGCCGGTTTTGACGGGTGTATGCGTGCGTTCACGGGATGGCGCGCTATATTTTGCTGCAACCGACAGCTATCGTTTGGCCGAAAAGAAGCTACATGAATTGAATCAGGATATTGCGGTGTTGATTCCGGCGTCTGCTCTTCATGATGTTCTTCGGGTGATTTCAGATAAAGATGAAGATGTCACTGTGTTATATGACGAGCAACAAGCATTGTTTACAGTGGGCGATGTGGAGATTGTAGCGCGTCTTATAGAAGGAAACTACCCAGACTATCGAAAACTAATTTCCTCAACATTTCAGACGACAGCGACGCTTTCTCGCGCCGAGTTTGTGAACATCGTAAAAGTCACGAGTTTATTTGCTCGCGAAAGCGCCGGTAGCGTGATGGTGAATGTGGACGAAGCGAGCAACAGTATATGGGTTCGGGCGGTTGCTTCACAGCTTGGGGAAAACAACGCGACCACCTCAGTAAAAGCCGAGGGTAGCGGTTCGATCACACTAAACTCACGCTATCTCCTGGAGGCGCTGCAAGCGATGAACGGAAAAGACGTCACAATTGGCTTTAACGGCAAAATAGAAGCCGTACTGCTCAGCGACCCCACGGAAGATGACTACAAACATATCATCATGCCTCTGAAGAGCTAAACTAGTACGCGTTTACCGCGTCGAGTACGGGTATGGGTATATCTTTGGTGTTGTATTTAGTGAACACTAGTTTTGGTGTGCCTACCAACTGCCAAGAGTCACCGTCTTTTTTGATAAGAACTTTCAAGATGTCAGTATCACTATCCCCGGCTTGATCTTCGGTTGGTGTGAGGGTTGATATATACCACGTGCCATGGTCGCGGAGTGTTCCCTCTGCTAAAACGTAGCTAGACCCGTTTTGAATATTACTAAACACAGCCTGCGAAAGAGCTTCGCGGTTTTCTTTGAGTATCATCTTGATTTTTTCTTTGGAATATTCTGGGTTTATGACAACTGTGTCGCTAGCACCATTTTCGAACCCATCGGCGTAGCCGGGTGCTCCGTCGTAACGCACAAACACAGTTAACTCTTTTTGTATACGAACACTGTCGCCGCTTTTCTGTATGCGAGCGATTTCTTTCTCGGTAACTCCAGCTTGTGCACCAGAAACATCGACAACACGAACGTTTTTAGCGTTCTTGAAAGAAACGGTTAGTACTCGAGTTGAGGATATGTGTCGAAAATAAACAAATCCAACCACACCTAAAATAATGAAAGGAACAGCGATTAGTACTAGACGAAATTTGCGGCGCATCATTACTGTTTTTCTCCTGTTGTGGGGTTAACGAAATCATCAAAGCGGATATCGAGTTCACTGAGTTTATAGCCGGAGTCTTGCAACCACTGGAGCGCCTTTTGTCTGCCGGCTGCTGTGCTGTTGCCGATGAGGAGATAGACGCTGTTATCATCTTTGAGCCCATAATCAATACTGTATGGGCCAGCAATTTCATAGTGTGGTAGTAGAGTAGTGATGGGTGATTCGTCGCTGATACTCTCGCCGATAATATTGGCCATTTGCCCAGCATAGGCTTCGCGGCGAGCCGTTGTGTCGTTTTGGTTTGCCCATTCTTTGGCGCTTTCCGAAATGGGTCGGGGCGCAAAATACAAATCAGTCGTTTTTAGTGAAACAGATACGACGTGCTTCTCTGTTTCAAAACCTTCTTTGCTAGCCGCGAAGGTGTGAGCGCCGGGTTTTAGGAAAATACTTCCGCCGGCATCCTTGCCATCTACGCTGAATGTTACATCTTCGGGGAGCGCATGGAGGTTGACGCGTATTTTTCCGGCGTTTGACGATGAATTGAGTAGTAAAACAACCACCAGACCGACTACACCTATAACAAGGAGAAGTTTTGCTTTTATATTATTCATTGCTGCCTCCTATGTAACGATAAATATGATCCGCCGTGAGCGGGTTTTCTCTTCCTGCCATTGGTGATCGCCAGCTTCTACCACCACGACCGCCGATCGAAGCTGACGCGACAGCTGTTGCGAACTCAGCGGGGCTACCGTCTGCGTTTGAGCCGGTTTGGCCTGGTCCAACATATATGAATGTGTGTCCCTCACCCTTACTGATGGCAATGTCGCCTGGTTGTAGGTCGGCGGTTGTTTCGACATCAATTTTTCTATACAAACCACTTTTTTGTATATGTTCATGTTGGCGTTCGACGTTTCCGCCGCCACCGTATTTTGGATCGACACCACTATCTCGCATGACGAGCGTTACAAAACCACCACAGTCAACACCGGGCTTTGCAAGAGTACCCACATACCGACCGCCCTCTTTTAGTGCGCTCTTTACAGCCGACTCGTATGACGGTTTGAGTTTGGTGTATGGCGGGGATGTGTAGGTCGGCCAGGCGTAGTTAAGCGCGGTTTGCACGGCATCGCCTGCTGCCGCGCCAGAGCATCCTTCGGAGTTTGACCGAGAGGCGTCCTTTGCGGGGCGAACTGCTCGCATAATCCCATCAGCAATACCCTTTGCGTATATGTCGGTATTGAAGCCTGTCTGTCCGACTTCGTTATATATCCAGGGTACCTTCGAAAGAAGCTGCACAACGGGTAAATTACCAGCGGAGAGCCCTGGTCTTCCATCAAAGACGATGTCGTGTATCTTTGCTCCAGGTTCCCCCGCCGCCTTTCGTGCGGCTACCATCGCCTGCGCATAGGCTTGGCTTTTTTGAGCGAGTGCTTTATCTTCAAAAACCGTTTTTTTGCCGTTTTCATTCGTTCGGTAGTTGCCTACTTTTTGCGGCGACACCCAGGAGGAGGAGCCGCCGAACTTTCCTGGTGTGTTATGTATGCTCACGGCTATGGCAGCATTTGCTTTGTTGGCTATTAAGGCACGTTGCTTGAGGTTAACGTAGTCTTTTTCTGATTTTTTTGTCATAATAACGGTGTAACCTTTTTCTTCGAGAGTTTTTTTGACTTTTTGTGCAACTTCCCATACCTGTTTGCGTTCGGTGGGGTTTGAGCTGTCGCCGATGTATAGGCCGGTTTCGGAGTCTTTCTCGGCTCCCTGTTTGTCTATGCCGGAATGACCAGGGTCAAGCACAACCTTTCCGGCGCTCCCACGGAGCAAGGAGTCATCCGATACGCACTCGCAGCCCGTGCTGGCGCTTATGGTGGTGTTTCCTGTTTTGGGGTATTTCAGGGCAATTTGGGCGGCCTTGAAGCGTTCGGTATAGGCTTTGTCTCCCGCACCCTCCATGGTTATTTCGTAGTATTTTACTGCCTCCATAAGGTCTGTTTGCGTAAACCCAGCAAGCATATTCATGTGGGCCGTGGGGCTTCTGTTGTTCATGTGCCACCACACAAGGTCAAGCTGTGTCTGTAGTTCGTATATTGGGCCGGTTATACCGGCATCCTCGGCGGCTCTTATGACTTTGCGGGCGGGTGTCCACTGAATAAGTCCCCAACCGCCATTTGCGGGGGTTACTTCATTTGGGTCTTTTGTGCGGTCTGGGGTGAACTTGGTTTGTGTGTTTTGCGGGTCTCCTGTCGATTCGCGCGCGATATTGCCAATGATGGCTGCCGCCTGAATATCTGTCAGAATCGGATTGCCGTTGGCGTCTTTTTTCGAAAGAAAATAGTTATAAGCCTGCTCAAGGTTTTTTTGGAAATCGCTTGAGGTGACAACAGACCCCGCCGAGCTTTCGCCACAGGAATTAGCGCTGTCTGGCACCCAGTCCTCCCAGCCAAACTTCAATGCTTGGCAGTCTAGGTCTGACATTCCGCTTGGGCAGTCTTCCACGGCAACCGCTGGCGGCGCCATAGAGAGAGTGGTAATTATAAGCATACACAATGCTACTCCAATATACTTAACTCGCTGAAAAAACATTAGCTCCCTCCTCCTGCACAACGACTACTACTTTGGATTGGATCCCAGTGCCATGACTCGCCCGCAAGCTGCCGAAATCCGTACTTTTCCGCATTATTATACAACCAGTTCCACACAGGGCTGCTCGGGTCTTTTACCCTATTATTACAGCTAGCGCCCACAAGCTTTATCCCCGTGCCAGCAAAGTCTATCGCGATACCCATCTGGTGATTTGAATCCCCGGGCTTGGCGACGGCGTAGTACGAGTTGCGGTTACATGAATTGTTTCTGTAGCAAGCTCGGCAGGCGGCGTTATTGTCGCATAGCTCAATAGAGTGTTGCATAGAGCGGTACCCGCTTGCCGCAGAAAGCGTGAGCCCCGAAGCTTTTGCGTCTTTGAACATTGCAACAGTGTTTGCCGAAATGCGTGCATTTACGACAAGATCTCCATGCGCACCCACAACACCACCCCCTCCATTACTCTCCGACGAGGTGCTTTTGAAGCCTGAAACCGCACAAATACGAATCGGTATTTTCTGGCCGTCGTTGTAGCCGTCTACGATACCTAGGTCTCGCGTGCCGTCTGCACAGCCCAAAGATTCTGAGCTCGCAAACAACTCAGACTGGTCAATGCTCGAACTATTGCTGTCTATGCTTGTCGTACCGGCGAACGACCCTGTTGGTAGCAGACCCGCATCAAACATGCCGCCAGCAGAGCTCGCTATTGAACGTATGAGTAGGCACGGCTCGGGTTTATTTGGGGTAGCTTCACCTGTGTCTGGATCCTGTTCCATACTGTCGAGGAATTCCTTTTCAAAACTACGGTTGGCGCACCGGTCGTTCCAGTATTTTTCTGGGTCGCTTGGGATTTCGGAGGCACCGTAGCCGAAATGTTTTACGCCGAATGGACTCGATGTTCCGGTCGTTACGGCATTGGCTTTTTGGGCGGAAAAAAGACTTCCCAGACCAGCTCCGAGTCGTTGCGCTGGCCCTGTGAATAGACTTGCGATGCTCGCGGAGGGTATGCTAGAGCGTGCCGGTAAGCGTAGCGCCAACTGAGAAGTCAGCGAATATGGGGTTTCTGTGCTCGTTAATCTTGCTAGCAGTGATTTTTCTCGGAAGTTTGCTCGTTCGTCGGCTAGATACTGGTTCTGAATCCGTGTATACGCCGTGTTGGTGATTGGGGCGGCTCCAGTTTCTAGCATAGCCGCTTTTTCGAACGTTACTTGAGCTCCTGCGGTACTCATCGCTAAAATTCTGCCGCCACTTAGGTTTAGAAAAGGATTGGGTTTTAGGTGGTCGATGATCCACTGAACGGCGTCACCGATATGCTGTTTTCCCCAGTCGAGAAGAGTCTTGCACGGCCCAATACAGGTCTTTTCGAAGGCTAGGTTTGCGACTCCGCCGACCCCATCCTCGATTAACAGATATATATCGTTGATTCCGTTGAGCACAGCATCGTTCACGGCCATAAAATTAAAGTAGCCCTCCACGAAGGGGTTGTGGCGTACGTCGTAGGCTACGTTTGCGGCGTCGCCTGCATTTGTGAAATCTTCCTCGGGGCAGATTTGCATGCCTTGTGGAATAGGGTTGCCGTCATCGCAAATAAATCCAAGTGAGTTTGGTGCCTGCGCAGAAGCAGTGCCGATAAGCCGCCCGAAAGACGTGAAAACATTATTTTGCGCGACTGTTTTTCCGAAATAACTTTCGTATATTGGATGCGTAGTCATGTCCTGCCCTTCGCTGAGCGTATCGGCGAGCGAGCCTGCTGCGGTAAGGTCTATGTTTCCGCTCTTTAGTTCTCCTGCAGAGCTTTGATACATCGCAAACATACTGGCCGCTGTAGCGGCATTTGTCTCATATGACATATACTTCATGAAAGCTGGCGCAGTGCTAACAAAGTTTTTTATACTAATGAGCAATGAAATTTGTCCGGCATATGGTATAACCTTCCCGATTGCCTTTCCTGTGGCCTTGCCAGCGGTCTCAAAGCCAAGTTTTTGACCAAGTTTTTCGCCAATTTTACTAGATAAATATCCACTAAAACCAAGCTTATTGATATCTTTCGCTCTTGTGACTAGTGTGCCTAACTTTTCAGCCCCCGGACCTCGTATATATGCCTTGAGTTTTGTGTCGAGCTCCCTATGAAAACGGGATTTTGGTTCTTCTCTAGGGTCTGTGGACGGGGTGATAGTTGCGTCGCAAAAATCTGGATCCATGATACAGTCAATTAGTAGGCCGTATGTTTCACCGGCAACCCCCGAGACTTTTTGCGTAAGCCATAGTTTACCGGCGAGGAGCTTGGCTTCTTTTTTATCTGTAAATTTATCTCGAATATCACACGCCATGAGGCAGCGTTTTACGTGGAAACGTCTCTCCAGCAGCTTGCCATACTGATAGCGTTTATAGGTTTTGTCCCATAAGGTTCCTTCTCTCAGGGCGGTATTTATTGCTCGACGAATGTCGCTCCGTTTCACTTCCTTTGCGTCAAGGTCAAACAGAGATATCTCGCCCTTTTGTAGCTTGAGGAACTGAGCATCATTCCCTATACTGTGTCCGTTCACAGTCATATAAAACTTGTTAGTTTTTGTGTTTTTACCAATTATTATGCCGTGCTTTTTCCCAAGCTCCTGCTGGAGCTTACTTTGAGACCAGGCTTGGTACATTTTTGCAATTGGGGTCGTACCTGAAACAACAACAACGCACCCAGGGTCTATGCTTTTTTTGCACCCAGGGGTGCCAAGAGCTCGCATAACGTGCTTCCCGAGGTATACGCCGAAGGCATTGCTAATGCCCCTTTGCATGGCTTCTTGCGTTGAAGCCATAGCTTTTCCCTCAATCATGCCCACGAAGGATCCCACTTTAAGGGGTAGCATCAGGAAGAAGATAAGAGCGGCGCTGCCTCCACCAACCCCCGCCGCCGCTGTAGCAACAGCAAGCCGTTTGCGGATATTTGACTTACCCTTAAAGCTCTTTGCGAGTCTATCGTCTTTCTGTGAGCCTTTTCCGGTAAAGCCTAAGCCAAGTCGTTCCTGGATGTCTCCGAGGGCGCTGTTGCCGTATTTGCTATCTGGTCTTTCCTCTTGGTCTTTCAGGTCTTTGGCTCTTGCGGCCGTCTCTTTCCTCCATTTTCGCGGATCCCACCAGGGTGCACCCGGCTGCTCTGCGCTACTGGGGGCGCCGGGTGTGTTGCTGTTTTCTGGGGGTCTGTCGTGGACCTGCGTCGGCTGAACACCTGGATCATTATGGTCGTCGGGGGTGTTATCTTGTTGTTCGTCATCGTAAACTGACATTTTTTCACCTATGAAATATTATTTGCGCTTCCTGGGTATAGTTGATTTTGAAGGTCTATGGTACCTTGCGTCTGATCCAGGCTGCCCTGCTTCATTGCCTGGATTTGCTGGGGGTTTGTGGTGATAAGACCGGTTTCGGTAGGGCTGGCAACCACTTGAATGTGGACGTGGTTCTGTCCAGCAAAGAATAGACCCTGCCCCACGGGGAACTGTCCAAGCCGTTTCTTTTCTTCTTCGGTGAGCTTGAAAACATCGGCCAGCACGTCGACAGCGCTACTCGACTGCTTCAGGAGCATCTGCATGCTGGCGTTCGCGACGATGGCGCGACCCATGCGCGAGCCCATGAAGTCTTCCACGTCTTGGGTAATGGTGGTAATGCCCAGGTTGTATTTGCGCGCCCGCTTCGCGAGACTAAAGAGAAAGTTTGCGCTATCTTCATATTTCATGAGCTGCCAGGCTTCATCAACGACCAAAATTCGTTTTTTCTGATCGCCTTTTGTCTTGTTCCATATGTAGTTTAGTACTATGTACATGGCAACTGGCCGCAGTTCATCTTCGAGGTCGCGAATATTAAACACCACCAGAGGATTGTTGATATTGATATTACTTTGTTGACTGAAAATACCCGCAAAAGTGCCGCTTGTATATTTGCGTAGGCGTTGTGCGAGTTGTGGGCCAGTTCCGCCCATGTGAAGTAATGTGTCGTAGAGGTCAGTAATGGTGGGTGGTACGGATGAATGTGTGAGTGGGTCTTGGGTGATACCCGCTTTGGCGTAGGTGTCCATGAGTGCGGCGTCTAGATCGGCTTCTTCTGCGGGCGAGAGAGCGGGGGCGAGTGTGTTGTTGCCGCCAAGCAGTTGGGCTTGTGCTCCCCCCATCATGAGGCGCAGTAGTCCGTGTAGCGTGATGAGGTTTGAGCGCAGGGCGTTATCGGCTTCTTCATCGCTGTCAACTGCTCGCGGCAGGTCAAATGGGTTTATGCGTGTGGTTGAGTTTAGGCTGAGACGGACATACGCACCGGCGACGGCGTCGCACATTCGCTCGTATTCGTTTTCTGGGTCGATGATGAAAATTTCAGTGCCAAACATAAGGCTACGCAGCGCTTCTAGTTTTACGGTAAAGCTCTTTCCTGCGCCAGATTTTGCAAAAACCACCGAATTGCCATTTTCCAGACTGAAACGATCAAATATGACGAGGCCGCTGTTATGCATGTTTATGCCGTATAAAATACCGTTGTCCTGGCTGAGGTCGGCACTCGTGAACGGAAAGCTCGTGCTGATAGCGCCGGTGCTCATGTTGCGGCGTATTTGGAGCTGATCAAGCATTTGTGGGATGACGCTGTTTAGGCCCTGCTCCTGTTGCGAAGTGGCTGGTTTGCTGTAAACGAGCTGTTGGCCGAGCATACTTTCCACTTTATGGCTGACAAACTCAAGCTCTTCTTGGCTGCTGGCATATATCGTGAAATACAAACCAAAGCGGAAGAAGCGCTCTTCGCCGACCTGGAGTTTGTCGCGCATTTCTTCGGCGTCAAGTATGGCGGCTTGCTTGCCAGGATCGCGTACGCGGCCTTTTTCTGAATCTATTTGTAGGCCAGCTTCTAGTTGCGTCACCTTTTTCCGCAAGTTTTCTAGCACAACCTGACTTTCTACGGGGTATACATAAATGGACAGATCCATCACCTCGTCGAGGTTTACCAACCCGCTCAGCCAACCAGTGTATATCTGTCGCGGATAGCCGTAAACGTAATATGTTCGGGCAAAACGAGTGCCAAGTCTGAAAAACGAACTGGAAAACTCCAAGCTGCTTGGAGCAATGAAGTCTCTCAGGGCGGTAATACCTTTACGGAAGGCTTCATTTACCTCGGCCTGCTCCTTTGCTTGCTGTGCCTGCGCGAGCGCAACTGGATCTACTGGCGGCTGCTTCTTTTTACCAAACAGCATCAGAAGCTCCTCCCATAAGACAGCCTATGGCGACTGTCGCTTGTTCGAAACCACATATCGCTTAGCTGTCTAGCTATCATCATTCCATTTCCCTCTGTAGGTGTTGTTGTGTTGCCCTGCCCTCGCCTTTTTGTATGACTTCGGCAGTGAGGTCGTTGAAGTTTTTGAGCTGCTGTCTTGTGGCGGTGTCGGGGTTGTAGGTGTCGTAGTACAGCTCTATGAGCTCTTGGGTATCGAGCGGTAAACCCTGCACGCCGCACTGTTGGAGGCCGCCCAATACTGCCTGAACGCGGTTGCGTAGCTCATCTTTTGCTTTTACAAGGTCTGGTTCGTTGATGACGACGTGACTTTCTGCTTTGTTAAACAGCTCAATAAAGCCGCTAAAGAAGTTTTTGCTCTGCGTGATCGCCGCCTGTCGCGAATCAGCATTTGGTTCGTACGGTATAACCACATAGAATTTTTTGTCCATGATGTTGGTTTGCAGTGCAAGTTGATCAATGTAGCCGATGTAATCATCCATCAGTAGGGCAAGAAGCATGTTGTCGTGTTCGGTGCGGATTTTGTCGAGTTTCTCTATGTATGGCTGAAGGTCAACTTTCTGTGAGCGAACAAAAATTTGGATAGGAAAATAGAGCGAATTCAAAAACCCCTGGTAAGCGTACTCGGTGCTTTCTTGCTCCTGGGCGCTCATAAGATCAAAGTTAATGCTTTTGACCATGACAACTGCTCGGTATGTTCCGTCGTTCATAATGACGATACCGTCGCGAATTTCGGCAATCTGGAGCGCGTTTTGTGTGCTGTTTTGGTTGCTCTTTGGTTTGGTGGCGGCTGTCGGTGGGGTTTGCTGTTGTACGTTGCCCGCTTGCGTTGCTTGTGTCTGCGGTTGCGGGGCTGGGGGCGACGCATAACCTGTAGGAGGGACTGGCGGTGGTTGAGTTGGGTATGGTTGCTGATCTGGACTCATAGTGTATACCTGCTAGTTTAGCGTAGAGGGATCACGACCTCGCTGTTATCGGTTTCGTCTTTATGGACCTGCCGGGCAATTGTCGCTAGGTCTAGGTCGTCGTTGCTTGCCAGACTTTTTATTATAGCAGCCTGTCTTTCTGAAGTCATTTGTGCTTTTGCTTTTTCTGCTTGTTGTGCGGCCTGTTCGGCGGCTCTTTGCTGAGCGGCTGCTCGTGCGTCTGCGGCGATCTCATCGGGTGTTTTTATGTGTTTGAGGTGGTCGTTGGCTATAGTTTGATTGCTACTCTCGGCTTTTAGTTTTTCGACAAGAGCTTTTTCTTCGGCGGTTGGCGTTGCGGCCTGCGGAATGGGCAGTGTTTCCGTGGCGGCTGTGCTACCCGGTGCGACAACGGTGCTGTTCGCGAAGGTTGCTTCATTGGGTGCGGGTTGCGGCTGGTGCATGAACCAATAGTCGTTTGGTGCGGCAGACGGAGTTTGTTGTGGGGTTTGGGTTTGTGGGGCGGCGCTGTCTGGCTGGTTTGGCGCCCGCATTTGTTGCAGCAGTTTCTGTCGTTGGGATGCGGCTGCGTTTTGTATCATCGAGTCGAATTGTTGTGCGACAGGGCTTGTGTCTGTATCGAGCATGTCATCGTCAGCGCGAACGTCAACTCCGCTTACGTCCTGCGGTAACATCGAGGCGTCTACGAGCCGGTCAGATGCGGCGTAGCTGGGCTGTACGGCGCTCAGATTGACGTTGACGTTCTTGACTGCCCAGCCGCGGCTGTCAATGGTGTCTGCTAGGGCGTGGAGCCGGCTGCGTACTTCAGTCTGGCTGAGCCCGCTCGAGAGACTATGTTCAACTTTTTTTGGTACGGTTATGGTTACGAGTTCTTTTGCACCGCTTTGATCCCAGATGCGCTTGCGCGGTTTCACGAAAAACCGCAACTTTGCTATGGCCCACACCTCTGTTGGTTGGTCGCTGCGCCATGGGATAGCTAAAAACGCGGCAAAAAGCGCCGGAGGTACAAAAAACAGCAGCAAAAACCCTAAACTTTTTGTAGTTGCCCAAAAAGACAGATACAGCAAAAACGCCGCTATGGCAGCGTAAATAAACTGCCGCAGCGTTAGTCCGCCGACAATTTTGTCTTCTGCCTCAACATCCTGGAGTACTTTATACGTTGCCACAATATAAGTATAACCGATAATCATTGTGACGGTGAATAGCTATGTAACTGGCTGGTCTGATTTTCGCAAATACTCAAAGGGACGACGATCGCCATGTTTGGCTTGTTAAGCTTACGCTGGATTTAGGAGGAGCCTCAAGGCCCTCCCTGTCCTTGACCTCCTGGACCCATTCCGGCATTTGCCGCTGCGAGAGCTGCGGTAAGCTGGGCATTTTGATTCATCCATTCTTTGCGTACATCGTGGAATGCGGCGCTTCTTGCGTCGAATGCTGCCTGTGCCTGTTGCTGCTGCTGTTGTTGTTGTTGCGTCAGAGGGCCCATGAACGGCTGCGGTAGCTGCCCGCCAGTTCGCAAGGCTTCTTCGAATTCTCGGACGCTTACGCCAGTGTTTCCTGCGGGAACAGAAGTCAACAGGTCTGCGAGAAGGCGCTTATTCTCTGGGTTATAGTAGTTTATCGAATCGCGAAGACTGGCAACGTTAGCCGTTGCACGACCAATAGCAGTATTGTCGCCGCTGGCGAGTGCTGCGTTGAGTCGACGCGCAAAGTGATTGGCAAAACCCTCGATCGTTTCGTGTCTCGCGCCAGCTAGCTGACTGGGCTGCAAATACTGTGCGGCAGAGTCGAACATGTCAAACGCATCTGTGTTTGTGGCTGCACGCCCCGCTCCGTTATCATATGTAGCCAGATCATGTATTCGGTTAATACCTGTGCCGTAGCTAATGTTGCTAAACTCCATCCGTTGGGATTGTTTAATGATGCCCATTGCTTGCATGTCTGACATGTGGCCCCGTCTGACCATATCGCTTGTGTCGTTAAGCAATTCTTTCATGCCTTCTTCGCCTTCGTCGTATCCAGTTTTCGAGAGCACGCGGGCTGTCCATGCGGCCGTTTGCATCGTGCGCGTACCGAGTGCCGCGCCGCTGCCTTGTTCTAGGATTGCGAGAGCTTGTTGGGCTTGCTCCGCGGTTCTTTGTTCTCCTCTTCTTGCAGCTTCTGCTATGTAGCGCTCATTCCAGTTTTCGCGCGTTGTGCCCTCCCTGTGTGCTACTGCGAGTGCATAGTCGTCATTAATCCACTGTAGTCTGTTGTTTTTGATGGCTTCCATTGCTGCCGTCGTGCTCCGGTTTGCACGAATCATTTGACGTCCTTCGGCCGAGCTGAGCTTACGGAGTCCGACTCCGGGTTCTTTTGCGGCATCGGCATATGCCAAGCTATTTCCAATAACGCGACCCAAGCCGCTCTGTCCTCTTAGGCCTGTGGCATATTCACCCTTTCGGCGCTGGAAAGATTCTTGGCGGAACTTTCTGGCGCGGTCGAATAGGCCGCGGCTTTTGTCGTTTGCGATGGAGAATATTGTCGTCATGAGGCCGCCGGCAAGCTTAAAGGCGAATGGAAGCATAAAGTACGGTGCGAAAAAGATCAGCAAAGCGAACAAATTCAGAGTGTTGCTCCCATCACCAGATGCGGGTTCTCGGGATGCTTGGGCTAACATGCGCGAAAGCGCTTCTCCAGAAGCAAGAAACGCCATAATAATTGGGAACATCGCTAGTGTTGTGAGCAGAGTGTTCTTCCAAAAACCCCACAGCTTTTGCGTACCGGGGAGGATATAGGCCGCCATTGCTATGGGCGCCAGCAGTACGCTTGCTATAATGATGACCTGTCTCACGCTGAGCACCAGTAAGCCAATGAGCAGGGCGAGTACTATTGTAAACAAGAGTGAAAGTATCCCTGCCCAACCTAGTATCACGGCTCCAACCAATAAAGCCGCGCCGCTTGCGCCGACAAGGAATCTCTCCAAAACGCCATTAATGATACCTGAGCCGCTCAAGCCTGCTTCGTAGCCAATGTTTTGAAATGGTTTGACGATAATGCTGTGCGCCCATAACCCCAGGTCGTTAAACAGTACGATCATTGCCTGCAAGAGCGGCCAAGACAGTATCATGCCAATCATGACCACGGCAATGCGCGGCATAAGTTTGCGGATTGTGTATGCGTCGAGAAGCTCGAGTCCGAAGGCCTGGCTAACAACCATGATAAGTCCAGCAATGATAACGAGCGCCAAGCCGATGTTTCGAAACGTATTCCACACCTCTTTAAACTGGTCAGTAAAAAGTGTTTCTGGTGCTGTGTATAAAAGGCCGCCGATACTGTCTCCCATAAACCTTGCAAAATCTGCCAAGCCTTTGCTGAGTGGGCAAACGATCCAGGTCAGAGGCCCCTCTATGCCTTTTATTCCACAGGAGTTTGCTGTTCCGCTGCCGCTTCGGTTGGCGCTTGGGGTGATGGCGCTTAGCGTTTTTTTGTTTGCGGGGTTATCTTTCATGGCTTGCGCGAAAGCTTCGGCGAGCGACTTGTCGCGCAAAAGTTCGGCTAAGCGTCCACAGTTAGCTTCATAGTCTTCTCCGTTTGGCAGCACCTTGTAACCTACGGTTATGTTCTTCCCTCTTCCGAGAGACGTATTCCATATGGTGTCTTGTATGGTGCCTTCTTCATCCACGACGGTCCAAAAATGATTTGTGTTATCGTCTGTGTCGGCTTTGTTTCTGTGGTTTGCGTCCGCATTGGTGTAGTCTCCGGGTGGTGACTCGGTGCTTGCACCGCAGCCAATGGTGAAGTTCTGCAAGTATATCCAGTACCTCATGGCCGAAGTTAGCTGGGGGTCTTTACCGCTGTAGTATTTGTTTTTTATGGCATTTGACATAATACGAGTATCGTCGCCCGATGATGTCACGTTTTTATACCCTGTTCCGTCTGGTTCGTATACGCTATCATCTAGAAACTGGCCATAGTCGTTGCCCCACCCCCACTGTGCAAGCGCCTTGCCCAGCCAGCCATCTTCGTTACACCCGGTACCATTATGATATTCGACAGCACCAGCAGGCACGAGTATGATGCCAAGCTGTACTAACGTGTCATCGCTGAAGTTATAAGTCTGAAACCAATTGAATGTTGTGATGTCGGGGCGATCAATAAAGTCGGTCCACATTTTGCCGCATACGTAGTCACCGGCCCTTGGGTCTGTAGTTAATGCGACGTAGGCCTGATACGAGTAGGCGGCGTCCGCTATGGTAGTTTTGTTGGGGTCATAGACTGCGGTTGCTTTGTTTGTGAAAATGATACCGAAAACAGTCGTTAGTAGCACGCTGGGCACGACTGCAAGGGTTAGTATGCGTTTAAACATCTGCATATGTGATTACTCTTATGCTATGTATTAAACACGAAAACTCACTGAGAATAAAGTCGACCTGCTACGAATGTGCTCGACCTAGGGCGCGAGAGCGGCATGCTACTGTTGCGGAGACTGCCTGCTACTACTACGAAAATGCAACTTCGTAGTGCCAAGTCTCAGTTTCTTGATCGAGTATTGCCTTGGCCAAAAAGACGGTCTCCACTCGATCTTCCGCTTCTGTTCCTGCGCCCTGCGTAAGAACAACCGTGCCTTCAAATAGCCTTTCGTTGGGATTGAGGCCAGGTAGTCCATTACCGGTGTCGGAGGTTGGGGTGCCGCGATCGCTTAGGAAGGTTGTCGTTACTGAAATATTGACCAAGCACTCTTCTGTGTGGTCCCAATCTGTTCCTTGGAAGTCGAGGGATGCGCCAACGCTTACTAGGACCATGTCCCCTACTTCATTCATTGAGTTGAAAAACTCGTATACTTCTGGCGGCAGTTCCGCCAAGCGTTTACCGGTAAGGGCTATTATATATGCTTCGCGAACCGTGGCTACATCCGCGTGTTTATCAGCTATCTGTTCATAATTTTTATTGTCTTCCGGTTTTACGCCCCAACCGGTGTTTGTCATGTCACTAAGCTTACTGAATAATGCTCCGAAGACGCGTTCTGGCGTATCCTTACCAGGAATAGACTTGACTTCCAGTGTTTTTGCCAACTCATAACCACGTGCGCTCGTCTCCCAGGGGAGGCGATAACTTTCGGTCACGTCTTTGCCCAAAAACTCGGTCGTTTCGTGAAGCTGAAGAGTTTCTGTGCGGTTCGGCGAGGGGGATGTCTCTGGACTGGGGCTGTTGCTAGATGACGGGGTTTGCTTTGGGGGTGTCGAAGAGGCCGTACCCGTAGTGGGGTGCGCGGTGGGCGAAGGGCTACCGTCCGATGAGTCGGGAGAGGTGGTGGTTGAGCCTTTGCCTTCAGTCCTTGACGGACTACCAGAAGACGAAGAAGATGATGGATTGCTTGTCTCGGATGTGGTTGAAGTTGGGATGGCTGTTGGGTCTGATTCGCTTCTGGGTGTGGATGCGGTGCAGGCGGCGACGAACAGAGTAGGCGTAACAACAGCTGCGACTTTAGGCCATATTCTCCCAAGTTGCCCCAAAAAGCCACTTGGTGTCTCAGGCTTGGTAGGGGATTGTTGCCTAGGTGTTGTCTCGGGACCGTTGTTCATACTTCATACCTCTTTTGGAGTCTTCAGATTCCTCGCGCTTCTTATAGCTCGCCACTTTAAATCTGGCACATACTAGCACGCAAAGGCGTGTACTCTATGAATCGTAGCATAAACGTAAGTTTCTGTCAATTATCGTTATCGCGGCCTAACCCAGATTTTGCGGCGATCTTGAAACATGAGGGGTATAGCGGTATAGTTAGAAAAATGGCAGCACATAAAACGAGGGTATTAAACTTTTTCTACGTACTCATGCTGCTAGTTGGCTTGTCGTTTTTTGTATACCCTGGCAGCGCTCACGCTGCGCCAATGAGTCCAGGCGTCTGTCGTTACGTTGATGCCCAAGGCATTACTCAAGAGAAACCATGTTCGCAAGTAGATGCGTCCAGCGTTACGTTTGAGCCAGGCAAGAAATACGAGCTCGTTATCGATGCTAACAATGTTATTTCTGCGACCTTGCTCGACCGTGCTACTGGAAGTTTCCCCAATATTCTACGCGGGTACGCAAACACTGCTCCGGGGCAGTGTCCGCCCAACTGGAAACACCTAAAAGAGGGCACCCCAGAAGAAGATGTTCGTGTCTGTTGTCCGCCTGGTTCCGAGGGGAGTTCTAGTAGCTGTTTGTTTGCGAAGTATATTAATCCTACTGTGAAAATACTTGCTCTTATAGCTGGTATTGCGACGGTTATTGGCATAGTTGCTGGCGGTTTACAGTACTCGGCTTCTGGTGGGGACCCGCAAAAAACAGCCGCAGGCAAGGCAAGGGTAGTAAAGGCGTTGTACGGACTCATAGCTTTCTTGTTCCTGTATTCTGCGCTCCAGTTCTTTTCGCCTGGGGGGATTTCTTCTAAGGTCACTACGGTTAAAGGGGGATCTGGGGCCGCAAAACAGTGTTCCAAAACGTTCCTTGGCCTCAAGCCGTGGTTCTACTATTTGCCGGACTCGGCATTTCGGGCGCCAAATGGCTCGCTCAGCTGTGATATATATCACTTCAGTCTTTTTGGCGATAAAGACAACGGTAAAGATAGCGACATTGTGCCAATTTTGCTTGTCATAGCCGATGACCTCATACGTATCTCTGGGCTGGTGGCGGTGGCGTTTGTTATTACGGGGGGTATTCGGCTAAGTGTTAGCCAGGGGGAGCCAGAGAAAACAAAGGCGGCGCGTCAGACCATAATAAATGCGTTAATAGGCTTGGTAATAGCTATAGTCGCGGCTTCGGTGGTTTCGTTTGTAGGAGGGAGGCTTAGTTCATGATAGGACAATGGTTGTTCCAGCGTGTTGCCCAGATTGACCTCAATCCGCTGCCAAATTCAAGCAACAAGGCTGCTGATCCTGCACAAAACGCCGTTGGAGATGTTTTGCAAATTGTGTTTGGGGTGGCGGCATCGATAGCGGTGCTGATTATAGTGATCAGCGGATTTCGCTATATTGTCTCGGCAGGCGACCCAAACAAGATGGCTCAGGCAAAAAAGTCAATTCTGTATGCTGTGCTGGGTTTGCTCGTGTCGCTTGCGGCATTTTCTATCGTAACGCTTGTCGTGAAGAGGGTAGGATAATGAAGTACTGGAGTAGCTTCTCGCTTTTGCTGGCAAGTGTTATCCTCGGAGCAGCATTCTTCATGGCTGTACCGCAGGCTGCAGCAGAAGATCCGCTGGACAAGGCATGCACCGGCGTGACCGATTCTGCAACGTGCGGCAGTCGTACGAAAAAGAACCCAATTACCGGGCAAGACGGCATGCTGTATAGGGTATCGACCATCGTCGCCGTTATTGCGGGTATTGCGGCGGTGTTTGTTATTGTTGTGAGTGGTTTTCGTTATATTACTTCTGGCGGCGATAGCCAAAAAACCGCCGCCGCTAAAAACACACTCATAGGCGCAATAGCGGGGTTGGTTATAATAGTGCTTGCGCAAGCTATCATCACGTTTGTTTTAAGAAGGCTATAAGTAGTAGAGGGAAAGGTTGGTTTACTATGAAACAAAGATTCCTGCAATTAACCGCGGCGTTTGTTTTTGTGTTGGGTTTTGCTGGATTGGCTGTGTTGATGCCGGCGCAGCAAGCATATGCGGCCAACAGTAAAGATGCAGCATGTGAAGCCATTACTGGTAAATCTGACTGTTCGGGTAGCACTGGCAGTGCCGATGTAAACAAAACTGTAAAGCTTGCCATAAACATCTTTTCTACGGTTATCGGCATCGTAGCCGTTATCATGATTGTTGTTGCGGGCTATCGTTATATTACTGCCGCGGGCGAAAGCTCTAAGGTTGCTACCGCGAAAAATACGCTCATGTATGCATTGGTCGGTCTGTTGCTTGTGGCACTTGCGCAGTTCATCGTGTCGTTCGTGCTCAATAAGGCAACGAGTACGCAGTGTCCGAGCGGTCAGGTGCGCAATAGCGCTGGTCAGTGTGTGGCTGCGCCGACTCCGTGACGCAAGGATGTCGAATAAGTCGGTGCATGCGCTAAAGTGCTGCGAGAGGTTGCTATTTACAACCATGAGTGATATAAACTAAGGTAAGCAAACAAGGAAGAAAGGACAACATACGAACATGAAATACATAAGAACAGCACTCAGTAGTTTGGCCATCGCTGCGCTACTGCTCGCTCCTGCGGTCGTTTTTTCGGCGGCTTCGGTTTCTGCGCAAGATACTGTGCAAAACGCGCTTTGCGATGGGGCAACAAACTTGCAGATCAACGACAACTCCTCGGCAACGGATTGTGCTACCGCAACGAACAATTCGACAGATAAGGTTAATAAAACCATCAAAGACATCATAAACATCTTCTCGACGATTGTGGGTGTTGTTGCAGTTATTATGATTATCTGGGGTGGTCTGCGCTACATTACTTCTGGCGGCGACAGTGGCAAGATTTCAAACGCCAAAAACACGATCATATATGCGCTCATTGGCTTGATTGTGGTTGCGCTGGCGCAGTTTATCGTGAAGTTTGTCCTGAATAAGGCAACTACTCCTTAGTCTTTGCCGAGTGTTTTGTACACTTAAGTACATTTAAATCCCCTCGCAAGTCTGCGAGGGGATTTGGGTTTGCCGAGACCTATAGCTTCCCTGCTCTGTTCGGCAAAATTGAACTCGGTTGGGCGTAGCTGAAATAGGCGAGCTCACGTAAAAACAGCCGCCCAAAACGACGACTGTTTTTTATGCGTTGCCATATGCCGAAGCTATACGACCTGAATTTTCTTTACCGTGTCTTGTTTGACCTTGGTGAAGCTTACGGTAAGGACGCCATCTCTCAGAACGGCTTCGATATCCTCTTCTTTTACAGGGACAGGAAGCGCAATGCTGCGGCTAAACTCGCCCCAGTAGCACTCTTGCACAAAGTAGTTTTCTACTTGGTCTTCGTTGCCCGCGCTGAGTGTGCCGCGTATGCTGAGTGTGTTGTCTGCGATGCTGACGTCTAGGTCGCCCTTGTTGACGCCCGCAGTGCGTGCTTTGACGACGAGTTTTTCGCGCGTCTCGTACACATCTACGGCTAGCTGGCCAGGTAGAACAGCCTCTTCGTCATTCCATTCGTCGTCGGCTGCGCCATTTGACGGCGTTGCTACGCTGGCGTCTTCTGAGACAGCTTCGCTAGGCACTACCTCGTCACCGAGAAAGGCCGCGGTTAGCTCGTCCTCTTCTAAAAGTAAATCATCATCACGATTACGTCGTGCCATAGTCGTTTTACCCTCCATCGACCCCGTGGATCGATATTTATACGTTTAGATAGTCTTGCGTGTTTATGTTAAAAACAGTATAACTGAGGCTAACAATAGCGTGCAAGGGCGGGCGCACATATTTACAACGCAAGAATTACAACATGCTTTTGCTTGAAAAACTGATTTCTCTTTACGCACCATACGTTTGCCTCGGTTGTGGTACTGAATGCAACACGTTGCTGTGTGAAAACTGCCTTGCGGTTCTGCCAGCTGTGCCATCTCGATGCTACCGCTGCCGCGCGGTAACGCGCGAGTACGCCGTCTGTGCGGCGTGTCGGCCGTACGTTTCCTTGCGTGCTGTAGGCGTTGCGCGATATTACGACGACATGCCGAAGGAGCTGTTGCACCGCGCCAAATATGAACGTGCCCGAAGTGGTTTGAGTGAAATAGCTCAAGATATGGCTGCGCTGCTGCGATTTTTTCCAAAAGACGTTGTGCTTGTGCCAGTACCAACGGCGAGCGGCCGCGTACGGCAGCGCGGCTACGACCAAGCGGTTGTTTTGGCAAAAGAGCTTGCTCGGCGCCACAGTATACCTGTGGCTCAGGTGTTGGTGCGTCTCGGACAGGCTCATCAGGTGGGTTCTGGTCGAAAAGAGCGGCTCGCGCACCTGAAGAACGCTTTTCGGGTGGTGAAGCCTGTGAGTATCAACAAAAAGCACTGTGTGCTCGTGGATGATGTGCTGACGACTGGCGCAACGCTAGAAACAGCCGCGCGCATCCTGAAAAAAGCGGGCGCAAAGCGGGTTGACGCGATTGTGTACGCCCAAGCGGGTACGTAAATCTTCATAGTTTTCGTTTTCCTTGCGACATGCCGCTGGCATGTCTCACCTCGCGGCGCTTCGGGTTCAAATCCCTCCCAATATAGCAATACAGCCCAACCTTCGGCTGGACTGCATTACTATGGCGGAGAGAGAGGGATTCGAACCCTCGCGGGGACTCGCGCCCCCCTAACGATTTAGCAAACCGTCCCCTTCAGCCACTTGGGTACCTCTCCTCGCCAAAGGCTGGAACTATTCTAACAGATGAGCGTTGCGGCGAAAACTACTTGTTGCGTTTTTTGGCGATTTTTTCAGGCAAGCTTCTTTCGTATGGCGGAGAGAGTGGGATTCGAACCCACGGTACCCTTGCGGGTACGACGGTTTTCAAGACCGTTACCTTAAACCACTCGGTCATCTCTCCTCAAACGCGTTACCCAGACATAAAAGTGCATATTGCTGCGGTGTCTTGAAAACCGTCGGCTGAAACCACGGTTTCAGCAACGACGATTTGGTTGCAAAGCAACCATACAGGAGTGTATGCCAAGACCGTTACCTTAAACCACTCGGTCATCTCTCCGCGCCGAAACAACAGAGGTGATTATAGCAAGCACCAGGAAAAATAGCAAAGCAAGCGCCCATGAGCTTTCAGGTGTAAAACGGTACGTGAAGGCGGTTGGTTGCCGCTAGCGCATTGTAGTACAATAGCAATCATGGAAGAGCAGCAACCAGGTCACGTTGTAGCACCAGGCGCCGGGTCGCCGCCGTCAGAAACTTCGCAAAGAGCACCGGTGCAAGCTGCTGCAGGACAGTCAGAACCAGTCGCGGCGGATTCGCCTCTACCTGCGCATGCTCAGCCGCAACCTGCAGAACCAGCACTGTCGCATTCAGAGCCAGCGGCGCAGCAAAAACCAGTTGCAGGCGCCCAAACGGCGCGGCCGGGCGTATCAGAAGCGAGCGGGGCTGATTACGCTGCACAGGAAGCATCAGTTGATGCTCTGCAGCAAGATGGTACGACACTTACTTGGAGTATCTCAGAGTCGGTACATCCTGAAAAAACTGCCGGTTGGTATAGCACATATGTGCTTGGAACTATTTTGATTGGTGTTGTTGTGTACCTTACTATGCGAGATGTATTTTCGGTAGTTGTAGTTTTGCTGGCGATATGCGGTCTTATGTACGCAATTGGGCGGAAGGTCAGGGAGCAGCAGTGCGAACTTGGAGAGGACTTTGTCAGGATAGATAAAAAAACCTATCCTCTGCATAACTTCAAAGCCTTTTCAGTCGACGTAACAGCTTCAACACACAGCGTAGAGCTCTTGCCGCTCAAGCGCTTGATGCCTACGGTGGTGCTTTTTGTCGACGAAGCGCACGAGAAAGCAGTTATAGACCACTTGTCGGCACGTTTGCCAAAAGAGGAACATAAGATTGACGCCGTAGATTCCCTTGTGCGGCGAATGGGTTTCTAGCGGTTTCGTCAACCATACGTACTTGTTGCCTTTTTGCCACTATTCTGCTATTGTACTTTCATAAGGTATTGAGGTAGGTAGGTATGTACGAAGAAAACAGCGTGTCGGTTGTGGGAAAGATTGTTTGGTTTGTTGTGTCGTTGCTGATTGTGGCGTCGCTGGTGTGGCTTGTGTTGTGGTTGCTTTTTTGGCGCAGTCCAAAGACCGCGGAAATCGTTGACATGGCAACTGAAAGTACGTCGAATGCATCTCAGGAGGATGCAGCCGCAAGCGGTTCGACGCGCCAGAATGCTGGCCAGGAAACAACTACTTCTTCATCGGAAAGTAACTCTGCACGAACAGAAGCAACGCAGTCTGGAGGCGCAAGTGGCACAGCAGAAACACCGACGTCTTCGGCTGGTCAAACGAGCTCAACTTCGACACAGGCGCCGGCCGTTGCGTCGGCACATACCGGAGCAGATCAGCTTGCCGCGACCGGTCCAGAAAGCGTCCTGTTGCCAGTTGCGGGCGCAGTTGTTGCTGGTACGGTTTTGTACCACACTCGTCTTCGCCGCAAGTTTGAGTCCTAGGCGTCAGCCGCGCCGCGGCAAACATTGCAGAGCGGCGGCCTGCTATTTCGCGTTCGCGAACCAGTTTTCTGCGCCAGACTATTTGTTTGACAGCGCGCGTATGGCTTCGCGGGCGGTGGTTATTTCGTCCCACGGGTCTTCCCTGACGCGGTCGGGGTTGTGGTCGTCCTGGGGAAGGTGGCGCAGTTCGGCAGCGCGTGGGCCGTTGCGCAAAATGTCTTTTTCGTGACCTTTGCCTAGTAAGAGCACAACATCGTTGGCGCTGCGAGCACGCTGCACGGCAAACGCAATTGCGTCGGCGCGGTCGTGTACCAGAAACAGGTTATTTTCGCGCCGTTTGCCTGCTTTCTCTGCTCCCTCTGCAATCTGTCTTAGTATGGCTTGTCCGTCGCAATCACGATCATCTTCTTCGGTCAAAACAACTTCATCAGCGTATTTCCCTGCCAGCTCGCCCTGGGCTGCGCGCTTGGCGCCGTCTCGCCGTCCGGCAGACCCAAACAGAACAATAAGTTTACCTTTCACGACTGGCCGAATGTCTCGAAACAGTTTTTCGAAACTGTCTGGCGTATGCGCATAATCCACCACTACGGAAAAGGCTTGTCCTTCATCGAGTGTGGTCATTCGTCCCTCAACGCCAGTGAGGCTGGCTATTCCCTGCTCTATTTGTTCGCGTGTTAACCCCACCGCTTGGCCGACACACACTGCCGCTAAGGTGTTGTAGACATTGAAACTCCCTGGCAAACGGCTTGTTATACGGTACGTTTTTGTTCCGGCAGTCGCCGTGTAGCTCACCCCGTCTGCTTGCAGCTGCACGTCGCTCGCCTGCACGTCGCCCGCCTCGACGCCGTATGACACGCTATTTTCCGTTTCTGAAGCAAAGTCGACGCTTTGCGGGTCGTCGGCATTTACCACGCCCAGACGCCTTCCTCGCTTGTTACGCTGCGTCAGCGTGAATAGCCGGCGTTTTGCCGCCCGATAATTTTCAAATGTTTTGTGATAGTCTAGGTGCTCGTGCGTGATGTTTGTGATAACTGCTATGTCGTACGGCACGCCCCACGTTCGGTGCTGCGCCAAAGCGTGCGACGTTGTTTCGAGCACAAGCCATTCCATGCCTTCGGCTTTCATTCGTTTCAGGCGCTGCATGAGTTCGCGCGGTCCGACATTGGTCATGTGATATGCCTGCGGCTTGATGTGTTTGCCCACGCCATAGGCAACTGTCGTCATGAGACCAGTCTTGTAGCCAGCAGCGACTAGCATGTGGTGAATAAGATATGAAGTAGTGGTTTTGCCGTTTGTCCCCGTGACACCAACCACTTGAAGACCGCGCGCTGGAAAGCCGTACATGATATTCCAAAACACCGCTTCAGCCCAGTGCCACGCTGGCGCTAGCCGCTCAAACACTGTTTTCGGGACCACTTTTTTCGCTGCACTTCGCATGCTCATGCATTACAGTATACAAAATACAGCGCATTTCTCCTTGCATATCACGGGTGACTATTTGGTTGTTATTTTACGTTTCGTATCTTCCGTAAAAACCTGAGCGGCTTTAAGCATTTTTTCATCGCTTAGGAGCTTGATTATCTGTCCAACAGGCAGATTCCGAACCGCCGTGTCATCCCAGCCGTTCAGTTGCATCACGGCATCGGTTTGCTGTCGAAGAAATTCGTCTAACACGTTTTTTTCCATGGTGATGTCCAGCCGTTGAATTTGCTTGCGCACCGCACCTATGACGGTCTCGCCTTGTTCAAGCGTGTCAGTTACTGTCAGCTCCGCTTCCTTTGGCGGAGTGGCTGAGTGGTTTTGTTCTTGAGCACTTGCAGTACCGCTCGGCAGATTTTGTAGTATCTCCCCGCCGACACCATTAAAAACCGGCGGTATAACTATTACCGAAAGAACTCCAGCTGCCAATTTGCGGGTTATTCTGCGACGCCTGCTGGTGTTGTGCTCCTGCCTGCCGCCGCTACCACTTACCGTAGAATCAACAGGGCTTCCTGGGGGTGGCGGCTGATATTCCCTGGTTGGTTCACTACCATACGGGGGCAGGGCAGGGGTAATATCGTTCCCGAGTCCTTCATTATAAGGGGCAGGAGGGGTAAACTCTGTACTACGTGTGGCATCTGCGCCCCAGTATTCACTCCAGGGGCTTACGATAGCGGGTTCGGTAGGAATATTGCGCATGCTGCCATCCTCTTCCGTGGATAACACAAGCGCAGTACTCGCTCCGCCGTTTTGCACGAACCATCGTGCAACTGCGTCTGGAGTGGGTTGGCTAAAGCCTTCAGCCCACTCAGCGCGGGTCAGTCGTTCTGCTGACCAGTCTCCAGTGATGCCCTCTGAGCACACGAGAATTTTGTCGCCTGGATAAAGTTTAAGCGAACCATAAACATCTTCTGAACCATGCCACCCAGAAGAGATTTTGTTTTTTACACGATTAGGATCATCCTCATCGATTTGCTCTTCATTTATCCTGGTGACGTTTCCATCTCGGTAGAGTAAGATTATCGGATCACTTCCTGTTGAGCGCCATGCGAGATGTGTTCCGTCGGCTTGCTCTACTGTAGCTACGGCTGCAACTGCGGCGCTCGCGTTGTCTAAATCTTCTCCATTCGCTTTTGCTCTTTTTGTTAAGTTGTTTAGCGAATGTTTGCCTTCCCCAAAAACACCTCGCAGGAGTGCGCCAGCTGCTTCTATGTTTCTAGAATCGCTTCCGTGCTTTTTCTCTGTAAAATGAGCGAAGAGCTTTGCGCCTTCAGCGACGTTCTGTGCGACCAGCAGCGGGTCGTGTTGTTCCCTCGCGCCATCAACGACGGCATAGAGACCAAGATCTTCGAGCCACACGTGAGCATCTTTCTTGTATCTTCTACTGGCTTCTGCCACCGCAGAGCGGATGACAAGCTTATTGCCTGCGGTTTCGGGGCTGTGGGCGGTGATGGGTTCAGACTCAGATTCAGGTCCAGATCCAGACTCTTCAGACTCAGAAGCTTCGCTGCCGCTGGGTGCTGTCTCACGCGGGCCAAGTACGGCATCTTGCGGCTCCGTTGGCTCGACGACCTCGACTGGTGCGGTTGGCTCGCCCGCAGTTTCCGTCAAGACTCCAGGGGCGCTTTCGTCAGCAGCTCCTGGGACGTGCGGTTTGCTTGGCTCGCTCGGTGCGGCTGGCTCCACTGGCTCAACTGGTGT